>CAMBSL010000012.1 GCA_945870455.1 Pirellula staleyi DSM 6068 | reverse complement strand
GCTCCCCACAGCTCACTTCGAAGACGAAACGCTGTTTCTTTTATATCCACCTGATCCTAGAACGGAAAAGGAGACGATGCGCGAAGCGTTGAAATGCGCAAAGGAAGGTATCGTGATCAATTTGTTCCTGGTGCCAAGCTGGTCGCAGTCGGAAGAAGACATTCGGTTTGCCTACCGATTGGCGGAACAGACCAAAGGCCGCGTATTTTTTACAGCCGGTAACGATTTGGATCGGTTTGTTCTCTGGGACTACGTCGAGAAGAAGCGCGAAATCCTAGGTTGAACGAACGCGTCATACCTTGTGTTCTGTCCGTCGTGTTCTGTCCGTAGGGAGCAAGTGCAAAGGGCGACGCTGCACGCCCATGCATGATGGTCTACAATGATTGGTCCAGGATTTAGACCCTCGCAACTCTCCCTTTGCTGAAACGAACGCAACCATGAAACCCGGTGTCCTGCTCTTTGCACTTGTAGCAACTCTTTTCTTTGTTGGAAACTCACGCGCGGAACGGCTGGTGCTGGTAAGCGCTTCGTACGGCAAAAACATTGTCGCGATATGCGATACCGAAGGCAAAGTTTTATGGTCCCACAAGACAGCCGGACCGGCACAAGGGCACGCAGGGCATCACGACGTGCAGTTCCTGCCCAACGGTAATATCCTCTTCCACGACAATTGGACCCAACTCAACGAGATATCACTCGAAAACAAAGTCGTTTGGAGCTACGACTCAGCGACGATGAACGGGAACGCTGGAAAGAAGGTTGACGTTCACGCGTTCGCCCGGTTGCCGAACGGTCACACTGTGATTGCCGAGAGTGGCGTCGGTCGAATCATCGAGGTCGATTCCAACGGGACGATTGTCCACGAGATTCCGCTGAAACAGGGAGGAATGCAATCCACTCGGCTGATGCGCATCACGCCGCAAGAGACCTACCTTGTTTGCTCGGAACAACCGGGGATCGTCGCCGAATACAACCGAGCTGGTGAAGTCATTTGGGACTACCCGATCGGTACGCGGGTCTATGGCGCCATCCGACTCCGAAACGGAAACACGTTGATCGCATCCGGGAGTGGCAATAGTGTTGTCGAAGTATCGCCCGACAAAAAAATTGTCTGGGAGATTAAGAATCGAGTTCCGGGTACGAACATCGATTTGAAATGGACCACCTGCCTTGAGGAACTGCCGAACGGCAACATCGTGGTTGGCAATTGCCATGCCGGCCCAGAGAATCCCCAAATATTCGAAATCGATCGGCAGATGAAGGTTGGCTGGAAATTTGACCAATATGAGCTCGTTGGAAATGGGCTCGCTTGCTGGCAAGTCTTAGATGATGAGCAATCGAAGTTGGCGAGAAAACTTATAAGCAAATTATAGGCAAATTTGAGAAGTAGGATCCTACCGCCATGCACATTCAACGCCGATCGACCGCCAATTCTATGAACAACCCGCCTTTGCTTTTTTGGGTTGCTGCCTGCTTGGTGGCCACGACATGCGATAGTTTCGCACAAGAGTCCGCAACAAGGGTTCCATGGAACGATTCCATGTTTGTTGGAACCCCCGACCCTCCCTTGCCCTTTGTCCTGGAGCGGGCATATCCAAAGCAAGAATTCACCGGGCCAGTTGCTATGGTCCCCCTGCCAGGAACGGATCGGCTGGTCGTCGTTGAGCAGAAGGGCAAAGTGGTCTCATTTTCGGAATCCCATCCCGATCTTCAGCCGAGTCTAATGTGCGATTTGCAATCGATCTTACCTGCCAAAAAGCGGATCGACGTCTACAGCATCGTGTTTCATCCAAACTTCTTGGAAAACCGATTTGCGTACGTTTGCTATATCGTCAATCCAACTAGCCCCAAGGACCCCAACGGAACTCACATCGCACGCTTTCGAGTTACGGAGGAACCGGAACCCACTATCGATCTCACAAGCGAAGTAACCATATTGACCTGCGGAGGCGGTGGTCACAATGGCTGCACACTCCTTTTCGGACCCGATGGTTATCTCTACATTTCGATAGGTGACCTCGAAGTTCCTTCGCCTCCAGATAGGCTGAGCACGGGTCAAGACATCACGGATCTCTACGCTTCGATCTTGCGAATCGATGTGGATCATCCCGACACAGACAGAGCATATTCGATTCCAAAAGACAATCCATTCGTTCATCTTTCAGGTGTCAAACATGAGGTCTATGCATTCGGATTTCGCAATCCGTGGCGGATGAGCTTTGACAGGGCCACGGGCGATCTATGGGTGGGCGATGTTGGATGGGAAATGTACGAAATGGTCTATCGCGTTCGATCGGGCGGCAACTACGGATGGTCCATCAAAGAGGGGCCAGGTGACGTCAACATTCATGGCAAAGTCGGGCCAACGCCCATCCTCCCTGCAGATGTTGTACTTAGCCATGCAGACGCCGCCTCGGTCACAGGCGGTATCGTCTATCGCGGGGCGCAACGTACCGGATTGCAAGGCAAATACATTTTTGGCGATTGGATTACGAAACGATTCTGGTCCGTTGGATTCGACAAGGAAAAGGTGGCGTTGCCGATCGAAATCGCAGCCAGCAACGTCAAGCCGATTTGCTTTGCGATCGATCACGATGGAGATCTGTTGGTTTGCGACTATTCGAACGATCAACAAAAGGCAGGGTTGTACCGTTTCAAGGAGAACCCGGAAGCAAAGCAAGAGCCCAGCCAGCAGAAGAAGCAATTCCCTTTCGCACTCTCGCGCTCCGGACTGTGGTCTGATATCAAGACTCGTAAGCCAGCGCCAGGCGTCGCGACATATGAACTCAATACCTCGATGTGGGCCGATGGCGCCCAAGCCGAATATTTGTTGGCGATCCCAGGCGATGGGCAAGCGACCTTTTACCAAGACGAACAACCAACCATTGACTGGTTCAAAACCAAAGTAAAATATCCGCCGGGTACCGTACTAGCCAAGACCTATACGATTCAAGTACGCCCTGGGGATGAATCAAGCCGTATCGCGTTAGAAACTCAGATTGCTCACTTGAACGCAGTCGCGGATTGGCGCTACTACAGCTACCGATGGAATGATGACCAATCCGATGCCACTCTCGTTCCAGCCGATGGGGGGCAAAGATCCGTTGCCCTTGACTCAGATGATCCGCAACAACCTAACCAAAAAATGACATGGAATTTCCCATCTCGAAGCCAATGCAGAACTTGCCACACAACATGGGCGGGTGAATCGCTTGGCATGTTGGAAGCTCAACTGCGAAAGCCAAACGAAAAGTCGGATAGCTGGCGAACCCTGATTCGACAAGGATTCGCCGCACTCGGCAAGGAAAAGCAACCTGCCAGCGACGAACGTTTCACTTGCATGGCATCTTCGGAAAATGCGGCAGCCTCACTCAACGTCCGAGCGCGATCGTATCTCCACGTCAATTGCGCGCACTGCCATATGTTTGGAGCGGTGGGATCGTCGAACCTTGACATGCCCTTTGCCAAATCGCTAGCCGACACCAAGTCGGTTGATATGCCACCGATGAAGGGTGACTATGGATTTCGCGATGCTAAGTTAATCGCACCCGGTTCACCGGCCCAGTCATTGATCCTTTATCGCATGGCGAAGTCTGGTACGGGACGAATGCCTCATATCGGTGCCCACTCTGTTGACGAAAAAGGAGTGCAGTTGATCCACGATTGGATCCTCCAACTTCCCAAGGAGGAGTCGATTCGAGGTGCGCTCGATCGGGTTACCGCTCCTGTTGGGCAGGTGAACGACAAGGAACGAATGGAGGCGTGTGAGCGACTCTTAGCAGATTCGACCAGCGGTATGTTTCTCGTTCACGCGATACGAAGTGGCAGCGTCCCTAAAGCGTTCCGCGATTCAATCATCCTTCGAGCACTTGAAAGCGAGGATGTCATTCGTGATGCTATCGAGCCATTGGCGAGACCGGATCAGCGGATTGAGCGACTAGGAAGCGGTTGGTCATCTGCCACACTCCTCGCCGTAGATGGCAAAAGCGATTCAGGAAAGAAGCTGTTTGAAAGAGGGGTAGGTCAGTGCAATCAATGCCATCGGGTGGACGGGCAGGCGAAATCGACCGGTCCGGATCTAAGCAAAATCGGTAAGAAGTATCCCCGAGAAAAACTTCTAGATCAGATCATCAAACCGGATGAGTCCATCGAGGAAGCGTATCAAGCCATCATCGTCTTAACGAGCGATGGCTCTACGACCATCGGCCGAGTACTCAAACGTACGGATGAGGAACTTACGTTGCAACCTGGTACAGGCGAACCAATCACAATTGCTATCGACAGTATTGAAATGGAAAAACGGTCGACTCAATCGCTCATGCCGGTCGAGCTACTATCCAATCTAACCCAACAGCAAGCGGCCGATCTGCTTGCGTATTTGGAAGGTCTAAAATAGTTTCAGCTTGGTAGGTAAGCTATCAGCATGCCATCCGTGACTCATCCCACTGGCGGCTTACGCCATTTCAGCGGTCAGTCGCCTTAGGCGAGCCGCAGACTGAAAACTACCGATCATAACCCGATACTCACCGGCTTGTTGCTTTTAGTGATGTCGTTATTGGGTACGGGCGATAAGACGGACTTCCAAGTCCGTCAATGGGGAATTCGACGGACTAGGAAGTCCGTCTTACCATTGAAGCAACAAGCCGTCACGCGAGGGATTGCAGTCGGCTCCTTGCTTACGGGTACGGGTTACCATCGCGTGGCACGAGTTCGCTCGCTCGCGAATCCATGGGCGAGACGGCCATGCCACTTTCGAACACCCCGTCTCACAATCCATCAAAGCAACGAGCCGTTAAGCTTCGGGTTGGGATACTGCAATCTGCCGATCGCCTTAGAGCTTGGTGTTAAGCATCATGTCGAGTGTTTCGCGGACTTTTTTCTCCGATGAATCTCCGGCACCAACGATGACTTGAGAAACATTTCCCATTCGATCAATTACGACTGTTTGCGGAATCGCCTGTGCTCGATAAGCCCTCGCGATCGCACCGTCCGAGTCCAAGACGACCGTTGGATTGATCTCCAGCCTGCTCAACATGGCTTGAATCTCGGCCGGTTTCTGTTCGATATTGATCGTGACCAACTCAACGCCTGCGCCTTTGTACTCTTGCGAAATCTCAGTCAACTTTGGCAACGATGCAATGCATGGGCCGCACCATGTTGCCCAGAAATCAAGTACGACAATTTTCCCTCGTAGGTCGGATAATCGCAACAAGGCCCCGTCCATCTTCTTAAGTTCAAATTCGGGTGCCGCCTCACCTATCATTTTCGCAAACACGGAATTCGGATTGTTGGCTGCCCCACCTTCTTCGGGCGAATCCAAATCATTGACGAACTTGGGATCGATGGCGTTTTCAAGTCGCCATTTTCCAAATCGGTTCCTTTCCGCTTCCTCCATAATCGCATCCCCAAGCACCAATCGAGCAATCTTAGAAAGATCGATTTGGCAATTACCTAATTGAGGATGTTGGCCGTATAGGATGCCGTTCTCAATGCGGTCAGGTACAACGCTGATGCGAGTGCCCGAACTGAACAACGCTTGACACTCAAGCTCGCGATTCGAATCGGAACCGTTTGACTTCGGTTCGATTTTGGGAGTCGATTTTTTCTCGAGCTCCTTTCCGAGCGGAACGATTTCGGGCGCGTCGAGCAACCAAATGATTTCAGCTACCGTCTTCATCATGATTGCACACTCCGATCCGCGGACCTCTATGGTCGCGATATCCGGTGTCAGCCCTTTCAAATGGCCGCGAATGGCATCTCCTTCTCTGGAAACAATCAAATGAGAAGGAGGATTGCTTCGCTGCGAGCGAGGTAAAGTGAGCAGTCTTTTTCGGACTCCTTTTTCATTGATGTCGGTGCCAGTATCGGCAAGTACTCGGATGCCTCGCACGTACTCATTCTCAATTTGGCCCGCCTCGAAAATCTCAGACTTGAATTTCATTTGTGTTTCATCAAGGATGTCCACCACGGCGGGGAAACAGTCGCCGCTCTTTAGGAACAGCGATGGCTCATCGGCTTTCAAAGGTCGGCCATAATCTGGCACGGTCGGCTTTTGCCCGGTCTTTGGGTTCACGTTTCGGGCATCCGTCAAACGGATAGCGGACTTTGCCGGTCCAATCAAAAGGGGCTCGATTGTGCCTGTCGCATCTCGAGCCAGTGCAACGGAGTTCGTTGCGAATGGTTTCCAGAATAGTTTTGGACGATTGTCTGCACCATTTCCCTTAGCCGCAATTGCCGCGACTCGATCGATCCTTCCCGTCGATGTTGTCCACGGTGACACAAACTTCATCATTTGCGCCAAGGCGATTGGTTCCATGGTTTTGGGATTGCTTGCTCGCGAAACGCTCAGCCCAATCGATTGCAGGTCTTGAACAGGAATTTGCACCGTGGTCTTTATGGAATCAATGGTCAAGAGGATTTTGTCCCCTTGCATTTTGGCAGCTTGCCCGAAGTACGTGGCTCCCGACTTGAGTTCCGCCACAAAAAAGGGTTTGCTCTCGTTGGATGTTGTTGTTATATCGCTAGGCGGAAACTCGATTCTCTCGACTTGCTCAATCGAAACGCGGCCAAGGTTGGTGTTTCCATCCGCAAATCCGAAGGATCGCGAGGCGGCGTCGAATTGGCTTGGCCGGCCCACAAAGGTTTCTCCGTTGCGCAATAGTGTTTCGGTCACGCGAGCCTCATCTGGATTTGCGTTAGGCGTTCCCTTGGGTTTCATGAATGGGGCAGTGAAAACCGATGGATAGACTCTCAGTTCGCGGAGAGAGACCTTGCCTTGCGCGATATTGGTGAATGTCAGGCTATGCCGACCGGTCAAACGCATCGACTTCGTCAAACGCAATTGTGCGATAGGAATTCCGTTCTGCAATAACACAAAGCGACCTCGATTGGAATCGCACAGCATCCTCAGAGATATCGAGCTCAATCCATCGCTTGGAATCTGAACCGTTTCAATATCTGCTGAAAGTTCATCATCGACAAGAATCGTGATCGAGATCATGTTTCGCGTTTCAAGCTTTCGGAAATGCAACTCCATGCGACGCGGTTCCCCGAGCGTTAACATCCAATTCGGGCTGGCTTGCTCCCAAGCGACTTCGATATCGATGGCAACCAAGTCTGGAACCGAGACTTGCTGCGTGATGGCTGTCCCTGCCGTTTCCGTATCGTAGGAACCCGTCCGTTCGAACCACTTGCTTCGGCCCCCTGCCTTGATGGGTGGCGCAACTTGTTTCCAGTCCGAGATGGCAAGCGAGCCGCCCTGGGCAACCATCGATGGCCTTATACGCAAGATGCTTCGAATGGATTCAATAGGCAGTTTATGTTTCCCCGCCAACGGACTATCCACTTCAATCCACGGATCCATCATGTTTGCAAATCGTCCGGATACGGTTTCGCCGGATTGCAGTTCGAACACAAACATTTCCGCATTGGAGTCCGTAGACTGAGGTTCTGGTTGCGGAGCTTCTAAGATGGGCTGTGTCAATCGGTCGATGGCGTTCCATGGGACGATCAAGTCCGAAGCGAATGCAGGGCACCGCCAGATCAGAGCACCGTTGGCTTCTTGATTGGAGCCGCTAGCGATCTCTCCTCTGTAGACATCTCCACCAATCAAATGGAGCGTTCCTACCGACTTGTCAATCTTCGGTGGAATTGCAGGTTTGGGGTCGGCAGCTTGAATGTTCGCCCATTGCAGTACAGCAAAATGACAAAGGATCAACACGATTGTTTTTGTGAAATGCATATTGGCCAATCGATGTTCTATCGTTCGTAAATGGGTAAAAAGCGAAAATTAAGAGCGAGAGCCAAGAGGTTCATCGACGTTGCGACTGCAGGTCCAAAATTGCCGTCAAAATGGCCGTCCGATTTCTGCTTCTTCTTGAGTTCTAGAATGAGATTCTTGTTCCATTTCTCCCAAGTAGGCAAATCCGTCTGGAAGAGCGCCTGGGCTTTGTAGTAAGCCGTGTACTCGCCATAATGATCGTTCACCTCGTTCGAATCCGACGACTTTAGAAACGAAGAGGTAGCCTTGAATTCCTTGAGGTCTTTTCTCCCGGCAATGGCGTAGACCAAGGTGGCTATGGAGACTCTCGCCGGTGAATTATCAAAACCACCCATGCCACCTGCATAGGCGACTTGTCCACTGCTGGACGTCATGCTTGTAAAGTACTTGATGGCTCGGTCAATATTCTTGTCCGGAACTTCGATCCCAGCGTTGCGAGCCGCCAAAAGCGACATCAGAATGGCGCCGGCAACCGATGTATCCGAGTCGCTCGCATCGGGCGAATATCGCCAGCCGCCAAAGGTGTTCTTGTCCTGGCTAGTTACCGATGTTCGAATCGCCAGTTCCAATGCCTGACCTATCGATCGAGTGCGTTTGCTATCCGCATCGGCCGGCCAAAAATTTCGCTCATCAATCGCGCCATACGCCTCCGCCAGCGCAAGAGTCGCGAACCCATGTTGGTACATGCTATCGCCTAGATAACCGGTGTTTGGATTCTGCCCTCGAATGATGGACTGAATCGATTTGCGAACCGGTATGCTGTATTTGCCGAAATTTGGGTCCTCGCCGGACGCAAGGAACGCCATGAGAGCCAATCCGGAAACACCTCCTCCGGACATCCCTCCCGTCTTGCTCCATCCACCGCTCTCATCTTGCGTATTTTCAAGCCAAAGCAATCCACGATCGTAAATCTCTCGAACGTCTCGCGGAACGGTTTGACCCTGGACTGCATTGCCGTCTCGGCCAATTTTCGCCTGCGCCCGAGCGCCTGTAACTTGCGTAACCACGCAGAGGAATCCAACCAAGAGCAGGAGCCCATTGGGAGCCCTACAGGTCTGCGAACGAAAAAAGGCACTTTGGTAGTTCATCTCAAGCTTAATCATCGTTGGCGAATCTGAATCATAGGAACCACATTAAATTGGGGGAACTCGCCCGTCGGCATATTTGCGATATCGGCCGGACCGAGAGGTTGTTCGAGCAACTTGCGCTGGGTGGCTGTGAATGGAATCTGGTTGTCGTCGACGGAAGCCAACAATTTCCAAATGGTAGCAAAATCAAATTGGGTCTGCTTTTTCTCCTTGATCCATTCACTCAACGCATTCCTTTGCTTTCCCGTCAGTCCCAGTTTTCGTTGCAAGCGTAAAAGGATTTTGAGCCGCTGCGTTCGCGATTGGTTCGCTTCCACTTTCTGCTTGTCCTCCTCGATTCTTGCAGATTGTTCTGCGGTGAGTTGAGAGCGAAGGACTTTTCGCCAGATTTCTCCATCTTGCTGTGAACCGGCGTTGAGTGTGCCGGTGACTATATGAATTTCTTGTTGAATTTGTTGAAATTGCTGCACTGTCATTTTCGAGTCAAATTTGCTCAGAGCGGTCTCGATTTTGGCATGGACATGTTGAATATCGATTTCGATGGCCTCGTTTAACTTTTCCTGTTGGGCATTGGTCAGTGAGCAAATGACGTTGATACGGTCCAATTCGCGTTGGATGCTTTCTCGCTTGAGTTTTTGGAAGGCTGCTTCGGATCCTCCCAAGGCACCGAACATGGACTCCCGCATCGTTTGGCGGTCCATCTGCGGAAAAGCGCCCTGTCCCCAAATAACCGCATCCTCATCGTCAACATCCTCATCTAGAATAACACGTGGTTGCACACGCTCTTTTAGATTTTGTAGCATGCGTTGCTGTTGAATCTGTATAGCTTGAGCCGGCAGTGGAACTGCCTGTTGTTGAGCGAATGCACACGAACAGGCTGCCAACGTTACGAAGATCGCGGTTAAGAAGATCGCAGGACGAACGAAACCGAACAAACAGAGCAGACTTCTCGTTTGCGCTCCAGAACTTCTAACGCTTTGTCGCATCATTTTGTTCCTCGCTCTTTGAGGCTTTGTCTTCTTTTTTGCTTCCCATCGCCAACGCTATTGCATTCGAGCTTGCGATCGATCCAATGACGAATCGGGCGTCGAGAGCCAAGCTTGGCGAATCTTGTGTGACTTGGTGCGAACCAAAAAACTGTTGTGACTCGCGTGTGACGAGGGCGGCTTGCTGTGCATCTGTGAGAATGGATGAAATCCACGAGGGCTTAATTTCGGGGAACAAAGACACATTGCTAAAGGTCGCTTCGAGAGAACGAAACCAACGGTCTCTCCATTTTTCGTCTAGGATCGCTTCAATTTGTTCCATCTGGGTCGAACTTAAGTTGAGTTTTACGACCAACGAGTCGAGCATCACGCTGATCAAAGCGTGCTTCCTGTACTCCATACGATCTGCTAATTCTTGGTCGTAGTTGGCTACGGATTCGGTGGATACAGATGTCACCAGCCAACTCCTGACGGTTCGTTCGGCCAAACTGTCGAGATCGGTGGTTCCGAAAACATGCTGCTGTAGGCATTTCAAAACCGCAGCGCTGGTCTTAACAGTCCATTCCTGCTCCGCTAGGTCGACAATGGCTTGCCGTTGCTTATTATTGAGTTGACAGACGGAATCCACGACGGAGAGTTCGTTTTGGATTAGCCCACGCATCAACATAAATAACTGCCGCTTGGATAGCTCAGCGTCCGGAGGCATCACAGGTACAACGACTTTGTCGGCCGCTTGCATCCGCAAACCTTTTAACACCTGGCCGTTTGCGGCATTGACTTCCACGCCATTGATTTGCACTCGAACTTCTTGGCCTAGCAACAACTCTCCCTGCGCATGAGTTTCGTTAGGCTCGAAGAAACAAAATGAAAAGAGGGCGGCCATCGCCAATCGATTGAATACACACGGATGCATTTTGAGAGTCTTAAGGCAGTGATTTGCGTTCGAGTCTTTGGAAGTATTCGTCCAGACCCTGTCGGTATTCTTCTGGAAAACTGGTTCCCGACGAGCCCGTCGCCTGTTGGACGCCATGGTCCTCGCGAGCTTCTTTCTCGTTGATCCCAGGTCCCAACATGGCAATAGCTGCATCCTGCGTATCCCCGCCACCGCCGCCACCGGGACTGGCACCGCCACCTCCACCGCTCTTTGGATTGATACGTTTGCTTTTCAGCAGTAGTTCGATCGCTTCTGTCTCGGCTGCAATGGCCAGCTTGCCCGTCTCGGGTCGTTCCAATATTTTTGCCGCATCAATCATGACCAAGTCCACTTGCTGCATCAACTCAATCTCTTTTGCAAACTCAGCTTGCGCATCCGGTAGCTCCAATATTTTGGTCCGCACGATGGCGATTCGCTCCTCCAGATCCATTTGATTTGCGGCGAGTTCGGAGGCAGATTCAAGATACTTCGCTTTCTCGGAAACCGCCTTGGATTGCTCTGCAACGCGAGTTCGGTCGCGAAGATTGATTTCCGCTTCAAGAATCTGCATGACTTCGAGGATGATCGACGGGGGGAGTGAACTTTTGGATTTGCTCCCTTTGCACTCACCTTTGCAGGCTGGATCGACGAGGTCTTCAGCCCAGCGGTCCATGGTATCAGACCAGTATTCAGCCTCGGCGATGGCGAGCCCCTGCGATTCAAGGATGCGGTCTGACAAAACGCGAATTCCCCCGAGGACATCTTCTGCTTTCATTTCATCGAGAACACTTTGAAACTTCACTAGAGGACGACGTTGATGAAAAGCTTCCAAATCATCGATGATCACACTGACGGTGTTAAGGGCGTTTTCTTCGCGACCCTTGAGTTGCTCGATCCGTTTTTGCTGATCTTGCTTGAGCCGCTGAAGCCTTGATCCAAATGCATTATCGATTTCCGTTGAGGTTGCATCCGCAATCTGGATTTGCTCGCGTGATGCTGCTTTGAGTCGCTTCACCAAAGTGCTACCTTCGAGATTCGCCATCAGTTTGTTGAGCTCGTCGGCGATTTTGTCGAACTCTGCCAACAGCTCTTCTTGTTTGCGAACAGCCTGTTCGATTTTACTGTCCGTCTCGTTTTCCTCTTCGCCCGGTTTTTTTGGTTGAGGTTTACCCATCACGGTGGTCGTTGGCAAACGCAGCGCGGGTGGGGGGCCGTTTTTCGACTTTTGTTGAGGATCATCGGACTCGATCGGCGGTTGTTGCGAGGATTCTCGATCCGCAATCATGGGTACCACCGGGCCCGGAGGCGTTGGGGTGGCTTCTGGATCGGCAGCTGACGGGTTGCTTCGATTGTCTTTGTTTACGCCAGCTATGGGACCTGATTTTTCGCTATTACTTGAGCTCGCTTTGGCAAGTCTCTTTTCTTCTTTGGCTTGCTTGAGCAAATCCGCCACATTGGGCATGCGATTGGCTGCGATGTCTTTTAGAATTTGCTGAACCTCAGCCCACTTCTCAAGATGCCCGACACCGATCTCTGAGTTCCTCGCCGCTTGGCGCAGCAAATCTTCTCCGCGACCCGTCAAGTTGTTCAGGCGGCGTCCGTTGGCTTGCTCGGCGGAAGCTTGTTGCTCGATTTTGCGACGTGTGTCGTCTTGGTCGAGCTCCTCCTCGGGCAGATCGCGGATTTTCTTGTTGGTGGCCAGCAGTTGCAGTTCGCGGTCCCGAACTTCCAGCGACTCGCGTTGCCACTTGCTCATTTGGTCAAGGATCCAATGCGCGTGTTCATCCGGATTAAGAACATAGAGCAAATGGGGGGACGAATAGACTCGACCGCGATCGGGGAAGTAGTCTTCGACGAACATCCGAACTTCGAGTGGTTGAGGAGGGATTTTTAGAGATGTCGCTTGGAATGTAGCCATTGCATCGAGTGACTCCGCATTGGCGTGGCCAGCCGCCAGCATCGATTCTCCAGTCAGAGGTTTGCTCGACTGAAATCCTTCTGCGGTCTTCCATTCCATCCCAACGTGCTTCACACCAAAATCATCGAGGGAGCGAACCGTGAACTGGATCTGCTCTGAATCCAACAATACGCGGGATCGAGGAAGTCCATCACAGAACACCGATGGGGCTTCGTCGTCGCGTACCGAAACATTGATTGAGAATGGGGACTTGGCGGAAAGTCCATCGGTGTCCGTCCACTGCAATTCGAATTTGTTGGATTCTTCGATCAGCCCTGCGTCGGGGCGAAACGTCCGTTCTGTGACCGTTAGAGCAGTCTGTCCGATGGACGCGGAAGCCAGGGCACTCGTGGCGGTCGCGTCAAAACCGATTTCGGAGCCTCTCACGACCGATAGACCGCCGCCTCGAACATCTTTGCTGATGGCCTCTGGACGATTCAAATAATGGGGAAGCTTGATATTAGCAACAATGCTTTCCAGTTCCGGCCGAAGCTTTGGCTCGATATGAATACTCGGCGATGCATCTCCGATGGAGAGCAAGAGTGTGCCCGAGTTGATTTGTGGTGGTAATTCAAATTCGTACGAGCGATTGATCAATTGGCTCTCTAACTGAGTCTGCTTACCGATTGTGGCGGACGCTTTGCTAGGCGACCACTCGGAATCCTCAGAGAGCTTAACTGAGATTGGGAATGTTTCACCGTGTGGCACGATAACCTTCGATGGAACGGAATCGAGAGCGGCGAATGTAAAACGCTGCACATTGGAGAGTGGAGCAGCGAATCTCGCCCAAGCGTTGGAGGCCGCTGCCGGGTACATGATCCACAGTCCCATTGCGACCGCCAGTCCCATAGCGGCAAGCGAACCGTATGTACGATGCTGAGAACTCGGTGTTGCGTCCAATAGATTCCTTTTGGCGGAATCATTCGCTACTTGTTGCAATGCAGCTTGGCACAAGGCGGGCGAGCGAGATTGTTCCGAATCGCTATGGGAAAGCTCGATCGCGCCAAGCAATGAGTCACCGACTGCCGGCATTCGCTTACCAAGCAGTTTTGCAACCGATTCGGCGGACCGGATTCGAATCACCCATCTTTGAAACCATACGGGAATCGAAGCGACTCCAGCAGTCGCAAGCAATAGAACAGCGGCACGGATCCATGCTGGCGAATCGTACAAACGATCCAAAGCAAACACGGCCAGAAAACCAAAAAAAACGGAAAGGCATGCGATTCCAAATGCTTCTAGCATCTTGATCGTCCAGACTTGGACGCGAAAGTCGTGCAACTGCCTGACGAGCGAATCAGGAATGGCGATCTTTTGCTTGGGCTGGGTCATACTCATTGCGTTGGTAAATCCAAGTTCCGAAAGATTGGAAACAGGCGGCACTCGATAGGCGACGCGAAGCACCTCTAGTATACGGGCCACGGCAGAAGAAACTCAACAATGCAATGCACTTCTTACCGAAGGAACTGGTGTTTTCCCCGAAAAATTCGCCCGACTATTCGAAAACAGCGTTCGATGTGACCGGTCGTGTCAACGCGGTCGGCGATAACTCGATTGTCTAAGCAACGACCACTTGCTCGCACGATATCAGGCAGACGCAAGTGGTTGTGTGCTTTGTCACCTTTCAAATTGCTTCCGAGTTTCCAAAGGGATAAGCATTAAATGGCCAAGTTCTATGTTCAAAGTGGTTCGGTTCGTGGAATTGTCGATTGCTATGATTCCGAATGTGCCGCTGTTTGGGCCGTTAATCTCGTTATGCTCCAAGTTGACGGAAAGGCAGAGGTCTGCGAATCCGTATGCGAACAAGAAATTGCCGATGTTGGAATGTTTGCACTGGACGATGCAATTCGCATTAGCGAACGAGGCTTCGATCGCAATGACTGTGAACAGATCGATACCCACATGGCGTTTATTCAATGGCACCAACTGAAAAAAGCCATCCAAGCATTACATCAACAGTTGAAGGACAAATTGGATGATGTCGTTTGAGGCAGGATGATGTCGTCTGAGGCCGGTCGTGTTGTGGCTCCATTGGCATTCCGATAGACCAAAGACGTCTGCGCGATGCCTACGCCTAACGGGTCAACGCAATAAGTCCGCATAAACACGAAATTAACGGCGTGAAAGCTAGGTGGATAGCCATCTCTACTTTCCCTGCATGGCTGGAAACATTTCCCGGGCCATCTGAATGGCGGCTGGCCCGACCAGAACCACGAAGACTCCTGGGAAAATGAAGATGACGAGAGGGAAAATGAGCTTGACAGCAGTCTTGGCTGCCTTCTCTTCGGCAATCTGATGTCGTTTGATCCGCATCGACTCGCTTTGTACTCTTAAAGCTTGAGCAACTCCTGAACCGAATTTCTCGGCTTGAATCAATAGCGAGGCCAGTGATCGCAAGTCATCAACACCCGTACGGCTGCCGAGTTCTTGAAGTACGCTGGCACGAATACGGCCCATTTGCAACTGCAAAGTACAGAGCTGAAGTTCATCGGAAAGTATTCGGTAGGACGAGCGCATTTCCTCTGCCACCTTCCGAATACCTAGATCAAGTCCGAGTCCTGATTCGACGCTCACGACCAATAGGTCCAGGGCATCCGGAAGTCCGAGGGTAATTTGCTTCTTTCTCCTACTCCTCAACAAATCGAGGATCAACTCCGGCAGGAAGAAGGCGATCCCGCCTCCGATGACGGCCCGCAAGAGGACTGCGTTCCCAAATCCCATCGTAAGCGCGGTAATTCCGCCACCCAGTACGAGCCCCCCCAACCCCGCGAACACCTTGATAGTGAGAAAGACCGCCGTCGCTGAATCAAATCGAAATCCTGCTTCGGTCAATCGCATTTTCAACTTATTGCGCTCTGCTTCGGTCTTTGCCACCATATGTTTGGAAATGGCTGGCGAAGCTTGCTCCAACGCCTTCGTTAGCTTTTCAACGTTCGTCCGTTTAACACCAGCTTCCTTTCGCATGGAGAGGTTGAGCATGTCCAATCGGTCTTCAGCCGCACCTTGCGCATCTTTGCCGAAAAAGTCCATTGCAAACCAAGCGAGCGAGCCAGCAGCCAAAAAAATGCTCACAATCATAAGCACACTTAGCGCGCTGGTACTAATAGCAGCAAGAATCAACATGATTTTTATTCCTACCTTTGTAGCTTGCAAACGCCAAGTGGTGTACGACTCGCGTTCAAACCTTGATGTCGATAATTTTTTTGATGACGAGTGCACCAAGCAATTGCATTACGATGGCACCACCGAGCATCCATTGCCCCATCGGGTCGGTAAAGAGTTTCATGACATACTCTTTGTTCAAGACGAGCATCATGATGAACAGTCCTGGCGGCAGGGCGAGGAGAACGATACCCGACAATCGCCCTTCACCCGTGAGCGCTTGGATCTGTCCAGCGAGTCGATAGCGAGCACGAACAAGACGGCCGATTTTATCCAAAATCTCCGCTAGGTCACCGCCCGTTTGACGCTGGAGACTCACCGCCGTTGCAAAGAAACGCAAGTCAAGATTTGGGATGCGAAGTGTCATTGCTTCGATCGATTTTTCCAGCGGAACACCTAAATTCTGCTCATCGAAGCAACGCCCGAACTCGCGGGCCAAAGGGTCCTGCATCTCATCTGAAATCAATCCAAAACCCGCGCCTAGCGAGTGTCCTGCGCGAAGGGATCGACTCAGCATTTCAAGCGCCTCGGGCAATTGGGCGTTGAATTTATTGATCCTTTCTTTCCGTTTCATGAGAACCCATAAGAACGGCAAGAAAAACAACGACACCCCGGCCAACGGTGCGGTCAGGTATGGCATGGGTGCGAACAAACCAGCGGCTGCGCCAGTGCCCGCCAACCCCACGCACATTAGTCCAAACTTGCTCAGAGGAAGCTTTATGTCCGCCTGTTCAAGTGCAACGTTCATGTTGAACTTGCGGGCCATCCAGTCCTCTAGGAAATTCGTTGTTCCTTCAGTTGAATTGCGCAACATAAGCACATCGTCCGCTTTGCCCACCAAATCACGGCGTCCCATGTCGGTCAAAGTGGACAAACGATCTTCGGCGACCGACGCTTCATCTCCTCGCACCATGGTTGCAACTAAGCCTACGACGGCAGCAACGCATAGTCCCGCCGAGGCCGCGATGATTAGTACTATCATGTTGGTTAGGCTCGCATCATAATCCGCTGGCGGAAAGCGCTGGCTGGCAACCTGATGCCGGCCGACTCCAACCTCGGCATAAAGGAAGGTCGCACTCCGGTTGATTCGAAATAGCCGTGTGCTTTCCCGTCGTCTCCGACCCCATCTTGAATAAAACGATAAATGTCCTGCAAAATGACCGTGTCTTGTTCCATGCCTTGCACTTCCGTGATGTTCAAGACGCGTCGAGGTCCTCCCTGCAATCGATTGGTCTGAATGATGACATCGACCGCACCCGAAATCTGCTGCCGAATCGCTTTCACAGGCAGGTCGTATCCCGCCATCATGACCAGCGTTTCAAGCCGAGCGATCGCATCGCGAGGCGAGTTGGAGTGGACGGTCGTCATCGAACCATCGTGCCCGGTATTCATGGCTTGCAACATGTCAAGCGTTTCACCTCCCCGGCACTCACCGATGATGATCCGTTCGGGTCGCATTCGCAACGCATTGCGAACTAAATCCGTCGCAGAAATGGCACCCGTTCCTTCAATGTTCGAAGGCCGTGTTTCGAGTCTTACAACGTGCTCTTGCTGCAACTGCAACTCGGCTGCGTCTTCGATCGTAACGATTCGCTGATCATTTTGAATGAAACTGCTCAAAGTGTTGAGCAGTGTTGTCTTGCCTGAGCCTGTTCCACCACTGATGACGATATTGAGCCTCGCTTTAATGCAGCCCTCAAGTAGCATCACCATTTCGGGCGTGAACGACTTATAGTTGAGGAGCCCTTCTAGCTTGAGCGGATTCGAACCGAATCGTCGAATGGAAACGCATGCTCCATCGAGAGCCAACGGAGGAATGATCGCATTGACCCGAGAACCATCTTCCAACCGAGCGTCCACCATTGGGCAGGTTTCATCCACACGCCGCCCAACCTTGGACACAATTCGATCGATGATTTGCATCAAGTGCGCATTGTCGCGAAATTCAACGTTGGTCTTCACCAGTTGACCACTTCGCTCAACGAAGATGTTTTTTGGGCCGTTGATTAAGATATCACTGATGGACGGATCCTTGAGCAAAAACTCCAAAGGCCCGAGCCCCAGCGTTTCGTCGAGGACCTCATCCACAATCTTGTCGCGTTCGGAGCGGTTGAGGAACGTGTTTTCGCTATCGCAAAGGTGCTCAACTACCGCACGAATTTCGCGTCGAAACGATTCTCCTTTGAGATCAATGACCCGCGAAAGGTCAAGCTTGTCGATGAGCCGCTTGTGTATGCGACGTTTGATGACTTCAAATTCTTCCTGCTTGGATTGCTCTGTCGATCGCGGATTTGGATTGACTGTTTTCATGACTTATTGGGTCCTGAGCTCGTTCCATCACTCGAATCAAAATCGTTTTTAAGGATTCGTTCGAGAGCTCAGCAACCAATTGGTCAATTGATCGACGTCGTTGCAGATGATCTGCGCACCACTGGCGAGCAGTTCGCTCTCGGGACGAAATCCCCATGTAACTCCAATCGCACGAAGTCCCGCTCCAATCGCAGTTTTCATGTCGGTGTTCGTATCACCCACATAAGCGATACGATCGTTAGCGACTCCGAGTTGATTGGCTATCCATTTAGCGCTTGAGGGGTCAGGCTTACGCGGAAAACGTTCGGAATGCCCTAAAACGTGGTCAAACCTGACATTCCCAAAGAAATGATCGACGCAAATTTTCGTAAAACTCTCCGGTTTGTTCGACAGAACCGACAAATTCAGGGATTGTCGACTCAGGGATTCCAGCATCGGCAAGATACCCGCGTAGGGTTTCGATCGATTATTCCAGATTGCTGAATAGGCAACTTCAAAGCGTTGCATGCAGTCTGCTTTGACATCGGGCTGGCCTTCGCATTCCGGTAGCGCCCGCTGAAAAAGCATGGCCACTCCGTCGCCAACCAAGTACTTGTAGTCGGAAATCGCGTAAGTTGGCTTGCCCAAATCGTCGAGAACCCGGTTGGCCGCCGTGGCAATGTCCTCTAGAGAATCGAGCAATGTTCCGTCCAAATCGAAGATAACGGCATCGAATAGCATGATTTGCGTGTCAAGGGTTAAAGGGTAATAACGCTCAGTTCCGATCGAGATTTGGCGTTCTTATTCTGACTCCATGGACTTGTCGGAATACGTAGTCTTATGTTACGCTACGCAACTTGGTAGACGTGTTGAACTTTTATTTTTGAGCGTTTACTTTAATTGTTTTGCCACTGCGTGGCGAAAACATGGGGTTTTTTGCAATTGATTAGGAGCGTGGGTTCGTGGGTGTAAAGAAAACAGGTCGGGGTCGTCGAAAGATTGGTCGTAAGAAAAGACGTATGCGAGCCCGAATTAGGCATCGCAAGAAATAGTCGACCGGCGTCTGCCGGGCAGGTTTTTTCTGGTAGAGCTTATTTGGCAGACCTTATTTGGCAGACCTTATTTGGCAGACCTTATTTGTCAGGGCTGCAGACCTTATTTGTCAGGGCTGCAGAGCTTATTCGGCGAGGCTTCGGGGCTCATTCGGCGAGGCTTCGGGGCTCATTCGGCAAGGCTTCGGGGCTCATTCGGCGAGGCTGCAGGGCTTAGGCGGTAGGGTTTATCTGTTGGGTTTGTACGAATCCTTTCAACCTGTCCCTACCATTCCCAAAAAATACACTATCCCGAAGTTTTCGATTGCGCGAGTCGCCGCAACGAATTATACTCCGGTAATGTTTTTTGATTTGGAGCTCAGCCTGCAGCCTGAGTTTGCCTTCGCCTCGTGAGTATCACCTTGTGGAATGTTACATTGTGAAAAACAGGATTTTGCATTGTTTTGTCGTCGCTATTTGCTCGGTGACTCACGCCAGTATTTCCCTTGCTCAGAACGGGTCGCCTAGCGAGTCGCTCGGCTCGTCGTCCGCCAGTGGAAATCTGGGTCGCAACACGATTCCGTTAACGGTTGTGTCGCCAGATCAGAATGCCGAGGACACTGCGATCGGCCCTTTTGATTTGGATTTCGTTGCGAAACATCCGGAACTTGAGTGGACGGCTCCTGATTTCCCCGAGAACAAGCCCTACTTCGCTTCCCCGAGTCAAACGTTGCTGGCTTTGTCCCGAAACGTGACTCTTCGACATGAAATCTGGGGGTTGGAGTTTTCTTTTAAGCCCGCACGCCTCATCGAAGTCGACATTCCAATTGCAAGCGGAGGAACGCAGAAAAAAGTCGTTTGGTATTTGCTTTACAAGGTTCGCTATACAGGCCAGGATTTAGCTCCGAAAGTGGAGAACGAGAGCGAAATCCCAGAGTTTCCCTCAAAAGTAAATTTCGATTCGGTCCGGTTCTTGCCGTATTTCGTACTCGTTAGCAAAGAGCGAAAACTGAGCATGGACGCTCAAATCTTGCCTACCGCGAAGTCCGCAATCGCAGCCCGGGAGCGAGTTGGCAAGCCGCTTTACGACCATATCGAGATTGGAAAACGCGATATTCCAATAAGTAGCCTTGACGCTGACAATTCGTTTTGGGGGATTGCCACTTGGACCGATGTCGATCCACGTCTTGACTTTTTCGCAATCGACGTTCGCGGGTTAACCAACGCATATAGGATCCGAATCGACGAGTCGGGCAAGAAGAACTTCGACCGCAAAACGCTCCGAATCTATTTTTGGCGACCCGGGGATGTGATCGACGTTGCGAAGGATCGAATCTATCTTGGGCTACCCGCTTTGGAAAACCGCGCGAGGATGGACTACCTTCTACAGCAGTTTAACCTGAAAGAACGACTTGATTATGAGTGGATTTACCGCTAAACTAATCGACCCGCGATCTGCGGAATTTTTTAGTTTTTTGATAGTCTGACTCGGTACAGGTAGATTGCTCAATGGCACACAAAAAAGGTCAGGGGTCCACGCGAAACGGTCGCGACTCCAATGCACAACGTCGCGGAGTCAAGAAATTTGGAGGTGAAAAGGTCATCTCTGGGAACATCCTGATTCGCCAAGTAGGCACCAAGTGGCATCCGGGCCGCAATGTGGGAATGGGTAAAGACTACACTATCTTCTCCTTGATCGAAGGCAATGTTTACTTCGACCGAGAAGGCCGACGTATTAACGTCCGACCTATCGCTGAAGCTTTATCAGCGTAAGCACTCTCGATAATTCAACCAAGATTTGAACGCCTACCATGTTCGTCGACCGGGTCGAGATAGAAGCCATCGCAGGTCGAGGCGGCAACGGCTGCATGGCGTTTCGTCGCGAAAAGCACGTTCCGCGCGGTGGCCCGTGCGGCGGTGATGGCGGAAACGGCGGCAGTGTCATCGTACGGGCTAAATCGGGTGTGAACTCACTTGTCGCTTTCGCGCATCAAAGACATTGGCGAGCCGAATGTGGCTCGCCCGGCCTCGGTTCAAATTGTCATGGGAAAATGGGGCAGGATCTTGTTCTCGACGTTCCTCCCGGAACGGTATTGCTCGACAAAGAATCCGGCATGATTTTGAGGGATCTAGTCAACCCAGGTGACGAAATCGTAGCCGCCCGCGGCGGTCGAGGTGGCTGGGGAAACCTCCATTTTAAATCATCGACAAATCAAGCACCGAGAGACACCACCATGGGCGGTATGGGTGAACAACGCCGGTTGATTTTTGAGTTAAAGACAATTGCGGACGTTGGTCTTATCGGAATGCCCAACGCTGGTAAGAGCACTCTTCTGAGCAGACTTTCTCGAGCCCGACCCGAGATTGCCGACTATCCATTCACGACCAAGTTTCCAAATCTTGGCTTGGTATCAGTCGACCTGGATAGGAACTTTGTATTGGCAGATATTCCCGGTTTGATCGAAGGAGCGGCTCAGGGACTCGGGCTTGGCCATGATTTTTTGCGACACATCATGCGAGCAGGTATTCTTGTGCATTTGGTTGAGCCGATGCCGATGGATCAAACCGATCCGATCGAAAACTATCATACAATTCGAAAAGAACTTGGGGATTACAGCAGCGAGCTTGCAGAACGACCTGAGATTCTGGCAATCACCAAAGCGGAGCTTCCTGATGCCAAAATGATTCATCAAATGATGTGCGAAAATCTCGGACGCAGCGATGTGTTTCTTATCAGCGCGGTAACGGGCTTAGGCCTCAATCAACTCGTAACCAAGATTGCATCTTTGCTTGCTGAGCAAAATCATGCGGAGCTTGCCGCTGTCAAATAATGATTTTGGTCGACATTGGCAATAGTGGCTTACGTGCAACCCAGGTTACAGATCAAGAACTGTTTACCGACCAGAATGTTTACAGATTATCCTGGTCCGCCGCCGTCGCGTCGCACCACAATCCGTCTCCAGATCAAGAGTCTGCACCGAACCAACTTTGGTGTGAGCTCCGAGATCATAGCGCATTTGACTGGCTGGTCTCGCAATTCAACGGCAGCCCTAACGAGAATTGGCTTATTTCCTGCGTTCAACGAACGGCGCTCGATGAGTTAAACCGAAGTTTGGTTAAGCACGGATTTCGGGACATGGCCAAGGTTGTGGTCCATTCGGATTTATCCATGAAACTCGACGTCGATGAGCCAGCTAAAACAGGCATCGATCGACTGTTGGCGGCTTGGGCGGCGTATAATTATACCTACGCGCAAAACCAACCCAACGGCCCGATCATCGTGATTCAAGCGGGTACTGCTGTCACGGTCGACTTCGTCAATAGTGAAGGCGTATTCTGCGGTGGTGCGATCATGCCTGGGTTAGGTTTATCCCTGCAACTGTTGGCCGCAGGAACGGACCAGTTGCCCTGGCTAGGTAATCATTTTGTGGATATTTTGCCCGAGTTGCCCGGCAAAAATACCGTTCAAGCGATCTCGGCGGGAGTCAATGCAGCATTGGTCGGGGGGGCATCGCATCTTGTGCAACGCTATCGAGATCAAAGTCCAAACGGACCTAATGTAAAGGTGGTTGTTACAGGAGGAGATGGCAGTCTATTGCTCCCACACATTGTCAAACCAGCCGAGTTTGTCGAGCATTTAGTGCTAAGAGGTTTATGCATGTTGAGGAGATTTGCTATCCGAAGCGAACAATGAATGCGTAAAGAGCATGTCCAAAGAACTCTGGAATTGCTCAATATCGCACAAACCAGGGCGAGCTGCTAAGGCTGGGATTGATAGCCAGGTTGGAAGGAGCGAGACGTCCACTCCAAAGACTCAAACGTCGCTTCGTGCAGTCGAGTCGCTTCCAGTAAAGGCCGATTCTTCCATGCGGCAGCCGTTTCGAGACCCCGCTCATCGCCGACGACATCGGCGTCCGGATCCAGTGGAATATAATGAGAAAAACCATTGCTCATTTTGAGCGAGAAATAGTTGGCTAGCGATAGATCGTCATAGGTGTTGTCCATGCCCCTCAGATCGATCCATTTTGTCAGCTTCTTGCCTTCTTCCGACTGATCCCAAAGGTTCCAATCCTGACAATCGACTGCATTCCATTCGATCAGCGACTTGCAACCCGTGAATACACATTCATTCGCGATTCGAACCGTTGGGATCGGGTATGGTTGCAAGTTGGACAGGTTGCATCGCATCCAAGCTCGCAAAACGCAGGCTGTTACGTTGCGCATATCGATCCGCAGTGGAACACCTGACCGGCTCGCGACTCGGCTACCATTCGCTTCGATCATCGATCCCGCGATCGCCATCCATCCATTTTCCAGTTCAACTTCGGTTCGTACCGGCGACTTCAACCGCAACCAATCACATTGGCCTCGCACGAAAAAATCGCTTCCGCCGATACGGGCTACTAGTCGCTGCGATTTAACACTTGTCACTTCTCGTAAAGCCTCTTGTGTTGATTCCTCCACGAGAAACACGGATGGCAACGAAGCCACCATCGACATAAACGTCGGTTCAAATGTCGACCCGCTAAATGGACCAAGCTCATCCTGTACGGTTACAGAGCTATTCTTGCATAGCAGCCATGCGCCCGCATTGATGGAGAACAGCGAACGCCGTCGTGACATTGCGTTGACCCGCCACACAATATCGACATTCTGAAGCACAACTTGATCGTGGACGCATTCGAAACACGCTGTTGAATCGATTCGTTCAGTGGACAACTCCGAACCATCAACGATCCACTTGCACCGTTGACCGTTTTCCGCCTGGATCGTTAGATTGGATTGGAAGCGAACTGTTCCTTTTAATGCACTCAACGATGTGGTCACTGTTGGAGAATGGATCACGATACGCTTGATCTGAGGCTGGTTCATTGCAAGCTCCAGAGCTTGGTCAATCGTTCGGACATTCGTTTGGCTTTTTTCTCTTTCTAGCACGGCGTTGGTACTGACCGTTATCGTATCTTCCTCTGCCAAACCTGCCGAGGACACCTTTGAGTCGGACCTGGTTGGCATGGTGTTTGCTTGGCTTCCGGGTTCCGTGGTCTGCATTGATTTGTCTGAGAGCAGGGGTGGAATGATTCCGCCAGCGTTGGATTCTTTGGCCGAGACAGCGTTGTCCGCATCGAGAATCACCTCGCGGGGAATGGGAAAGGCTGCGCTGATGCTGTGTAGCCACAACGCAATTCCAAATACGGCCACCATCGAAACGAGAATTGGCAGAGACGCCTCAAGCCAAGTACGTTGAGAAGTGGTCGGCAAAATTGCCGTATTGTCCGAAGACTTAGCCCAAACCAGCTCTTCCATATCGGCAAGAGTGCGTAGGTCTTGGATCAAGTCGTTCGGCTCTTGATAGCGATCGCTTGGCTTTTTGGCCATCATTTTTCTCAAGATCGCGATCATAGAGTCGCTGATATCAGACCGAAAGAAACGCGGGTCTTCCGGTAGTTTCGTTCCATGCAATAGTAGTTTCTGTAGGGCTGTACCATCAGGAAATGGCGGTTGTCCCGTGAGCAAGAAATAAAGGGTACAGCCGAGCGAATACATATCGCTTCGAACATCTGCTCCGCGAGGATCATGCGCTTGCTCGGGAGAAATATAGTCGAATGTACCTAACGTCACTCCGCTGGCAGTCAGATCGTTGGTCGACCTATCGAGTTCCGTGGTCCTTGCTAGTCCCATGTCGACGAGCTTGGCTTGCCCAGCTTGAGTGACCAAAATATTCGATGGCTTGATATCGCGGTGAACGACTTTGCGCTCGCTTGCATGCTGCAAGGCTTCCGCAACTTGACGGGTCAAACAAACTGCTTCATCAATGGAAAGCAAGCCTTGCTTTAACACGAGTTCCCGAAGATTCGTCCCTTCGACAAACTCGAACACAATATAGCTCCATTCGTGCGTCTCGCCGACGTAGTAGACGCGTGCGATATTGGGATGGTCCAATTTCGCAGCGCTTTGCGCTTCAAAGCGAAATCGTCGCATCGCCTCGGCACCACGGTCGCCAACCGGAACAACTTTGATGGCTACAACGCGATCAAGACGCAGATCGCGTCCGCGAAACACGGCGCCCATGCCTCCGGTTCCTACTAAGGACTCGATGAGAAAATGATCCAGTTGTTGACCAATCAAGGACTCCGCCGTGTTTTGGACTCCGCTCCGATCAGGAATTTTCCCAACGCCTTCAGGCCGGTTGTCAACTTGGTCAGCTTGAGAAAGGCTGATATCGATTAATTCGCCCTGTCGGATGACTGTTTTCTCGGAGTCGGTTTTCTCGGGGGCTTTGCGCGCGTCATCCGGCACGTCGCTACACTGTGGCAACTTTTCGAACATGGACTCGGTTGAACCAGACTTCGGCATGGAAAATGATTTCGGACGCAGTGAAAAACCGAAAAACCTATCGTGTTTTGTAACGGCCAATGATTAGGTTTAGCAATGTAGCGAACGGCGTCAGGACTTTCGGTTCCAAACAGACCGAAACCCAGGGCGAGTTGAGCTACACGGAAATGGAGTTGTCCCGACCTCAATTCTATCTCAGATGCTCGCCTTAGCATGCAATTTCCACAGTTTTGTTTCGTTTGCCGGGTTTGCCGCTTGCATTGCTCGCTTTGCGCGGAATTTGGGAACAGACAGACAATCAACAAGGGGACGGCGATGAAAAGCGAGTTACTCGTCCGTTACGCAGCCTTCGCTCGCGCTTTTTACGTTTTTGATGTATTTGTAGAGTGTGCCGCGTGTGGCTTTGAGTGCCGGTGCCCGCCATTTTGCTTTACGAACAGCCATTTCGGATTCGGAAACGTTCACGTCGAGGCGATTCGTATTCGCATCGATGGTCACGATGTCGTTGTCTTGGACCAAGGCCAATGGGCCACCTTCTTGTGCCTCGGGGGTGATGTGCCCGACGATGAAGCCGTGTGATCCACCGGAAAAACGCCCGTCTGTCAACAACGCCACATCCGAACCAAGCCCTGCGCCCATGATTGCCGATGTGGGTGTCAACATTTCGGGCATACCAGGCCCACCTTTGGGTCCCTCGTAGCGAATGATGATGACATCACCCTTTTGGATTTGGTTCTTCTCCAGGGCCGCGAGCATCAGTTCCTCGCTGTCGAAGCAGCGAGCGGGACCTACGAATCGAAGCCCCTCTTTGCCCGTTATCTTGGCAACGGCCCCCTCGGTGGCCAAGTTTCCAAAAAGTATTTGAATGTGCCCGGTTGCTTTGATCGGGTTCGAAATCGGATGCACCACGGTTTGGCCTGGTTTGAGGCCAGGCAAATCCGCCACGTTCTCGGCTAACGTTTTCCCGGTTACGGTCATGCAATCGCCGCTCATTAGCCCTTCCGCGAGTAAAAACTTCATGACAGCGGGCGTACCCCCTACCGAATGGAGATCCTCTTGAACAAATTTGCCGGAAGGCTTTAAGTCTGCCAAGAATGGGACACGATCGCTGACCTTTTGGAAGTCATGCAGACTCAGCTCGACACCGACGCTGCGAGCCATGGCAATCAAATGCAGTACCGCATTGGTGCTGCCGCCGAGGGCTATGACGACTACCATGGCGTTTTCGAACGCCGCTCGTGTCATGATGTCGCGTGGCTTTAGGTCTATTTCGAGCAAGTGACGAATGGCCTTGGCAGCCCGTTTGCATTCGTCGATCTTGGCTGGATCTTCAGCGGGTATGGATGCCGAGTATGGCAGGGACATGCCTAAAGCTTCGATCGCCGACGCCATCGTGTTGGCCGTGTACATGCCTCCGCAAGCCCCTGCTCCTGGACAGGACTTGCGAACGATGTTGGCTCGCGTTTCTTCATCGATTTGGCCCGCAATGTATTGGCCATAACATTGGAAAGCCGAAACGATATCAAGCGAGTGACCATTCCATTTGCCTGCACGAATCGTACCGCCATACACCATAAGCGACGGGCGGTTGAGACGGCCCATCGCTATCAAGCACCCCGGCATATTTTTATCGCAACCCGGCAACGCGATCAGCGCGTCATACCATTGAGCTCCCATGATCGTTTCGATGCAGTCTGCAATAAGATCGCGAGATTGCAAAGAGAACGACATTCCATCGGTGCCCATGCTAATGCCATCGCTAACACCGACCGTATTGAATCGCATGCCGACCATATCTTCCGCAACAACCGCTGTCTTGACGGCCATTGCCAAGTCCAACAAATGCATATTACAAGTATTGCCTTCGTACCAGACACTGCCGATGCCGACCTGAGCTTTGTTCATGTCCTCAGGAGTCATGCCGGTGCCATAGAGCATGGCCTGCGAAGCTCCTTGGCTTTTGGGTTGAGTGATTCTGGCAGAGTACTTATTGATTTGAGGCATCGGAGGATTTGGTTCAGAGGTGTTTGGGGGTGTAGGATCGAAGTGGTTTCGAACGAAGCTTATGATATCCCGACTAGCACACAATTCCCAGGCGTGTCGCTCGGATGGGGTGTCTAAGGCGATTTACGGAAGTTATTCCGGGACGATTCCTAAGAATGACTCGCGCGTCGCAAGCGATCCATAAGTGCGACGCCTATCCCGACCTCTGGGACGCATTCGCAGCACACCAGGTCCGCTTTTGACAAATCCGCCTGCCTAAAAAAGTCGAAGACTCTTGATGCGTATTCCTCGGCGTCATGGCATACCAAAACTGTTTGGAACGCTTGCGAATTTCCGGGATGCGTTAGGCCAATGTAGTGTGAGCGACGGGATTTGGAGTTTAACACAAAATCACTTTGCTTTAAGGTTTCCGCATCTAGGACCATCACGCTCGCTCGAGGTTGATAGTGTCGGTGTTTTAGCCCGGGCGAGTTAACGAGTGATTCGCGACTAAGTTCTGGGCGTGCGGAATAGGGTTGGATGCTTGGTATGAGCGAATGCATTTCTTCGATGGAAAGGCCCCCAGGGCGCAGTACACGAGGAGGCGTGCTCGTCATATCAACCACCGTACTTTCCAAACCTAGACACGTGGGTGGACCGCACACAATGCCCGCGATTCGATCCTCTAAATCCTCTGCAACCGCTTGCCAAGTTGTGGCGCTAGGGCGTCCAGATCGATTGGCACTTGGTGCAGCGATAGGAACACCTGCGAGGCGAATCAGTTCGAGTGCAACGGAGTGATTTGGAACGCGAACGGCGACTGTATCCAAGCCTGCCGTCACTTGATTTGGAACATCCTTTTGTTTCGGCAACACCAGCGTCAGCGGACCGGGCCAAAACCGTTGCATCAGCTCACGAGCGAGGACCGGAACCTCGCGTGCGACTCTCGACACGTCCGTGGAGCATGCAAGATGGACGATGAGGGGGTTGTCGGCGGGGCGCCCCTTGGCCAGGAAGATTTTGTCCACGGCTGCAGAATCCATCGCATTGGCGCCTAGACCATAAACTGTCTCGGTTGGAAAAGCGACTAGCTCGCCGATTCTGAGAAGCTGCGCCGCTTTTTCTAAATCCGAGCTAGAAAAGCGTTGTGTCTTCAATGGCTAACGTTGGGTGTTCCGTGAGTGAAATCGGATTGCCCACGTGGAGTCTTCGGTGGGAAATTCTGAGAGAGAAAAGTTCGTTCCCAAAAGTTGGCTTTTCGTAATCGAAAATCTTCAGCTGGAAGAGTGTGCATTTTCCCACGACGCGTTTCAAGAACAACCTTGTCTTCATGAACTTGCCGAACAATCCAATATTTATCGACTTCGTAAGAGTACATTTCACCATGAGGTGATGGCGAAATATTTTTAGCCCTTCGGCCGGGCGACAAACTGTGTTTTTCGCGAGTGTATACAACCCAATCGTTGGGACTAAAAGTGCCGATCATCAAAGGCAGTTCCTCATTCGCAATTGCAATCTTCCGTTTCTCCGAGTGTATTTCCAAAAGCGGCAGAAACAGGCCACTTGGGTGATTGGCTTGGAAACTCGTTTGACCTTGCTTATTCTTTCTTGTAAATCGTCTGGAATCCAGGGCACCTTTGAGGATGTCTGGGGAATTCGCGAGAAAAGTATCGATTTTTTTGATTGTTTCGCCAATTGGAGTCATGCTCGTGCCTAATTCACCGAAACCGTTTCGCTTAATGTTTGTCTGCTTGGGCAATATTTGCCGATCTCCGGCGGCACAAGCGGTTATGCAAGCGTTAGTTGAAGTTAGAAAAGTAGCAGACCGGTTCGAGATCGATTCGGCTGGAACAGCCAGCTATCACCTCGGCAAATTGCCAGATTCTCGAATGATAGCGGCCGGTGCCAAACGAGGGTTCAAACTTACGAGTTTGGCGAAAGCTATCACTGCAGAGCATGTTGCTAGCCGGGAACTTGTTCTGGCAATGGATCGGGAGAACCTAAATAACATTCGACGACTGTGCAAACAGGATTCGCAAAACGTTCGCTTGCTCAGTGATTACTTGGACGAGACCTGGCCGCGCGATGTGCCGGACCCGTATTACGGCAGCGATGCTGGATTTGCTTACGTGCTGGACATGCTCGAAGCTGCATGCCCCAAAATTTTGGATGATTGCCTTTGAGGCTGAAAACACGATAGCCGAAATGCTATTTACCTAGTCTGCGCCGCTGTGCTAGGCTGCTCAGTGACCCAGGGCGAATCTTATGGATAGATCGCTTAGCAAAAGGATTTTGGTGAGGGAGGAACCCTAAGAATGCATATTATTCGATTGGACATCGACCGAAAGAATTCGGCCGAACATCTCCAGGTTGGACCGCTTGGTAGCGGTTTAAACGCCATCTACGCGGTTGTCCCTTGCGGCAGCGACACTTTGGCTCGATTCGTTCGAGGTTTGCTGTTCCGCAGTTTCGCATCGACTGACGCGAACCACGACGAGTTTAACGAGATGACGGACGGCTCGCTTCAATGGGTCGACGCATCGGGACACATCCGTATGATGTCCTACGCGGGCGGCGCATTTCAAATGCCAACGAGATTCGTTCATTCGCCCTTGCACCCCTCCGAACGCCCCATCCACGCGGAGGATCGCACCTACGTTCGAGGTCTCGGCAACACTTTTGGCGAAGGTGACGAGCAAGACGGTCGCTGGGACGACCTTCGTAGCGACATTCTTGGGATGATTTTTTGCAGTCCGCTTGGAAGTGTTCCGCCCGAAAAGCTGTGGTGGGCTGCTAACCGGCTAGGGGTGCATGCCAGCTCCCGTTCCGAAGTGGACGAGGGCTACCAACGACTCAAAGCCGAAGAGCGAGATTTGCTCGATCGATTGCGGCATGTTGAAAACGTGGATCACGATCGGGCTTGGTGGTCCATCGAACGCGATCGCCTTGCCGCCGAACTGACTCATATGCAGCAAGTCAACACGCAAAATGTTATTCCAGTGCAAGTTCAATCGGACTCGCTGGCGGTCGTAGCGCTTCGCGAGCGATTGGTATCCATCCAAATCGAAATATCAAAGCTTCGTTCGGATCTCCAAGAACTTGGTATCCATGAAGCCAACACCAAGCTCGATGGCTATCGTCGCGAAGATCATCGCATGAATTTCAGCAATATGTCGTTTCATCCGTCGAACTACGGTTCGCCTCGAAACGCCTCAAGCCGCGTTGATTTCTCTGGTGATAGGCAACGGCTTCAGTTGAAGATCGAGCACCTGCTTGCGGAACAAGCGAGCGTTGAAATTCAGTTGCGAAATGCTCCACCGTCTGCGGTTGCAATTTCTGAACCTGTGAAGCGATGGGACGATTCGCAGCTCAGGCAGCAGCATGCAAACGCCGAGGAAATGCTAAAACGGTGGGATCGACGAGCCCAGTCCAACCGTCGGCTTGCAGAAGTGCAATCCCACCTGCGGACTCGTTCGCCATACCGTCGCACGATGGACGGGTCGCTCATTCCAGCCGCTGAGAAATTCCTACGCGAATTGACCTCCGGGGCAGCTCGACAACTACCACCTTGGGCGTTAGAAGCTTCCTACCTCAATCCGAAAGATCAATTTCGAGACGCATCCGATGTGGCGACCGAGGTCAACCAGACAGAGTACTTGGATCGATCCGTGCCTGCGGCGAGTACCCGTCAACGCAAGCTCGTGGATTTGGCAATTCGACTTGCGATTGCCGAGGCGTCCGTGAATCGCATCGGTCGTATTCCGCTGCTGCTGGACGACTCTATCAAGAATTTCCGAGGCGAATCGCTGGAACAAATCCTTCACGTGTTGGCAACCTTTGCTCGCGACGGTCGGCAACTGCTTGTATCCACCAGCGATGAATACACTGCTCGGCGAATCGGTGCACACGGTGGGACCGTGTCTCGCATGCAAGAAATCATGCGTTATGCTCGGCCCAATTTCATTTTGGACGGCCAAGTCGACGCCGGCTTGCATCCATCTTTAGAACAATCTGCATTTCATGAGCCGACTCAAGAAATACGACCATTCCGAGTTATTGGAATCGACAGTCCGAGCGTTGGTTTCGGTGAACTTAACCGCCAATTAAGTGGCTTGGCCAACGAACAAGCATCCTATTCTTGGTCGCACGCTGAACAAACTCCACGGCAACATCAACCTCAATTCATCGAACCTCCAGTTGCATCCGAAAACAAGCGTTACTACCTGTCCGTTGACAGCCCTGTTCACGAGGCACCGGGTGTTGATACCGAATTGTCGCGCCGCTTTCATTCCATCGGTATTTATCGCGTGGGTGATCTATTGCAAGCACCTGCATCGAAGCTTGGAAATGCAATCCGAGTCGATACGAATGTGCTTGAACATGTCCAGCAAGTTGCGGACCTCATGTGCGGCACTCCACAGTTGCGGGCTTTCGATGCTCAAGTGTTGGTTGGATGTGGAATCAGTCGATCCATCGCGTTACGAGAAATGCCAGCCTCGGCTCTCGTTCACAGGGTCGAGTCTTTCATGATTAGCACCGCTGGGCAAGATCTCGTTCAATTGGCTAGTCCCTACGAAGTCTCTCGAATCCAAGGCTGGCTCGCGAACGTGAAGCGATCGCTGGAACGCAGTTCTCGAACGAGCGACAACCAAGCAAATTCCCCAGCGCGTCGAGATCGAGAACAAGCAGTTCGAAACGAACCTCGCCAATCACACGATGGCCAAATTCGACCGCGTATCGCGAGGACAGCCGAGCTCGATCACGAACCGGACAATTCCACAGCCCGCAAGACGACAGACCGATCGTCACAGCCCCGTTCGACACAGCCCCGTTCGACACCGACCCAAGTACGCTCTGCGACAACCCGATCCGCCTCGCCATCAAAAAGTGCGCCAAACTCTCAATGGAAATTCTTTCTTGATATCGATAGTCCCGTTATCGATGCTCCGAGCATCGGACCGCGGATGGCCGAACGATTGTTGCCCTTAAATGTTAACTCTGTCGGAGACCTCATCGCATCGGATGCCAAGGATATTGCGGCAAAGTTGGCGGATCGCAATGTGAACGCCGAGAATGTAGAGCAATGGCAACAGCAAGCCTTGCTCGTTTGTCGCATTCCCAACCTTAGAGGACATGACTCGCAGTTATTGGTCGGTTCTGGCTTCGAGACAGCGGAACAAGTTGCGGCAGCGGACGCTTCGGTCTTGTTTGAAAGAGTGGTTCGCTTTGCGAACAGCAAGGCCGGGGTCCGAATCTTGCGAGGTTCTGCCGCTCCTGATCTGACTGAAGTCTCCGATTGGATACAATGGTCTCAAAACTGCCGTGCGATTCGGGCTGCGTAAACAAGCGAGGCGATCATGATTGAAGTTGACGAGATTGGATCGATGCAAATTGAGTGCGTTAAGCGATGGCACGTTGAGCCTATCGATAATCCATTTGACGTCGACGGTTCGATGTCAAGTTTAGCAGCTACGGTCTGTCAACAGCATCAGTTCAACTACTTGCTTTGGCACGAGGAGGACATTGCGAGAAGCCGCGAAGTCACCGATTCGCAAATCGCAACCGTGAAACGCAATATCGATCGATTCAACCAGTCTAGAAACGATTGGATCGAACGCATCGACGATTGGATAACCGAGGACTTGTCGCGGCACTCAATCCAGAGCGTGGAAGGTGCAAAACTCAATACGGAAACACCTGGCAGTTCGATGGATCGATTGTCGATCATGTCGCTTCGCATTTATCATCTGGAGGAGCAGTTATCCCGCGTCGATGTCGACGAATCGCATATGGAAAAAGTAAACACTCGCTTAGCGATCTGTCGCCTTCAACGGCATGACTTGTCCCAGTCGCTCAAGGAGTTGCTGGACGACATCTATCGGGGTGCGAAACGGCACCGAACGTATCGACAAATGAAGATGTACAACGACCCGACGCTGAACCCGTACTTGTATACCAAACAACTAGCCTCATAGCGTCCGCTGGCGGGCAACCGTTCATCCTTGGCTAATTCCTGTTTTCTCCCGAAATTACTTCGACGAGTATATGTTCCACTGTTTCCACTTTTGGTTGCCAATGTATAATGCGTGCGCCCAAGACCTGAGGCGGTAACAATGGGAACCCTCGCCCCATTAAAAAGCGGCAGGATTTGGCTCCTCATCTCTCGATTGTGGTTGGAATTAGCAACCTTGGCATTGATTTCCGTTAGCGGATTGCTTACACAACCACTCCCGATCATGAGCCCCAATGCGTGCTGTTCCGTCATCCACCGAATGAAACAACAATCGTTTCATCCGTCGGTTGGGTTTACAACTTTTGAGCAAGCGACAACGAAATGAATACTTACAGTCTCGATTACATCGACGACTTATATGTACGTTACATCCAAGATCCCAACAGTGTGTCCGACGTTTGGAAGCGATACTTCGAGGAGTTCTCCCTAACGGCTCAATCGGAAGGATCTTTTGCGGATCAACCAGGCGCGCGTTCTAACAACGCTTCGGTTGCTTTGGGATCGCCTGACGCCCTCTGGCTTGCACGCATGCAAGAGCGAGTCGACCAACTCGTTCGCGAGTATCGAGTGCGAGGGCATCTGATGGCCAAGATCGATCCACTTGGCTTGGCACGCAAAGGCCCGCCCGAGTTGGACCCACAGTCGCACGGCCTAACCGAAGAGGACTTGCGCCGTCCGTTTGCCTCCCCTTCTTCGGAGTATGCAAACGGTCGAACTCTTGCCGACATCATTGAAAAACTAAGAAACACGTATTGCCGAAGCATCGGTGCACAGTTCATGCACATCGATAATCGCAATATCCGCGATTGGTTGCAACGGCGTATGGAGTCGACGGAAAATCGCTTGTCGTTGTCTCACGAGGTGCAAACCCGAATCTATACGAAACTGGCGGATGCAACGATTTTTGAAGAGTTCGTCCGAAAGAAGTACGCAACGGCCAAGACCTTTTCGCTCGAAGGTGCCGAGAGTCTGATTCCGTTACTAGATCGGGCATTGGAAAAGGCTGGGCAGCATGGAACGAGCGGTGTGGTTTTAGCGATGGCACATCGAGGGCGACTCAATGTTCTTGCCAACATTATGGGCAAACGCGCTCAAAGCATTTTCTGGTCGTTCGATGATCCAAAACCAGAGTTGTTTCGAGGTGGTGGCGACGTCAAGTATCACATGGGTTACAGCGGTGACTGGACGACAAGTACGGGCCAAAAAGTTCATATCTCGCTTTGTTTCAACCCAAGTCACCTTGAGTTTGTGAATCCGGTTGCGCTCGGACGATGCCGAGCCAAGCAAGATCGCGATGGCGACATCCACCGAACCGACAACATGACCATCCTGATTCATGGTGATGCAGCCTTTATCGGTGAAGGGGTTGTGCAAGAAACACTGAATTTGAGCGAGTTGCCCGGTTATCGAACGGGTGGCACGTTGCATATTGTTCTCAACAACCAAATTGGTTTTACGACTGAGCCAGACGAAGCCCGCAGCTGTACGTACGCAACCGACATTGCCAAAATGCTTCAAATTCCAATCTTCCATGTCAACGGCGAGGACCCAGAGGCCGTTGCTCAGGTTGTGAACTTGGCGATGGACTTCCGCAAGGAGTTTGAAAAAGATGTCGTCATCGATATGTACGCTTATCGCCGGTTGGGACACAACGAGGGTGACGAGCCACGCTATACGCAACCGCTGATGTATGCTGCGATTGATAAGCGAAAGAATGTTCGCGAGAGTTACCTTGAGCATTTGCTCAGCATGAACGAACTGACCCGCCAAGAAGCGGACGCCATTGCTGACGTTCGCCACAGCCGCTTGTCGAGAGAATTCGAGTTGGCAAAAACCGAACCGTTTGTTCACGATCTTCAGAGTTTAACAGGTTATTGGTCAGGATACTTCGGCGGCACCGAACCACTTGAGGGTCAAGTCGCGACTGCGATTCCAAAAAAGATTGCGAGCGACTTGATTGCGAAGGCTTGTACGGTCCCACAAGGATTCAACCTGCATAAGAAGTTAGTGAAGCAATTCGATGACCGACGCGATATGTCAACTGGCAAACAACCGTTGGATTGGGCGGCAGCGGAATCGCTCGCCTTTGCTTCGGTGTTGGTCGAGGGACATTCGGTGCGATTGTCGGGTCAAGATTGTGAGCGTGGAACTTTTTCGCATAGACATGCCGTCGTTCGAGACGTCGAAAATAACAAGAAGTATTTGCCGCTTGCGAATCTCGCTACGAATCAAGCCCGGATCGAAGTTATTAACAGTCCTCTTTCCGAAGCTGCTGTTTTGGGTTTCGAATATGGATATAGTCTCGATTGCCCAGAGGGGCTCATTCTGTGGGAAGCGCAATTCGGCGATTTTTGGAACGTAGCCCAATGCGTGGTGGATCAGTTCATCACTAGCGCTGAAGACAAGTGGCGCAGATTGAGTCGATTGGTAATGCTGTTGCCTCACGGATTTGAAGGCCAAGGGCCTGAGCATTGCAGCGCTCGCCTGGAACGTTTCCTGTTGCTCACGGCAGAACACAACGTGCAAGTAACTCAGCCATCCACACCGGCCCAGTATTTTCACCTATTGCGACGACAAGCAAAGTCCAAGTGGAGCAAGCCGCTGATCGTTTTGACTCCCAAGAGTCTTTTGAGAAACAAAATCTGTGTTTCGACTCTAGACGAAATTGAACAAGGTCATTTCCAAAAGATTTTGCCCGACGATCGGCCGATCGGTACTCCCACCTCTCGAATCGTGATGTGCACAGGCAAGGCTTACTATGATTTGCTTGCCGAACGAACGAAATTAGGCCGAGAAGACGTTGCGCTCATTCGCATCGAACAGTTTTATCCGTTAGAACCAAGCAAAGTACTCGAAGCTGTCAGTGGATATGCGGCTGGCACGCCCTTGTATTGGTACCAGGACGAACCGACCAACATGGGCGCTTGGCAATTCGTCAAACTGCGTTGGGGAGATGAGCTTGCCTGTCGGTTTAAATTGGAGCGAATTTCGCGAGTCGAATCGGCCAGTCCCTCTACCGGTTCGTTGAGAGCGCATCAGTTGGAGGAGCGTGAACTGCTCAACACTGTGTTTGCAAGTTAGCAAAATAAAATATGAGCAATACGAAAGCAGATACAAACGCAAACAAATTGCGTCCCGTGGACATATCGTTTGATTGCATGCCGCTTAGAAGCATGGCGAGGCTCGATCCGCCACTGGATGCATCACCTGCGCTGGCTGCAAAGTACGATAGGATCAAAGCTGCAATTGCCGAACACGGAAACTACAACACGTATTTCCTACACAATGCAATCTGTCGTTTCTTCGTCACCAACGATCCAAACAATGGCATGATCGCGTTTAGGTTCGAAGGAGTGGTTTTTACCGATGAAACCGATAGCCGAGCCAGACAAGCGTCATTGAAGGTCAATTTGGAAAAAGAAACCTGCTCGTGGCTTGAGCAGCATGTGGTGAAGTGGTTCGAAGAGAGTGTGACGCAAGCGGTGCTGGTGGAATTCAATCGATACATTGGCGTCGGCGATCCGGAGCAAACCAAAAAGAGATTGCAGGAGATGGAAAAGGCGTTGGACTCCCGAGGCGGATTCGTCGGCATGCATTTGTAGCATTGAGGTGGGGTAAGCTTCCGCACTTGCCATCGGTGATTATTCCTCGCAAGCTAAACACATCCGCAACTGTTTTTCAACCCAATTAGCCGTTGGGCGATAGCCCCGGTTTTCCAATTGCTCGATATTCGTCGAGAACCGGGGCTATCGCCCTTCGGCTATCAGTTTGTTTCACTCGAAGACTCATACCGATGTGCTTAGAGGCTTATGCCACTCAGTTGGACCTAACTATTCGACAGTTCGCTTGACCAACCGCAATCGAATAGGGCCTTTAATCGATTCAATATTTCGTTCTTCGATGTCGACGACTTCACCTTTCTGAATGATCTCGATGGAGCCGTCTCGGACCATGTCCGCTGCCACCTCGCGAACAGCTGGCATCATCTCACGCCAGCGTTGACTAAACCCGCGGACCGCATCCGATGGGCAGATACTCTCTCCCCCCTTCATCATCAGCAACATTCGGAGGATTTCGTCTCGAATGTCCTTGTTGCTCGCATCCTCGTGCTCCATCCATTTTGTTTTCATAGCAGTCGTTCTTTTTTTATTGTGTGTGAGTCGCGGGGCAACTCGAATCCGATTATTTTCGTTCGAGCGCCACATTCAGCCCCGTACCGGAGAGAAATGATACGGCTGCTTTCACGACCGTTGTGTCACTCATAAGAAAGGAATGAAGCACGGGAACCTGTACGATCTCGGCCATCCCGTCCAATGTCGCTTCCTCTAGGGTAACGACTCCGTCACTTGCTCCAGTTAAAAGCGGGTTCTGAATAGGGCTCTTCGATATATTTCCAGCCACGATCGCAAACGGGCATGGGGGGGTGCCGAGTGCATGACCAAAGTCTTCCCATGCTGGACCAAGCTGCATGCCCGAATTACCCGTGATGATTTTGAAAAGGCCTAAACGCGAAAGACTCTTGGCAAATGCCGAACCCTGGTTGGGTGGCCCAAGCATCACTGCGCGATTGAGTCTCGCGAGAACTTGACACGGGTCTCCATTCCTTTGCCAGTCACCAATCGCATGACGAAAAACAATATTTCCCAAACTATGCCCAACAAAACTGATGCGAGGCTTGCCGGGCAGATTTTCCACCAATTCACGCAAGGCCGCAGCATGAGTCGATATTGGATCGCGTGTGCTTGCGTACGAAAAGAGTATCGCCGTTCGATGCACTAGGTTTGTTGGGTCAATCGTATTGGCTTGCGCATCTACCCGGCGTAACTCTGTCTCGATCGGCTTCATGCTTTCCGCCGAGCGCATCAATCCGTGCACAAGCAAAACAACTTCCGTAGTCTCCGTCGATGGCGTCGTGGTCTTAACGATGCGATCCAATTCTTCTAGCATGGCCTGCTGTCCACCCCAAGCTCTTCGAACCGACTTAGGGTCGAGAAGTCGCCAGTGGTCGAGCGTGCTATTGAATTGAACGCGATATCCATTCCACCAACGGTGATCCGTCCAGAATTGTTTGCCTCCAAGCGTGGCGAGTTGGATATTCCATGGTTTGGCGTCTTTTTTCAAATCGTACCCTTCTTGATCGGATTCATTGTCCTCGTCCTTTTGGGCCGTCTGCGCTTGCAAATGCGGGCACGAGGGGACCAGGCCAAATAGGACGGCAAAAACAATTCTCCCAAGCCACTTGATTTTGGTAAGTGAGTCAACCATTCAACGATTCGCTAGCCTTCGGGTGGTATACTTCGTCCGTGCGGGTCTAACGCCGATTGCCCGGTTTCGGCATCTAGCTTGCCACGCATCGACGGACTTGTAAAGTGCTCCAACGACTCCGCTTGTGCATGCAAGCGTGAATCGCTCACATTCATTTCGACCGACATGTATTGCTCCCAAAGCCGATGGGAACGAACCAAATTTTGCGCGACACGCCGACCATCATCGGTCAAGGCAATCGTGGATGACGACGAATTGAGCCAACCGAGTCGTACCAATTCATTCGCGACCGAACGCATCTTTTTACGAGAAACTCCAAGTTTGAGGGCAGTTTCCGAAAGCGAAAACTCCGGCCCGGTCGTTCCCTGGAAACTAGAGGATGGCCATGTTTCCGCTCGGCGATATAACAGCGCCAACACATCATCCCCCAATATCTTGCGGGCAATGCGGCCACTTGAGATCCATCGACTAAGGACTCCCGCTTTGGGGCTAACGCAGACTGCCAAGACAAGAAAAAAACCGCAAGCTACTGCAATCATGGCAGCCGAATTGACCGATCGCAATCCAAATGCAACCGGCACCGATATCGCTAGCAAATGGCCAGCGACTGCCGAAACGGCGCCGACCAACGCGCTGGTTACGATCATCGAACTCAGTCTTTTGCACAATAAAAAGGCCGTGGCGGCGGGCACGACCAACATCGCAACCACCAAAATATTGCCGACGGCTTCGAAGCTTGCAATGCATGTGATGGCTACCAAGGATGCCAGAATATAATGAAACAACGTTGGGTGAATGCCCTGCGCTTGCGACAAAAGCGGGTCGAAGGTCGAGAGCTGCCATTGCTTGTAAAGCCCGACAATGGCGGTTGCATTGAGTACGCAAATTCCCATCAGTGTCAAAACCACGCGTGGAACGTTTCCCAGCGGAGTGGCGACCGTATCGAGAATAATCGTTTCAAGGTTTCCGTAGAGAACGCATGAAGGGTCCAAGTCGGTCTTGTCTCCTCCCCGAACCATCATCACTAAGCCGATAGCGAACAACGACGTAAAGACAACGCCGATCGACGCGCTCTCTTCGACTTTGCCAACCTTGCGAACGAATTCCGTAAGCCATACGGTGACGAGTCCCATGACAGCGGCGCCCATCAAAACCACCCAAGAACCGCGATGTCCCGTGAAAAGAAAAGCGGCTGCAATCCCCGGCAAAACCGAATGGCTGATCGCATCTCCCATCAGACTAAGACGTCGAAGAACTAGAAAGTTCCCAAGCAACGACGCAGCGATCGCACACAGGGCGCCCGCCACGATGATCCATCCATCAATAGACCAGTCCCACTTCATGGCTTCATTCCAAATGATCGCGGAGCACACGCGCTGCGTATTCTGGAGTGACTGTATTGATGAAGCAAGCGGAACCCCATTCGAATCCTGCAATCTTGCTCAGCCTTGGAATGACTCGCAATCGCCAGTGAAAGGACTCTTCATTTCCACCTTGGAACGGACTCGTTTGCAAAACGAAGTTATACGCTGCGGATGGGTGAGCTGATTCCAAGGCGGAGAGTGTAGCTTTCACGGCCAAGGAGAGTTCGTGAAGTTCGCCCTGCCCAATCTCCTCATATCGGCTTCGGTGCATTCGAGGAATAATCGAGAAGCTGTAAGGAAACCGAGATGCAAACGGGCACATCGCTACGAAATTCTCAGAAGAATACAAAATCCGTTCTTGGCGTTCGTCCTCCTCCGCCACAAGATGACAAATATAGCAGCTCCCAAATCGTTGATGGTACAAAGTCATTCGGTCGTTTGTCCGCTCGATGTCGCACGGGACAAAGTCCAGACTGATAAGCTGGCTGTGGGAATGATAAAGTGACGCGCCAGCATCCGCTCCATAGTTCTTGAATATCAACGCGTATTTGAGATCGCGTTGGGCTCGCCAATGATTCAGACGTCGTCGGTACGCTTCGAAGATGATCGCGATATGATCAGCCGGTAACGAGGTAATGCTGTCAATGTGCGTTGGGGACTCAATAATGACTTCGTGGGCTCCGCTCGGCATGTGCTTTTGGAACAAGTGATCGGCTGCCAGCATCTGCGATTGGCGTGGTGGATACTGTTGCCGATTACGCATCGTGCCGTTCGCGGACATTTCGCCGTGATATGCTTCGCCGATGGAAGACATCTCGCGAACGCCATCAACATGCTCGTTTGAGAAACGAGGTATCGCTGGAAACTTGTTTGGAACAACCCTGACTTGCCAAGCCGGTGCGATCCGTTTGCCTGGGTCGGCCTTGCGATTCATAGAGGTTTCGTCGAAATCGATTTCCGGCAAAACAAGCGTTGGCTCGGGGGTTTCGTGCTCGGAGCCAGAACAGAATGGACATGCCAAATGTTCTTTTGGTAAAGCTTTTTTCGTCGGACCAAACTCATTGGGGCGTTCGTCACGATTGGGAGCGAAGATTACCCATCTATCAGACAACCAGTCGTATCGAGTTTCATTCATGACAATCGTCGGTTCTTTAGAGCCTACCATCGATTGCTGCTAGCTCGCGAGCACGTCGGTACGCGGATTCGTAAGCGGTAGCGCTGTTGGTCCATGACCAATCCTGCGACATACCTGTTCCGACTAGTTTATCCCAAACATGAGGTTCACGCGAGTAAATATCAACGGCTCTCAGGACACATTGTTTGAGCGAATCAAGATCGTAATTCTGAAACGAAAACCCGTTCTCAACACCCACGGCAGCGCTTGCATCGCTGTAGTTGTTGACAGTATCGATTAGACCTCCAGTAGCATGGACTATGGGGACTGTTCCGTATCGCAATGAGTACAACTGATTCAAGCCGCAAGGTTCGTATCGACTCGGCATAAGAAACATATCGCTTCCGGCTTCGATTTTGTGGGCCAATGAATCCGAAAACTCCAACCGCACCCCCACTCTGTCGGGACGTCTTCGCGCCAATTCCATGAGCGCGTCTGCAAAACGCGCTTCACCATTTCCCAAAATAACCCACTGGATGTCCGCCGTGTCCACGATTGCTTCGAGCAATGGTTTGACAAGATCCCAGCCTTTTTGTTCCGCGAGTCGCCCGATCAGACCGACAAGCGGCACGTCGGCTCGGTCGGGCAATCTGAACTCGCGTTGCAGATCTTGTTTGCAGGCGATTTTTCCTTCTCTCCAGTTTTCTTGGCCGAAGTTCTTCGCGACGTTCTTGTCAATCCGTGGATCCCATACATTGTAGTCGACGCCGTTAACGATCCCCGATAATCGATTTCCTTTGGCTCTGAGGGCACCGTCCAGTCCGCACCCATGGGCTGGCATTTGAATTTCCTTGGCATAGGAAGGGCTCACGGTCGTAACGACATCTGCGAACGCAATTCCTGTTTTGAGCATATTCAAGTCGCCAAAAAACTCCATTTGCTGCCAATTAAAGTACCGCCAATCCAATCCCGTTAGATTCATGTCGTACTGCCAGAAGCGACCTTGGTATGCCATGTTGTGAATGGTCATCACTGAGGCCGCGTTGCCATACCATTGGAGATTTCCAAAATTGGTTTTGTGGTATGCGGGAATCAGACCCGCTTGCCAGTCGTGACAATGGATGATATCCACAGGCAACCGCAATCGTTCAATCGATTCGACAACACATCTTGAAAAAAAGCTGAATCGTTCGGAGTTGTCGCGGAAGTCACCATGTTCATCTCCGTAGAGTTGTTCTCGGTCAAAGTACAGCGGTTGGTCCACCAAGTAGACATCGACGGTGCCGTTTCCGAGAGTTGTCTTCAGGATGCGAGCCGACATTAGCTTGCCAGCTAAATCCACGACAAACGAAACATGCGTATCCGAGATTGGTAAACCGCTGTGAAGCGCACGTTTGTACGCGGGTATAAAAAGACTGCAACGATGTCCTTGCTCCGCGAGTTTGATTGGTAGCGAACCGCATACGTCCGCAAGCCCACCGGTTTTTGCAAATGGAATCGCTTCCGCTGCAGCCATCACCACATTCATGGTTTGTCATCTTCGTAGTTGGAGTTCTTCGTGGTAGGGTTTTGCCTAACCCTAGGATGATACCAGATTCAATTCGATCCGATCACTCAGGCGGATGGTTTCAAACAAGCATCATGTCGTTTCCATTGAGAGTGCGAGGCGCGAGGCTCCATCCCCACTTGGCGTTGGTTCGACTGGAGCCTCTCCCGACCAGTATAAACAAGTCTGCATAACCAAGTCTGCATAACCAAGTCTGCTGCTCGACAAAAAGCGATCTCAACGCGCATGTCAACACCACTCCCCAGAGTTTGTGGAAAAAGAAACTATTTGAAAAAGTTGCAAAGTTGATCTTGGTTAAGACATAATTCTGGGACTATAATCCCGCCCCCTCATCCAACCTCTAATCCCACAAAGCAAGGTTACCTCTCGTGATATCGATTCGACCGACTGTTGCCGAACATGCTTTCTACGTTTTTGGAAGATCGATTCATCCTGAGCTATTCAGTATCCATCGAAGTCGAACCATTGAGCGAAGCAAGTACTCGGCAAAAATCGACATCACAAGCGATGGCCACATGGTCACGTTCAATAGTCGATCGGTAGTCATGACTGAGGTTGTTTGTTCAGCTCACCAACTATTGCCTCAAAAACGCCGAATCGTCGGAGCGAATCTCAAGGGTAAAGGGCTGGAGCAGATCGAAGGTAAACTCGGTGTCTCGTATCACGCTCAGTATGAGCTAGAGCATGTTTCAACGGACATGTTTTGGATGGTGCACAATCAACTCCAATCCAGCCAGTGCGAAAATGAACTGGTGCACTCATTTGATTCGAGCGGACGAATTGCATTTGGTGCTGTCAGCTTCATGCACGTGGAAGAAATGGACCGTCAGCTATCGATACAGGCTTTCCACACGTTCCCTGATGATTGCTCGATCGTCAAATCGACAACCACATTCTGCGCAGGCTAACGCGGTTATCGAGCCAGAGACTTGAATCGAATGGCCGTGACAGCCTTCAAAACAACGGCAGTTGTCTCATTTTTGGTTCTTCGTTCGTGCCGACGATGCCCGCCAGATCGATCGAGTTTAATCCCGGCAACTCAGCCAAATCGGGCAGACGCAACCTTACGAACTCGTGAAGCAATCTCGCCAAACCTGGAGCGAACTTGTCGTCCGGCGCATGGGTGAATATCCACGGTTGGTAACCATCGCATATCCACTCTGCAATCTGCTCGGCCCAGGATTCCCAGTAATTCGTTACTTCGGCGGCTTTGTTGCGTCCTATCAGTCGAACCATAGGCCGTTTGCCGGTGACCGTAATTCGAAACGGGCTCTTGGGTTTTCTGCTTTGTGACGCTTGCTCCGTTTCGTCCGATGCGGAATTTGAATTGAGTGGGCGAGAGTCGAAAAGTACGCGGTCAATGCGATGCTGTCTCAGCAAATCATCTAGTCTGGCTTCGCATACTCCGTTATCAAACCAATCTTGGTGTCGCACTTCAACAGCCCAGGGCCATCCACGCGGCAACTGCTTCAAAAAAAGTTCAAGCTGGGAGCAATGGGCGAAAGAAAATGACGGGGCGAGCTGGAGGAACGTCGGGCCAAGTCGTCCGCTCTCATACAATACAGATAAGCAATCAAGCCATTGCTTCAGCTCGTCGTCGCATCGCGTTAGCTTGAGTTCATGCGAGATTTTCCGCGGGAACTTGAAGCTGAACTGAAACGTATCTGCGGACGCGTCACGCCATTTTTCAAATGTTGTTTTCGGTGGCACGGCATAAAATGTGCTGTTTCCTTCCACCGTTGGAAATAAGCGAGTGTACCAACGCAAATAGTCCTCGGATGGAGTGCCGTTTGGGTAGATGATTTCGCCCCAATTGCGACATCCCCAAACTGGGCAGCCTATCCGATATGACCAGATGTCCCACTTTGGATTGTGCCTCGGAATCGCAACTTTTTGTAAAGAGGGCTTGCCCATTTGGGTCTCGTTGCAATGGTTAGGATCGATACGAACGGAATCGGAATGATTTTCTAAAGACCAATTACGAAAAATAGAGTCAAGTTTAGGTTGACCTCTGCCGGGCATATGGCATCAAATGGATGCACCTTTGTCATGAGCTCCATCCCCTGCAACTCGGTTTGGTGAAGCCATCTAGTCCACAACTAGGAATTCGTCCGCCATGAAGCCATCCATTAAACGCCTGCTGGCGATCAGCGTAACCGCAAGCTTTGCGTCTGCCAACGCTCAATCCAGCCAAGCAAGCCCATGGGGCGATTCCTGCTTGTGGGGGAGTCCCGCTCAAGCGGTTCCTGTTGGGCCGCCAGTGCCAGTCAACGGGCGAACCGCTCTTATGCCAAGCGCCGGGTATGTACCACCGAGCTATGCAGCCAATGCCGGCAGTCAACTGCCCGCCTACAGCCCTCCCTCCTATGTTGCTCAATACCCCAACTATGCCCCCCAGTACCCTGCACAAGCGACAAACCAAACACTTGGGTATGGCAACTATGCTGGGGCGATGCCGCCAACCAACAACGCCCCTTCGGTCGCTCCAGGCTTTCCTCAAACCGTTGCGGGTTCTCTGCCGACAGCAGCTTATGATACCCAATGGTCTCGGACGCCTGTGACCTACTACCGACCAGTGACCGCATTTGATCCGCGGTACGGCACGACGGTTACAAGCCTCCAGCCCTGCACATCTTATCAGTATCAAGCTCAACGGGTGCCGGTCATCGCCCCGCGACCGTTACAAGGCACGTATGGATCGCAAGCAAACAATTGGCCTGCCATCACTAGCCCAGGATACAATCCAACCGGTTTAGCTGTCAACAACGCGTATGCTCCTGTTGCACAACCCTTTCAGAACGTGCCAACTGTTGGTATGCCCATGAATGGTCAGCCAAATGCGTTCGCGCCGATGGGTTCATCTGGTAGTTCGTTAGGCATGCCTGCAACATCGCCGCCCACAACCACAATGAACTACAATCCGCAATCGCCTGGCCTACCGATTTACCCCTCGCAGCCAAACTACAACGGTTCCGTTGTTCAGAATCCAGGCTACGCGACCAGCCTTCCAGCCATGAATTGGTCCAATCAAAGCGTTGGGTCGGGTGTCGTTCCTACGGCAGCTTGGTCGCCTACTGGAAATGCTTGCCCCAATGGCAACTGCAATCCGATCGCGGCTCCTATGCAACCACCTTATGTTCCTGGCGCGACCTCGGTGACTCCCATTGGCCCACCCACTTATTCAAGTTCGCCAAACAACGGCTCAACGCAGCCAGCC
>CAMBSL010000011.1 GCA_945870455.1 Pirellula staleyi DSM 6068 | reverse complement strand
ATTGAGCATGGAGGTTACGATGGACCAGAGCAAAACCTATTGGATTGATCCCTGTGCGGCACAGGCCTTGGCGAAGTGGAAGGCACTTTTTGCTGAACAGGTCATGATACATGCAAAGGAATTGGCAAAGAAAGAGAATTCTCCTGGCGTTATTACGCTTGACCATTATCGTGAATCGGTGAGCATGGCAGCCCAGTTTTTAGTGAATGCAGTTAAGGACTCCGATTCCTCTAATGGCCGCCAAGAAGCAGCCTGAATCCAATCCAGGAAAACTCCACGAAACTACCACCGACTGGTTTCGTGAATTTCTGAAACATCTCGAACTTTTTATGGTTGGGACAGGACAATCGCTGGCCGCAAATGCTGTCACCTTCGATTTAAGCCTCGCAGCAATGCTGGCTGTCAAACTTACTTTGCTCGAATCTGGAATGGACAATGAGCAGATTCGTCATCTGTTTGGAAGGGTCGCATTCGAGGATTTGAGGGTGGCTGATCAACTCAACTGGAATGCTGAGTTGAACGAGCGACGATTCCAACTCATCGACAGAGACATTCAGGGAACCCTCAGTCAAACAGAGCAGCTTGAATTGGCAGGTTTAACGCAGCTCATGCGTGCTCACGTCGATTCCGAGATGAACCTCCCACTGGAGGGAGCGAGAAAACTACACCGGCTGCTAACTGATTTCGATTCAGAATCAACGGAAGCAGGACGATGATATTCGACTATCCTGAGTCTCAGCAAGAACGAGTTCATGAACCAGCGGGTTATGTTTCTTACAAATCCTTCCGACCATGGCTGCGGGATGAATTCACTTTTCGCTGCGTGTATTGTCTCCAACGCGAGTCGTGGGGGCAGGTTACGGGTGAATTTGAATTAGACCATTTCGAACCGCAGTCTCTCGCACCGTTACGTAGCTTGGACTACCTGAATCTCGTCTACGCTTGTCGACGATGCAATTCTGTAAAACTCGATCAGCAAGTCGCGGATCCTTTGACGCTGTTGTCGTCAGATGCTGTGGCAATATTGCCGGATGGAGTTTTAGTCGGGCATCGTACCGAATCAAAACGACTTATTTCGCAGCTTGATTTGAATTCACCAAAACTCTAGAAATGGCGAGTCATGTGGATGCGGATTATTGATCTTGCGAGGAAACGCGATTCCGCCTTGTATCGACAACTGACTGGTTTTCCCGATGACTTGCCGAACCTGGAACAACTAAGGCCACCTAACAACTTTAGGCCCGATGGGATTGAAATCAGTTGGTATGCCAAGCGGCAGCGAGGACAGTAGCCTGATTCGTATTGAAAACCTATGGGGGAACTTGGTGGCCGCGTCCCAAGTCGCAACAACGTCTCGGCGTGACCTGAGCAGAAGAAGAGTGATTCGACATACGGAAGAATGTAAGATCGATTCCGAAATTGGCTGCAAGGTTCTTGAGCTTTTCTTCGAGCCGGCGTTTGCGGTGATCGAAATTTTTGCCGGAACGCTCATCGACCCCCAAGAGGTAGGAAAAGCGGACGGTTTTTCGGGCTGGGGAGTGCCGGGCACATCCGCCGGGTCGCGCTTCCCCAGGGCAACCAGGATCGCGTTCATCGCCGCCTCGACTCCTCCCGCGTCGCTGCTGACGGGGATGTATAGCGGTTCCTCGCCGAAGAATTCCTCCAGCACGCCGAGCTTGGTGCCGTTCAGCGAGAGCGGGATGATCGGGAATTTGTCCTTGCCGCGATCGGCTTGAAGAGTAAGCGCATGGCGTAGTTCCTTGCCCACCCACGTCGACTGCAACGCATCCGTGCTCACGACCACCGCATACGACGAAGATTCGTCGATGGCTTTTTTAATGTCCGTCAACAGCAGATCGCCACCGCGAAGCTCTCGCGAATCGATCCACCCGTCTTGGCCGTGATCGGACAGCGCCTCGCGGAGGTTGCGCACGAACTCGTCGTCTTGCGAGCTGTGGGAGATAAAGAGTTTGCTCATGGGCGACTTCTGAATGAGGAATATGAGACCAGCATTTCGAGGAGCATGCAAACCTGTGGAGCCACGCCGCCCGGGCAGCTGACGGCGAAAGACGGCGTGTAACAAATTTCGCGACTATAACGATATTGGACGGAAATTAAAGGGATCGGAAAATAATATCAAAAACTTACATTGGTAAAACCTAGTGTTTCCGTTTTTGCGCAGAGGCCTTACTCTTGGGGACGCATCAAACGGGACGGGACGCGTCAAAGGGGGGACGCAGCTTATTCGTCCCCTTAAGCCTTACTTAAGTTGAGAGGGCGATAGAAAAACTGTCAGGAACAAGTGGCACTGTTGTGTCGAAATGAGCGAGCGGAAGGCATGCGCGATAAAGCCGATGCAAAGAGGCAATGGCGAGTCTTGTTCCCGATTGCGAACAGTCGGAGACAACAAAGGCTCCTCCCAAACGAGGAGTGGTTTGTGGTACGATGGAGTCGCTTCGATGACCGGCGCGATGTAAACGCAGAAAACATTTTTTAGCTTTGACGGGAGTTTGCTAGATGCAGCCGATTGGTATCCGTCCTACCAACGATTTCGCATTCAAGAAAACCTTTGGCTCCCCAGAGAACAAGGTGGCTTTGATCAGCCTCCTCAATGCGATCCTGACTCTCCCAGTTCCGATCGTGGATGTTACGATCGAGAACCCGTTCAACTTGCAGGATTTCCACGACGACAAGCTTTCGATCCTTGACATTCGCGCCGTCGACCAGCGGGATGCGATCTACGATGTCGAGATGCAGTTGTCGACTTACTCGGGACTGATCAAGCGGATCGTTTTCTACGGGTGTGAAGTCTACGCAGGTCAACTAAGGGCCGGGGACGATTACTCTGAGCTTAAGCCGGTCTATTCGATCTGCCTCCTGCAGGGCCAACTTTGGGACGAATCTCCCAAGGTGCATCATGCCTTTCGACTGGTGGACCGGGATTCAGGGCGTTTGCTGGAGGAAACTTTCGAAATTCACACGCTCGAGCTTGGGTGGTATAATCTTAAGGAAAGCGAGCTTGAAACCGCTAGCCTGCTGGACCGTTGGCTATACTGGTTGTTGCACGCACACCAGTACGATGCCGCGACACTTTTGAGTTTGTTCCCCCAGCCAGAGTTCCAGAAGGCGACCGACTCGATTTACCGAATTGCCAAGAAGACCGAGGACAAAGCCATGTACGACACACGTGAAAAAGCTATCCGCGACCAGCAATGGATCTTTAACGCCGCTCGCCGCGAAGCACGCGAAGAAGGCCGTGGGGAAGGCCGTGGGGAAGGCCGAGCAGAAGGTCGTGAGGAAGGTGAACTTTTCGGCAAGATACGCATGTTGCAAAATTTGCTGAGTTTCCCTCAGTCGACCGTCGAGGAGCTGAAACCCAAATCCAGGACCGAACTGGAGACGTTAGAAACCGAACTCCAAGCTCAGCTGCGAAAACGGATGAAGTAGTTTCTCCATGAATCCTGTCCACATGGTGACCTTCGGGAACATGGCGTGAATCTGGGACGCGAACAAGAACAAAGCGTCGGAGACGATCACCGGGATTACGGTTCAATCATCAAAGGGGACGCAGCGGACGCGGAGTAACGGTTTAGTCCACCCGGAACTGCTCTTGGAGGAAAACGGGGACGCATCAAAGAGGCCGCAGCTCATTGAACAACTCGCGTCGCGACCGTCAACGCTTAACAGAGAAGCCGTGTGAGGTAATTTTTCACGTATGGATCTGTGCGGGGGGGAGCTAGGTGCCATGCACGTGCCATGTTCGGCGAACGACTGGAGGTCCCTCTACGATCATCAACGCAAGATAGGACTACCTCCAAACGCGGGATAAAACAGATCGGAATTTGGGAAGGATTTCGCCGGTCAACTCGCTCTATCTTGCCCGGGTGGAGGCTGCATTTGACAGCTACCTTGAAATGCCCTTCCTGTTGAGCTCTCCGTTGGCCTCGTGCCAGCGGAAACATGTGAAGGACAGCTTGAGCAAAAACGTTGCTACCGCCCGGATAAACCGGACGGAGTGCTGCGAACGCTACGTTTCGTTTCTGTAGCTGCCAATTGTGGTCCCGCTGGCATAAAGCCAACGGAAACCTCTCCCCTCCACTATACTTTCACTTTCACTTTCAAAACATCTAGCCCCTGCTTCGAACGCCTTCACGCCATGAATACCGACGACGGCGATTTTGCAAAACGGCTGCCCGGTGCTTCCGATGAAAGCACCGTCCATGAAGGGAACTTGGGGGCGTATGCGCTTGGCGGTCTCCAACCCAATAAAACCACGATGCGTCTAAACCATTCGGGCCTTCCGTTGCAACGGACTTGCTTTTTTGCGATCAGTTTGATTCTTATCGCCTCCCAGCACGCGTTCTCGCAGCCAAGTTTTCACTTCTATCAGCCCATCACACCACCTCGCAATATTCAAGTGATGGTTCATCGCGGAATGGCACTAGCTGCTCCTGAAAACTCGGCATCTGCGATCGAAATGTGCATCCAGGACTTCTGCGAATGGGCCGAAATCGATGTCCGCTTGACCAAGGACGGTCGTCACGTGGTCATCCACAACGACACGGTTGACGCAACGACGGATGGTAAAGGGCGCGTTGCGGACCTTACACTGGACGAGCTAGGGAAAATCGATGCGGGGTCGTGGTTTGCTGAGCGATTCGCTGACAGCCGTGTATTAACTTTATCTGAAGCGTTGGGACTTGCGAAAGGAAGAATCAATCTCTACTTGGACTGCAAAAGCATTGATCCTCAACATCTCGTTGAGGAAGTGGTCGCTGCGGGGATGGAGCAACAGGTCATAGTATATGCAGATCCCGAAGTACTGACTCAGGTAAAGTCAGCCTCCGCAGGCAGGGTTGCATGCATGACAAAGTTTCGACCCAAGACCATGCTTTTTGATGAATTCGTTCAACGCGTCGCGCCTGCTGCTGTCGAGATCGATGCAGACGAAATTACCCCTGAGCTGTGTCAGCGCTTTCATGCGATTGGAATCAAGGTCCAAGCGAAAGTCTTGGGTGACAAGTGGGACCATTCAGTGGTTTGGGGAAATGTCATCGACGCGGGTGCGGATTGGCTACAAACCGATGACCCGGCCGGTCTCCTCTTCTTTAACTTGCACAGAACGGGCTACCAGTTCCCCGTAAAAATCGCTGCCCATCGAGGCGTCAATCGTTATGCACCGGAAAATACACTCCCTGCGATTCTTGATGCTGCTCGGCTCGGGCTGGACTATGCCGAGATCGATATCCGCACGACACTCGATGGCAAACATGTGCTCCTTCATGACAGCACGCTGAATAGGACGACTCAGCGGAAAGGAAGTGTTCGCGAAAGCACATTTCTGGAAGCAACGTCGCTGTCCGCAGGCAATTGGTTTGGACCGCGATTTCAAGAGACCTGTGTGCCGTCGTTCGAGGACGGGCTTCGAGCACTTGGCGAAAAGATGGGCGTATACCTTGACGCCAAAGACATTGAACCTACGGAACTGATCGATGCGATTCACACATTTCATCTCGAACAACGCCACGTTGTTTATCAATCTGTGGAATACTGCGAGAAGATTCACCGACTCGACCCGAAGGTTCGCACGTTGCCTCCGTTGAAGCGATCGGGACAACTTGACACCGTGGCAGCAATCCAACCGTATGGCGTTGATGCTTCCTGGTCCATTTTATCGGAAGAGTTGATCGATGCCTGCCATCAGAAAAGAATACTGGTTTTTTCAGATGCTTTGGGGCGAAACGAGTCCGTCGACGAGTACAAGCGAGCGATCCGTTTGGGGATCGACTGCATCCAAACGGATCATCCGCTTCGCGTGCTCAGGGCAATGGAGCAACTTGCTGCCCAAAAATGAATGATCTGAAGCCTCGGTAGAACCGAAAGTTTCCGACATCCAATCGATTCGGTCATTAGGTTGCTTTGGAGAATAGTTATGTCGTTATCGAAAATCAGGGCAGTTTAAGCAAAAACGTTGCTACCGCCCGGATAAACCGGACGGAGTGCTGCGAGCACTATTCTGTAGCTGCCAATTGTGGTCCCGCTGGCATAAAGCCAGCGGAAACCGCTCCCCCCGTCCAATCCTTTGAAAATGAAGTTCGAAGAAATTGAGATTCGCAAAGCAAAGTAGGATGGTAAAATAGCGTTTGATGCTTCTCCGATCGACGTGTCAAGATAATGGACAAACAAGTCGATTGTTACCAAGATCAAGCCGCTGTCGAATCCCACCCGTCCCCTACCCCGCAGAAACCAAAACTGATGTTTACCATTCAAGGCAATTCCTCCAGTCGTTTCTGTGATCGTCTCCCGCGTCGTAATTTTTTGAAGGTCGGTGCACTTGGTTTTGGTGGGCTCTCGATGCCCCAATTGCTTCGTGCAGAGGCCGATAACAAGATCGGTAGTTCCAATAAATCGGTGATCATGATTTATCTTCCTGGTGGTCCCCCGCACCAGGATATGTTCGACCTCAAAATGGATGCCCCAGTCGAGATCCGCGGCGAGTTTCGTCCGGTCGCCACCAATGTTGCAGGGATTCAAATCTGCGAGCATCTCCCAAATCTCGCAAAAATGGCGGACAAGTTAGCCATAATCCGTTCGATGGTGGGCGCCAAAGATCGGCATGAATCGTTTCAGTGTATGACCGGGCGTTTGAATGAACGCAATCCGCCAGGTGGGTGGCCGGAGTTTGGCTCGGTCATCTCAAAACTAAAAGGGACAACGCACCCGACCTTGGCGTCCTATGTAAATCTCTCGCCCAAGATGAAGCACACTCCCTACAACTTCGGCCGCTCAAGCTTCTTGGGTTTTGGTCATACCCCCTTCATGCCCATTGGCTCGGTCAAAGAGGACATGGTCCTCAACGGTATCACAACCGACCGACTCGCAGATCGCAAAACACTACTTGCCAGTATTGATCGGTTTCGTCGAGACGTGGACAGCAACGGTTTGATGGAAGGATTCGACTCATTTCAGGCGCGAGCATTCGATATATTGACATCGAGCCGGATGCTCGACGCGCTCGATCTCTCCTCAGAAGATCCGAAACTACGCGCCCGATATGGCAAAGGGACTGATAAGGAACAAGGGGACGCTGCTCCGAGACTGAATGAGCAATTCTTGCTCGCCCGCCGTCTTATTGAAGCAGGTGTGCGCGTTGTCACGCTGAGTTACTCGTTTTGGGACTGGCACGGAAACAATTTCAAGATTGCCAAAGAGAATCTTCCAGACTTTGATCAAGCGCTCAGTGCGCTCATCGAGGACTTGGATCAGCGCGGGATGCTGGACGATACAACCGTCATCGCTTGGGGAGAATTCGGACGCACACCCAAGATCAACAAAGACGGAGGGCGTGACCATTGGCCAAACGTTTCCTGCGCGTTGCTGGCGGGCGGTGGTATGAAAACGGGCAAGGTCATTGGAGCCACCGATCGACTCGGTGGTGAAGCAGTATCGCGTCCCGTTACGTTTCCAGAGGTGTTTGCGACGCTCTACCACAATCTGGGAATCAACGCTTTGACGACCACTGTTTCTGATATGACGGGCCGCCCTCACTACCTTGTCGACGATAACTTCCAACCCATGAGGGAACTCGTTTAACCTGTACACGTTGCATGAAGGTAACGATGCCAAGGGTGCAAAACCCCTAACCCCGGCCCCTCTCCCCGAGTACGGCCGAGTAAGGGGCGAGGGGAGCAAGATCAAAAGATGTGGGACAAGATGGAGGCTTACGCCCATGGCTACAACCTTTCGCCACTTCGTGGCTACTCAAACCACATTGGCGACATCTTTTGGTTGCCAAAACGGGTCGCCGTCGAATAGAATCGAGGACCGACGGCCAATTCTTGTCCTTTCCAAGCCCGGTGAACTTCAACGTTGAACTTCAACGTTATCGAATCGGCCTACGCTTAAAATACATCAGGAGGCAAACATGTCACTCGAAACGCTAATCGGCGGACTTACCCGCGATGAGCAGATTGTCGCTATGGAATTACTTTGGAAACGGTTAACGACCGAAGATCCCTCCGCTGAGCCACCGGAATGGCATCGAGGCGTTGTTGCCAAACGTGTGGCTGCAATCGAGCGCGGAGAAGAAGCCGTTTCTGACTGGGCTGACGCCAAAAAGCGACTTGCGGATCGTCTCCGATGAGAATCAAGATCTCCGCTGGCGCTGAACGCGACATTGCGGATGGGTGCGATTTTTACAACGACATCGATCCAAACCTTGCAACTTACTTCCATGACAGCATATCTGCAGACATCGATTCCCTGCTGCTCTATGCAGGGGATCACGCCAAGGTTGACGGATGGCACTACACATTCGCCTCGCGGTTCCCGTTTGTAATATGGTACGGGGTCATAGTCGATCTCGTGATTGTCTACGCTGTGCTCGACGGCAGACGCGATCCAAACCGCAACGCTCAAGCACTGCGGCGAAGTCGGCTCCAGAACGAATGAGGGGAAGCTCAGAAACGACAAGACGAAGCAATAATGAATGATGATTGGTGAGAACGCAAAGGAACACAGCATATTTGTTGATGGGGTTCCCATTTCAAAACCGATTTGCAACTGCCTACCCGACAACATGTTGTGTTCATTGTCCCTTTTGGACCGTGAGCCACGCCAATAAGTCGTTCCCGCGCAGGCGGGACTCCAGTGGAGTGCGCGAGATGACTGGGTTCCCGCCTGCGCGGGAATGACGTGGAGTTGGGTTCCCGCCTACGCGGGAATGACGTGGCGCTGTGCGTACGCTCCTAGTCCCGAAGGGACGAAATGATGTAGCCTTGGGCGCGAGCCCATGGATTCGGTAGCACGAACAACGCGGGAGCCCCGAAGGGGCGAAAGGGCGAAAGGGCAAGCGAATGCCCGAGTTCCTTTCGTCCCTTCGGGACTTCACGTTATGTTCTCGATGTTCCATGGGCTCACGCCCATGGCTACAACCTTTCGCCACTTCGTGGCTGTATTTGGCATGGGTTTGGTCGCTCGTCGTCGCAAGAAGCATTTTAACGCTGAGTAATACGGCAATCGAAACGACAAATGATGAAACGGGCGACCCATTGGCTGCCCGTTTTTTATTGGCATTTGATACCTGACAGGGCCACGTCATGAAAACAGCCAACGTCGGTACCTAACGGGGCAACTCAACCCTTTTACCTTCATCCGGAGCCCAATGGGGCGAACTGGGATAGCCCAGAGCAACGCCCTGGGTTGGATGGTCAATATCCTCACAAGCCCTGAAAGGCTGAAAGGGTGGGCTTTACGCCCGTGGCAACTAGGTGTTGGTTGTTGCTCGAGCTGCTGTTTCCGAAAGCCAACGCCACAAGTCTCCCATCGGCTTCATCTCTTCGTTCCGAACCGTTCCACGGGCGTATGCAATTCGGTTGTAAAGCTGGCCTAGCATGGACAACAACTCTTGTTGTTGCGGGAACCGCCGAGCCAATCGACGCATAAACTCCTCCGGTGTTTCGTCGTCGCGCCGAACAACTCGATGCTCGTAACCCCACGATACAGTTGCGCGATACATGTGCCTTACGATCTGCTCACGTGTCCAGCGATTGCCCGTCGTAAAGGGATTATCAAACGACTGAAAAGGTGGGAATGGATCCTCAATCAACGTAACACTCTCGTCGACCACCGGTACTTGAATCCTCGTCTTTCGACCCAACAAGGCATTGAGCCAGTCGCGAAACTCCGTCCACGCTTGCAGAAGTTGGTGGCGATATCGGATTCCAAACACGACAGCCACAATGGCCAAAACGAACATGGCAAGCCATTGGAATGCCGCGGAAAAGTTCCATTCAATGGACATGGACGGAGTTGGCGGCGGTGTTTGTTGTTGCTCTTGTGGCTTGGGTTGATTCCCCGCCTTTCCAGGCTCTTGTTGCTTTTGTTGGTCTTGTTTCTCCCCTTTCTCGTCCTTCTTTCCATCTCGTTCGTCCTCGTTTCGCGAGTCACGTTTTTCACCCTTGGAATCTTGATTTGCCTGCTTGTTTTTTGGACCTTCGGATGAAACGCCTTGCTTTTGACCTTCGCTCTGCTTTCCTTGGCCCTGTTTACCTTCGCCCTGTTTACCTTCGCCCTGTTTACCTTCGCCCTGTTTGCCTTCGCCTTGCTTGCCTTCGCTCTGCTTACCTTCGCTCTGCTTACCTTCGCCTTGCTTACCTTCGCCCTGTTTTCCTTCGCCTTGCTTACCTTCGCCTTGCTTTCCGTCGCCTTGCTTTCCGTCGCCTTGCTTGCCGTCGCCTTGCTTTCCGTCGCCTTGCTTTCCGTCGCCTTGCTTGCCTTCGCTCTGCTTTCCGTCGGCTTGCTTGCCTTCGCTCTGCTTTCCGTCGGCTTGTTTACCTTCGCTCTGTTTACCCTCGGCCTGTTTGCCGTCGCCCTTCTGATCGCTTGCTTGCTTACCTGCTCCTGGCTGGCGTTGATTCTCTGGATCGACTTTCGGTTGCTTGGGGGCCGGTTCTCCTTGTGGCTTACCTCCATCCTGGGGTTGTCCGGGTTTGCCACCCTCTTGTGGCACTCCCTCGGGTCCCCATCCCCATCGACTCGCTTTAAGATCATCGCGACTTGTAATTCGAAACGGCATGTCCATCGACAGCAGCGACTTGCCAGGCAATGGCAGGAGCGACAACACACACAGCATTGCAAATACGCTGAGCATCCCGATTGCCAACCAGCGGATGGCAAACGATGTGTCCATCGGTACACCGCGTTCTCGCAAATACTTTCGCAGCGAAAGCAATGCGATGAGCACGAGCAAGCAAAGTGAACAAAGCAAATACAAGAACAAACACTTGAACGCCCAGCTGCGATCTACAGGATTCTGAATAATCAATTGACCGATACCAAACAAGGGCAGCGCCAACAATGCGAAATACAGTACCCAGACGCCTGGGTTGTGTTTTCGCGAGTTGGCAGTCTTTCGTTCGGATGGAGTCGGTTCGATCTGTTGGTTGTCTGACTTTCGCAGGTTCGGTTTTTCTATCTCAGCAGCGTTCCTCTCGCTTTGAATGAGGCCCAGCGATTGCAAGATTCCAACTCCCGAACTTTGCATTTGCTCGTTCATGGATGTGCAATCGAACGTGATTCGGTCCGCAAGCACCGCAACAATGACGAGAATCGCGATTAAAATTGGAAAACTGAAAATGGCCATTGGTCCAGTCACAACGAAAAACTGGGGCGTTACCAACAACGTTGCGCCCGCTAAGGCCAGCATATACGCATACGATAGTGTCCGACTTTGCTCTATGGCGATGCGAGCGATCAAAACAGAAGCTACGGTGTAAAGCCCCAGGATCCACATCAGTCGTTGCGTGTAGGAACCTTGATAGCAAACGGTGATCAAAAAAAAGACCAGCGACCCGATCATTCCAATGATGAAAAAAGGGGCAATCGAGGCTAGTAAATAGTCCAGTCCTTCGGGTCGAATTTTCTTTTCATTGTTCATGTCATACCAGCTACTTATTCAATCTTGGATGTGACAATTCTGAGCAACTCTTTTTCACGTCTAGCGAACAACCGGCCTTCATACGGCAATAGCCATCGATACAACAACAACGAACCAGCTAGCCAAAAAACCGACATGATTAGCGCAATTGGCAGCACGGAAGTCTTCAGGAAATAGCGTTCAACAACCCACTCGATGCCTATCGGAAATAGTGCAACTAAAGTGATAAGCGGCAGAATCATCGACAACAACATACTGAAAAGAACTGGAACCAGGTCAAGTTGCTTTGGCTGCATACTCCCCGCAGCTATCGGGAAAGGAGTTAATATCGACATCAAGTTGAAAAGCAACAAACAGGGTGGCAGCAACGATGACGATAACAAAACCGCCGCAAATACTTTGTCGATGGCCAGTCCGAAGAAAAAACCAATCGAGAGCGTCAAACAAATGGTCTGCAGCAATGCGACAGGAATTGCCGCGATGTTGCGTCCCAACAAGATGTGATCCCGGCGAACAGGTGACAAAACAAAAGCCCGAAAGCCTGCTCGATCATAACCGAACTGATTGCCTAGTACGCCCGTTGAGATCAGTAAGACCAAAGCGGAAAAGCCGACGATCATGGAAGCTTTCAATTCGTCAACTTTGGGCAAGTCGATGGATTGGAGTGCACCAAACATCACAAAAGGAGCTACGAAAGGTAACAGTAACGCTATCTTCGCCTCCGGTGCGCGTTTCATGGACTGCCAAGTCATGACCGTAACTGCCGACGTGCTCTCCGATACAAACGGAATTTGCCACTCAATCATTCTGGACTTTCCGCCCGACCGACTTGTTGCAGAAAAAGCGGGCTTCGCAACCAAGGACTTCGATTTCCCCGTTCGCTTATGAATCGCCCTCGCGTCGGACTCACCCAAGTAATAGCGAAGCGTTTGTCGGTAATTGCGTCGTAAAGACAAAAACGCAACAGCGAACATGGCTGGCGTTAGCCAGAAAACATGCCATGTGCCAGCCATAATGGATTGAGCACAGCCAGCCATCCACAGAGGCGGGAATACGCGGTTCAGCATGCCTATGCCCGCGATGAAGTTTGCAAACTTATCGTTTCTCGTTTCTTCCGAGAGCACTTTGGTCAACGCTTCCTTTTCCTGTTCCTGACTGTCGGCTAGATCCGCTTTGTCAGCGGTCTCGTTGACTGCAACCTCGGTGTCGCCATCCTGGTGTTCCACATCCGAGTTGGGTCCAGGGGCAACCAATGTCGGAGGTGGGATATCGGCACTTCGTGCTTGGTTTGCGTACCTCGCATAACGCGATAAAACAAAGGTTGGTACTTGAACAACGGTCACGATGAAGACAGGTATGATAAACAGGACCAATTGTCTTCGACGGGGATTTGACATGATGGCTGCCAACCAACCTTGTAACTGGTATGTCAGCGATGTGATTGCTAACAAGAATAAAATAAATGGAAACGCAATCAAGAGCGCAGATGGTCCCACCGAAAAACACGAACCAAAAATGAAACCGAAACTGAAAGAACTCAAACACAGAAAGAGAATACTCGCCATGGCACTCAAGTAATTGATGGCGAACACCTGACCAAATGAAACAGGTAAGTGCAATATACGATCAAAGGTAATCGCATCGGACCGCTGCAGATCCGTAGCGACATGGATCACCCAAAACAAAACAAAGATGGCAACCAACCCATCCCACATCAGAAAATAGTACTCTCTCGGAATGTACCTTGGAACAATCGCGCCGACTAAGGCTCCGCCTACGAAGAACGTGATGCCCGCAATCACTACGGTCGCCAGCAGGATGGCGGCCAACGCTTTGCCGAGCTTTGAGCCGTGACTCAGTTGATTGACGCGAATTCGCCAACGCAACCACAAGAACGTCTGAAAATGATCGAGGATGCCACGTAACCAATTTGGTTGCACGATTGTGTTTTTTAACTCTTCTCTAGCCATTCTAGCTTGGGGGTTTGATCGCGATTGGAGCCAGTCACGTTTAAAAAAAACTGCTCCAGCGAACCGTTTGCATGCAAGTCGACCATCGAACACTGTTGGATCAATTTACCCTCCATGATAATACCAACGTGGGTGCACAGACGCTCCACAATTTCAAGCACATGTGAAGTCAAAAAGACGGTAGAACCACGCGCAACGAAACTGGAAAGCAAGTCGCGGATCGTTAGAGAAGCGACTGCGTCAACCCCTTCGAACGGCTCGTCGAGAAACAACAACTTGGGATTGGATATGAGAGCCGCAGCCAACGCAAGCTTTTTACGCATTCCATGTGAGTATTCCAGGACAAGCTTTTTGGTTTCTTGTTCGAGCGATAGCAAGGTCAACATCTCATCGCTTCTTTGCCGAATAACGTCGCGATCCAGTCCGTGGATGCGGCCAATAAAAGTCAAGTACTCATGCGCAGTTAAGTTGTCGAACAACGCCAAGTTTTCGGGAACGACGCCGGAATGCCGTTTGGCTTCAAGGGACTCTGCATGGTCCAGCATATTGAGCCCAAGCACCATTACCGTTCCATGTGACGGGCTGAGCAAGCCGGTCAGCATCTTGATCGTTGTGGATTTGCCGGCGCCGTTGGGACCTAAAAACCCATAAAACGTACCTTCTTCTACTTTCAAATCCACCGCATCGACAGCCTTTCGTTCACCAAAGACGCGAGTAAGTTGGCAAGTTTCAATGGCGAAAGACATGGTTGAAAGAACCCAAAGCGATGAAAAGGTCACAGAGAATTTGAGTTTAGCCGAAAAACCGCCGGCCGACGCTGTGATCCTTATTTTTGCGGAATTGTGCAACCGACAAAAGTCAAAGTAGTAGGCACATTCCATGTGCCGTCCACAAAGTAGTAGGCACATTCCATGTGCCGTCCACCCGGAATCCTGACTAAAGCCTGACTGCGGACGGCACGGCGGAGCGTGCCTGCACCTTTCGGCAAAAGCCCGACTGCGGACGGCACGGCGGAGCGTGCCTGAACCTTTTGTTGGCTGTGTCTACAACGGGTGTGCAATCTCGTCCCAAGTCTTGGGCAAGGAAGTCAATACCCGGTTACCTGACTTCGTGACGAGAACATCGTCTTCGATTCGCACGCCCGCAATTCCTGGTAGATAGATACCAGGTTCTACGGTGACAACCATGTCCGCTTCGAGCGGTCGGTCTTGCCCCTTTGCGAGTCGGATCGATTCGTGTATTTGAAGACCAAAAGAATGACCTAAGGAATGCGTGAATTTTTTGCCAAAGCCCGCCTGCTCGATGATTCCTCTTGCGATCGCGTCGACATCGCTCATCAAGATACCGGGTCGAATCGCTCGGATGGCGGCTTCCTGCGCATCGAGAACCGTTTGATAGATCTTTCGGAACTTGGCTGTCGGCTTACCTGTGACAATGACGCGTGTAAGATCGCTTAAGTAAAGATTTTCCTTGGCACCCCAATCGATCAAAACGAACGCGTCTTCGTCAATCTGTTTCGAGGATGGTCGCCCATGTGGGAGGGCAGCACGCGCTCCAACACCAACAATCGATTTGAATGCGCTTCCCGTCCCGCCGAGCTTTCGAATGGAAAACTCAAGTTCGTCCGCGACGTTCTTTTCCGTCATGTCGCCGGTCAACATTGCCTCGACAGAAACGAACGAGCGCTCGGCGATCGAAATCGCTCTCTCGACGGCCTCAATTTCCGAAGGGTCCTTGCGTTCTCGCAACTTTTCGATGATTCCGCTGCTGGAAGTCAGCTGGACATTGCTGAGTTTTTCTTGGAGTTTCTCCCACTGGGCCAACGTAATCGCTTGCGATTCAACGCACAGTGAACTCACCCCTTGAGAGCCGAACCAGTCCGCGGATGCGTCCATCATCGTTACGGTAGCCCCGCGAATAAAGACGAGGTTCTCCGGGCATTCTTGTTGAAGCTGTTCTTCATAACGAGCGTCGCTGAGGATTGTGATCTCCCCATCCGCTGCGAAAAGGTAACTGTCCTCTCCGGTGAAGCCCGTCAAGTAAGTCACGTTATGTTGCGAAGTAACCAGCAGGTTCGGAAGTTTCCGATCGCGAAGTTCGCGAAATAGTCGATCGCATCGCCTGCCATAATCCGTCATCATCGTGGTGAACTCAATGTTTTCGTGGTCGTAGTTTTCGTGGTCGTAGTTTTAGTGGCCGCAATCTCAGGGGACTCTTCGTACTTCAACGGCATCGATGATATCGATCTTGTTCGTATCGCTTGGATCGATGCCTTGTCCGTAGGTATGAGGTTGTTGAAACGGAGTTTGACCGCGAGGCATATGCTGAGTCGCTCGCAAAAGCTTCTCTTTAAGCAATTCACCTGTACAGACGAAGAATACCATGATGGAAATGAGCAATAGGGAAAAGCCAAAATAATAGGAACCGACAAACATGATCACCGCCATGAACTGGCCAATTCTGGCTGCAATAACGGTGGCTGCTGAGTAGGACATAAACATCGCCAGCAGACTTCGAAGCACACGTCCGCCATCCATCGGAAAGGAGGGGAGCATGTTGAACACCGCGAGCACAACATTTGCAACGAGAAGTTGTTCCCAGGGCCCGAGTGCAACCAATCCTGCTTCGGAGAGTTCGGCAAAACTCGCTCGAATCGAAAGCCCGAGAAACAAAATGATTGCAATAACGACGTTCACCAGTGGACCCGCCAAAGCGACGACGAGTTCGGCCGCCGGGGAACGGGGAAATTCACCCATGCGAGCTAGCCCGCCGATTGGCAACAGGGTGATATCCAGCGTTGGGATCCGGAACCATTTAGCGGCAATCGCATGTCCCATTTCATGCAGGAACACACAGCCGAATACAGCAAACACGAACCCCAAGGCGTAAAGAGCGCTGCCGAGGCCTTTGTTTAAGTTGGTGAGTCCAATGTAAATCGCGAGCAGCCAAAAGGTCCAATGGATATAGACCTTGATGCCAAGCAATTTGCCAACGTAGATGGTTTGAAACACAATCAATACCGAGTGACTAGAAACGAAATCTTTGAACGCGGTTATTACCCGAGTCAACAACATAAACACGGTTCCGCGAATCCTCCGCGATAGCCCAGGGCCATACAAGTTCACCTGGCCCACGTCCTGCATTGCCCCAAATGGATATCGATTTGCCATTTCGGTCTAAACGTTGCACGCGATGATTTTCAAACTCGCTTACAATTACGGAACCGTCCTTCGATAAGATCATACCATAGGGGCATTGGAACTGCCCGGGGGCCTTGCCTTGTTCGCCGATCACTGCGACGGACCGAGGTTTCGAGTCTCGCCAATCAATGACTTGCAAACGGTGGTTACAGGCATCTGCAACCCAAAGCAGGCCGTCGTTATCTACGGCGAGACTTTGTGGGCGACTAAACTGAAGGGGGGCTGTGCCGTGTTCGCCCATCTGATCGATGAATTCTCCGTCGCTTGAATATTTTTTGATGCGATCAAATTCGCCGTATTCGCTGCAATAGTACTCGCCGGTAGAAGAGCGAACAATGTCGGTTACAAATGCGAACTGCCCCGGGTCTGGCCCGCTTGTACCTCCAATCGTTTTTTCCTCCAGGAGTCGGCCTTGCGTAGTATAGAACAGAAATCGATAGTAATGGGTATCCGCAACCATCACCGTTCCGTCCACGTCGATTGAGATTCCCGTAGGCTTGCCCGATTCGATTTCGGGCGTTCGCCAGCCACGAATAAATTTGCCAAACTCATCGAACATTTGAACTCGACCGGTCTTATCCAAGACAAAGATCTGGTCCTTTTGGTCGATTGCCATGGCGCGTGGTTTTTGAAATCGACCGTCCGCCAAGCCAGTTTGTCCAAGGATCAAGTCGGGCTTTGTTAGTCTGTCCGTTGGAACAACTCCGGTGCAGCCAACATTCAGGCTCAAGGACGACGTGGCGGCTAAACCCAACGAACCAGCCAGTTGCGTCCCAGCCAAGCGGATGAAATCCCGACGCAAGATCGCGTGATCGAAAGGACGTGGGAAGGGTTGCGGTTGGCGGGGTGTCATGTGAAGCTCGGTAGCCGCAGCGCAATCGCAGCCTAATGGGGGAATCGACCGACGTGGGTTCCTGCGATATCATACTAGATCTGGAAGCTAATTGCGCAACATCAGCCGTTCTGATAGCGTCCCAAGGCAACTTGTCTAACCCATTGTTCGCATCGAGTATGACGAAGATTTTAAATTGGAGGAAATCGGAAGATCCACGTGATATCGTGCATTTGGCGGTTCAAGCGTTGGCGGAGGGGCACATTGTTGCTTTGCCATCGAGCGGAACCTATTTGCTGGTCGCCAGCGGACTTCGGGCGGAAGCCGTTTCCAAGTTAAGTGAATACGCAAATCCCAAAAACGTTGGATTATCTTTGATGGTTCGTTCCGCCGACGAAACTCTCGATTATTTTCCTGATATCAGTCCGGCATCGCGAAGATTGGCTAGAAAAGCTTGGCCGGGCTCGGTCATGCTCAGTCTCCAAGATTCCAATGAATCGAGTGTTTTTCGATGTCTTGATGCTCGTGTTAGAGCAGCCTTGAACGACGAAACCAATCGAATTCGAGTTTGGCAGCCCCAGCACAACGTCTTGAACCACGTTTGCAAGTTAACATCTGGGCCGCTGATCTGTTGTCCAGCGAATGGACTTCAAGAGCAATTAGTGGACTCGATCGATTGCATGCAACAGGATCAATGCGTTCTCGCGATCGACGATGGCCAAGTGGAATCGCCCGGTTATGCTACCGTCGTGCAAATCGATGGCAATATTGCGAAAGTCGTTCGTTCTGGGAATGTAGATGAACAAGCCTTGCGTGAGATGTCACACTGGATGGTGCTGTTTGTGTGTACGGGCAATACGTGTCGGTCGCCGATGGCACAAGCGATGATGCAACGCAAGCTTAAGGAACGATTTCAAAATTTGCCTGTAAAGGGAATCGCTCCCGTGATCGCGTTGTCCGCCGGTGTTTCGGCTTTTGGAGGCGACCCGGCCTCGCACGGCGCGGCAGCGGCGATACGCGACTATGGTACAACACTCGACAATCACCAAAGCACTCAACTTAATTCTACTTTGGTCGAAAAAGCGGACTTGATACTTGCGATGGGAAACCGGCACCGCCAAGTAATTGTTTCGCAGTGGCCGACTGTGGCGGACAAAGTTCATTTGATTTCGCCCGATGGAGGCGAGATCAGTGATCCTTTTGGTGGCCAGCTTGATGTCTACCAAAAATGCGCACAGCAATTAGACCGGCATACAGACTATTGGATAGAGCAACTCGATGTGAAGTCGCTTATCCAATGGCAATAAATTCGCTTGATCTCAAAATGAACTTGGAGCTTGGAGAATGAGAATCGCCATCGGAAGTGACCATCGTGGTTTTCAAATCAAAGGCAAACTCATTACCCTCTTAACGGCAGACGGTCATGAGGTAGAGGACGTCGGCACGCACAGTGACCAAGCGGTTGATTATCCCGACTATGCGGTCATCGTCGCTCCCAAGGTCGCGGCGGGGCTTGTTGAGCGCGGTATCTTGATTTGCGGCACTGGATTTGGAATGGCAATCGCCGCAAATAAGTTCCGTGGTGTTCGAGCTGCAGCCTGTGCGGACGAGGTTATGGCGGAAATGTGTCGGCGGCACAACGATGTCAATGTACTGTGTTTGCCGGGAGATTTGATCGGAGACAGACCGGTCGGCGACTTAGTGCGAATCTGGTTGGCAACGGAATTCGAGGAAGGTCGACATTCACGTCGCCTTGAAAAGATTGTCGATATCGAGAATGACCGTGTTCCTTCGAAAAGTTAGCGAAAAACCTTGGAACTCTAGGTTTTGGGGACATGGTTTTTTGAGGGCATGGATATGGAACGCATTGACAGTCATCATCATCTTTGGCAATACTCCGCTGAGCATTACCCGTGGATTTCAGAATCCATGAGCCCGTTGCGTCGTGATTTTCTTGCGCCCCATTTGGCGATTGAAACAACTGCGAACCAAATTTCGAGCGTTATTTCCGTTCAGGCAAGACAGAGTATCGAGGAAACAAACTGGCTGCTTGAGCAATCGGTCGGACGCGATTGGATACAAGGCGTCGTGGGCTGGTTGCCTTTGGCTGCAAGCAATGTTTGCGAAGAAATGGAAAGGCTCCGCGAACAGAAGAAGCTCTGTGGCTTACGACACGTCGTTCAAGATGAACTCGACGATCAATTCCTAGCTCGTGGTGAATTCAATCGTGGAATTTCTGCCATGAAAGAATACGGGTGGACATATGACATCCTGATCTATGGCCGCCAACTTCCTTTTGCGATTCCGTTTGTCGATCGGCATCCAGACCAAATGTTCGTCCTGGACCATATCGCGAAACCTACCATCCGCGATGATTCTTTCGACGAATCGTGGGCCGTTCACTTGAGGGAACTTGCCAAACGGTCCAATGTGTGTTGCAAATTTTCGGGAGTTGTCACCGAGGTTCGCGCGGACCGATGGCAACAGCAACAGATTCAGCCTTACTGGGAAACAGCCCTAGAGGCTTTTGGACCATCACGGTTGATGTTTGGTTCGGATTGGCCGGTTTGCCTGCTCAAAACAAGTTATGCCGACTGGGTCGCATCCGTGGACTCGTTCACTTCTCAGCTCAGCCAAGCTGAGCAGGAAAATTTCTGGTCAAAGAACGCAATTCGAGCATATCGTCTGGAATGACTATCGACCGATGCTAGGTGGATTATTCGCAAAGAAATCCCGAGGACCGCGTGTCGTGTAGTATGGGTAAGCGGTTGTCGGTGCTGGTACGCCCGAACCAACATTTGGGTCTTGTCGGTACTGACTGTGCGAAAGGTGAGCACCGTAGTCAGTGCCACCACGTTGCCAACCGACATTGCATGGTCGACATCCTATGGGGGCATTGCAACCATTGCATCTTTGGTGGTTGTGCAGAAGATTGCAACCACTAGACATTGCAATGGTTATTCCAAATAAGGCTAGAGCTCGAATGCCGCGTTTCATGACTTGATCCTTTTGTGGTGCTATGCGCTGTGTTGTTCCAGCCACCTTAGGATCGAAACAAGTAGTACTTTAAATTCAATCGTCCTAACCCGCCCTGCACAAATCTCCTAGATGCGACATTATCCCTAGATTGCCAAGTCGCAATTTCCCGAAGCACGAGTGGCACATCGGTATGAGTCTTCGAGTGAAACAAACTGAGTGCCGAAGGGCGCTAGCCTCGGTTCTCGACGAATGTCGAGCAATTGGAAAACCGGGGCTAGCGCCCAACGGCTAATGGGGTTGAAAAACAGTTACGTATGTGCTTAGTTTTGCTTCGATGACGAATGGTCATGAATGATTAACCATTTTCCATCGATTCGTTTCCAAATAAGCGAGAAATTACCCTCGACAGGTTTGCCTCTTTCCAATTTCCAATTCCCCAACATCAAGACGGCATCGGTGCCTATTTCTTGTGACTCCAAATTGGAGAACACAAGTTTGCCCATTGTCTCAAGATCGGGATATTTGGTTTTGTAGCGTTGAAGTGTATTCTCCCAGCCGCGTTCGGTCTGTCCACTCGAACAAAAAGTCAAACGCGAATCGTGCCAATATGGATTCATAAAGTCGGCGATGTCGCCGCGATTCCAAGCTTCCGCTTGCTTTTTAACAATCCCTTCTAGATCAGCCCGCACATCCTCGGATACTTGAATAGGGATGACGGGTGGGCTTCCGATAGCCTGCGGGGGAATGGACTGAAATTGACAGTGGATGAATACAGACAAGAGTGTAGGGAGGCACACTAGCAATAGGAATCGACGAACGAAACGCTTGGACATAACGTGGTTTCTTTTTTAAACTTATCTAAACTTGCCTAAGCTGACACAGCAGACAAAAGGTGCAGGCACGCTCCGCCGTGCCGTCCGCAGTCCAGCTTTTGCCAGGATTCCGGGTGAACGGCACATGGAATGTGCCTACTACTTTGACTTTTTCGGCTTGGACTATGCCTGCCCAACAGCGCCCTTGGTTAAGCGAACGAGGGCTTGCCTGAGTTCGCGTACTTTAAGAGGCATTGGGAGCAATACGTGTTTGAGATCGGTCTTTGCGCCGCGGATAATGTGTTGCTGCCTTGGATCCACGAGCATGATCACTGGCACGTCTTTGGTATGCTCTTGCTCGATCAGCAAATTGAACGCGTCGAGGGCAAGATTTCCAAGGTCCGGCGCGCACAATACCACGCAATCTGCCGGTGCAGATTCGCCTTCAGCGAACTTAGCCAAGGCGCGAGCCGGGTCACCGAATATAAGAACGCGGTAGCCGCGTTTTTTAAGTTTCTCGCGGAGAATATTTTGGAGCTCTTGTTTGCTCTCCACTACGATTAGCGTTTTCCCTTGCCCTTCTTTGGCGTCATCTGCGTCGATCGCTTTGATCTCATGAAGCTGAGCCTTTGGGTCGGTGCCTTGGTTGTCGAAATTCTTGATGGCGTTTTGAATGTCGCTCAACATCGCACCTGGACTCTGGTATCTTTTCTCGGGATCGAATTCAAGAGCTTTGTTACAGATCGCGTAAATGCAATCAGGCAAACCAGGTATCACTTGGTGAAGAGGCGGGATATCCAGAAATCTTGAAACGTTTAGCCTTTGCATGCGGTCGCGTGTCTCGACCAAAGCGGGCTTGCCGGAGACCACATTGTAAAAAATGATTCCCAAAAAATAGATATCGCTACGAGGATCCCCTTTGCGAACGGACGTGCCGCGTTCCAAGGCAGCATAGTCGATTGCGCGAGCACTCGGGCAATCCGCGATGGCTTCCGGAGACGATACATCAGCCAGTGCAGCCAATCCGAAGTCCACCAACTTGCAGCGGCCGCTCGAGTGGACCAAAACGTTGGACAACTTCAGATCCCGGTGCGTGATTCCTTTCTGAGAAGCAAAATCTAGCCCCGCGCAGATATCTTGCATGACTTTCAACGCTTCCAAAGGCCCGAAGCTGCCGCGAATTCTGAGGATCTCTCGCAATGTCTCCCCCTCGACAAACTCCATAACAAGATATGGCGATCGCGAGTCGTTTTCTATCTCATGAATCGTAACGATATTTGGGTGACGAAGTTGTAATCCCATTCGACCTTCGCGGAGAAACTGTTCGACGTCTGCGACTTGGTCTCGGTGCCGACGCCTGAGCACTTTGATGGCAACGACTCTCCCGGTCTCGCGATGGACAGCCCGAAAGACACGTGCAAACGTTCCAGCCCCAATCATGTAAAGGACTCTGTAGGCTCCATAGTAAAATCCAAGTCGCTCACCCGTCAACATTCGATCTAATTGGAAGTTGGTCAGGATTCCCTTTCGAAGCAATAAATTCTTCACTTCGTCAAGTTGAACCTCGCTAGAACGAATCTCTCCCCAAAACCGATCAATCTCAGCTTGAGTTGCAAGCTCCAGATCGACGGCGCGCTGTGTAAGGGACCTTGGAGTAAATTCCATCGAAGGATCGCAGAATAAGGAAGGATGCGGACGTGAAACGTAATTCGTGAAACGTAAGTCGTTCGAAGCGGTAATTTCCACCGCATCGACCCTCTAGACTAAGCCAAATGAGCCCTGTTAGCAAACCTATTAAGCTGGACTTTGAACGCAAGGCGATGAAGAAAACGAAAACGCGAGTCGGTCCAGACAGAATTGTCCTAATTCAACTCGCCTCCAAGGAATTTTTTTAGTGTCTTTTCTCGCGAGTCGGAGAATTTCGGAGGGAAAGTGGCGACTTCCAATCGAGATTACGCGTGGCCTGAACGTTTTTCGAATGCCTTCCGGCCGATCATCCTGGCTTTATCTCAATTGTCCTCTGGCTGGTGATCATTGGAATCACCATTCTCGCCCATCAATTCTTTGATTTGCCTTTGATAGGCATCGCGTTCTCGACGAGTCGCTTCCAAATCGAAAACCAAGTACTTCATATCCAATCGGAGTTGACCAATCGAGTCTTGGACCAATTGCAAAATTTTTCGTCGGCGATTGGTGCTTTCTAAGACACGTTGGAAAGCGGGTTGAATGGATAGTTGCTGTGCCGGTGGGAGCGCCTCGATTACTTTTTGAAGATCAACCAATTCGCTTGGTGTGTCGATTAAATGGTTGTCGGTCGATTGGGCTGCATGGCTCATGCGGATGTTCCTCGAGGTTGCGATTGGTGATTGATTGCCGTAAGTTCAGGTGGGTCGTATTAAATTCAAGAATTGCAGTTGTCGTGCCGGGACATCGTGCAGGTGTCTCTAGCATTGTCGCTAAACTCATGCTAGTCAAGGATTTAGGAAAACCGCTCCATTCCTTTTGGCTTTGCTAACCCGCAAGCTCGGTGGCTTTTCTGGAACGCGAATCGAACTAGAATCCATTCGTAAGTCATGCTAGAAACAACACTTAAGCATTTTATCGTCAGGTTGCCAAGCATGTTTACGTTTCTCCACTCAACTTTTGGGCATTGTCGCAAAAAGTCAACTCGTCTGCCACTTGGCGCGACTGGGTGGTGTTTGGCTGCGCTGATCGTCAGTCTGACTCGATCGGCGCATTCTCAGGTCTTCGATTCCTTTGACTCCGCTCGCCCTCAGTTTCGGTTGTGGCAGAGCGATGCAAAGGCGCAACTCTTGCCTAACCAGAAAACCGAACCTAGCGTGGAAAGTATCGCGATCGCGTATGGAAATGGAACTTTTGCTCATCTGATTTATCCCATCCAACGTTGCGCAGTTATCGAGGACCTGACTGCATCCATCAAAATTCGTTCCGCGCAAAGCGGCTTGAAAATTGGCTTGCGAGTCGTATTCCCGAGAAGCACGGACCCGGCCACTCACGATCCTATTGTTGAAGTACTTCTGGGGACCCCTACCGAGGGTGGAGGGCGATGGTCTACATCGACCATCAACAATATCATGAGTCAATTCGAAAACCGTGTTCGCGTTCTTCGAGCACGGTACGGACCTAGCATCGAATTGCAAGACCCCTACGTCGATGCCGTCATTTTGAGCCTGTATTCCCTGCCCGGCACCGTAACTTTGCAAGTGGATGACTTGCAAGTGGAAGGGATGATTGCCCCGTCGTTGACCGACCCCCGCGACTTTCCGATCGACGGGATGCCAAATCCGTCCAGGCAATCTGTTCCGGAACAGCTTCGCAATTTGCAAGCAAGCGTTCCTCGCTGGATTCAACATCAAGGCGAGAGTCTAGACTACCTAAAGTCCATTGGTTTCAATGCAATCGTCACCAACCGAGCCAACGATCCATTAGTGATGGAGCAGGCAGCACGATCGCAAATGGGAGTCATTGCGCCGCCGCCTGACTTCGTTCCAGCAGAGAGCTTGGCGAACAACTATCAACACATTCAAGGATGGCTGCTCGGCATGCAACTGGATCAATCGCATGTCGAGGCAACGCGTAGTCTCGTTTCCAAGCTAACCCGCTTTCCGCAATCGCTGGCTCGACCAATGATTGGCGAAGCGATGGAGATGTATGGCCCCTACAGTCGACTAAGCGACTTGTTGGCGGTCCCATTGCCACTACCGACTCGTGTCCGATCGTCTCGCGAATCCGGCGGCATCATGCAGTCTGATCTTAGGCCACTCGCGGGACGTTCCAGTCCATTGATTTCCATTGCAACCCAATTGCCCAATGAATGGATTTCCCAAAAGACGATGGCTGAGCGAGCCCTGGACGGCGGAACCGGAAACACATCGGACTACGATTTGTTGCAGGTAAGATTGCAAGTCTACCGAAGCATGATGCAAGGTGCGCGGGGATGGGTGTTTCGCTCGGGCGCTCCCTTGGATTCAGGTGACTTGACATCGATTGCCCGCAGTCAAGGATACGCTGCCGTCAATCAAGAAATCGAATTGCTTCTGCCCTGGATCCGAGCTGGTCAATCCGCGTGGCAAACGCTGAAAGTGGACTCTCCAGATCATGTTGGGGCGATTCTTGAAACACCGAATAGCCAGCTCGCAATCGTAATGGCTGCTGGTCCAATGGATCAAATTTGTTCCGTCGCTCCTAAAACGGAGAGGATGCAAGTGACTTTGCCTGTTTCGGGACAGTTGCGAAATGTGTTCCGAATCACAGATGGCGAATTGGAAATGATTCGCCCACAACCCTCTCCAAACGGACTCGTTATCACCATCGAACGTCCTGCCTTGGTCGAGTTGATTGTCAGCGTGAATGATCCGAAGCCCGTCGAGTATCTTCGAGGCCAATTGAACGCACTTGCACCTAGCCTTGTTGAATCGCGAATCGACATCACGCAGCAGGTGCTTGAAATCGCTCAAAGGACCCTAAACGCGAGGCAGGTTCCAACCCAAGATCCTCAATGGGATGAAATTCGCAGCGCTGAGTCCTTGATTCGAAATTCAACATCTCAGCTTGCAAGATCCAAAATCCCGCTGGCTTTGAAAGCGTCCGATCAAGCATTGTTGATATTGCAGCACATCGTTCGCGATGCATGGAACGATGCATCGGAGCAATTCAGCGCTTTTCAAAGCAGCCCACTGCTTGCTTCCCCTCTGTCGTTGCCTTTCCACTTCGAATTCAATCGCTTGCTCGCTGGTCGAAATTGGCAATCGATTGACTTTCCCGGAACTCCGTTTCGCAGCACTGAGGAGTTCACTCGCTCGCAATGGCAAGTGGTTCGGCGACTTCCCGACTCGATTCAAAGCGATTGTACGATTGGGGCGTTGGGCCCCGACGGCCAACCAACGCTCGTGTTGTCGACACGCCCGATCAAAAACCAACCGATCCCGTCCGGTTATGCAGGGGTTGCTTTGCGAGTCTCCTCTCCTCCGCTGGTGGCACCGATCGGATCGTTGATTCATCTTAAGGGTTTGGTGCGAATAGAGTCACTGCCCGACGAGTCGCAAAGCGGTTTATTGGTTTGCGACAGCGTCGGAGGAGAAACGCTGGGACAATTGATCTCATCTGCAGATCCATCCCAAAACGAATGGCGCCGTTTTGGCTTGATCCGTTTTGTCACGCAACCCGACGGAATTCAGCTCCATCTTGAAACAAGGGGGCAAATTCAAGCGATTGTTTCGGGGCTCGAAGCAGAGATGATCATACCTTCCCCACCAGCAGGGTTGCCCACTAGGCCTTTCGATCCCGATGAAGTTTTTCCAGCAAGTCCGAATTCAAGCCCGGTCAACGTCTCAACTCAATCGACGGGCACAACGATTCGGCAGCCAAACTAAGCACATCCGCAACTGTTTTTCAACCCAATTAGCCGTTGGGCGCTAGCCCCGGTTTTCCAATTGCTCGACATTCGTCGAGAACCGGGGCTATCGCCCTTCGGCTTTCAGTTTGTTTCACTCGAAGACTCATACCGAAGCACTAGCGACCAATCGATGACCACCATTCCAACGCAAACAACAGTGTCCCGGCTAACCGCAGCCGTCCCAGCCGCCATCGCTGTATTGCAAGTTGTCGGACCTCGAGCAGCAGAAATCGTCGAGCAATGCTGGCGTCCAAATCAAGGTACAAGTCACCTTAGTTTGAATCGAATCCGTTACGGATTCACCTTGAACAGCAATCAAGAACCGGGAGAGTCGATCGTTGTTTGTCAAACGGAATGGAATCGCATCGAGATACATTGCCATGGCGGCAGGATAGCATCCGATCAGATCGTTCGAGAGTTGGTGCGAAATGGGGCCGTCGAGCAGTCCGCGTTGGAAAGTATTGGGCAAGAGCTTGACGACGAGATTGCAAACGAAGCGAGAGACGACTTGACCAAAGCTTCGACATTTCGAACCACTGCGATACTTCTAGATCAGATGCGAGGAGCTCTAGGGAACGAATTTCGATCGATTCGTTCGTTGATGAACGCCAAGCAGTATTCCGAAGCGGGTTCTCGGTTGCGATTGCTCCATGGCAGATATACCGTAGGTCGTCATCTGATTGCGCCCTATTTTGTAGTGCTGGCGGGCCCCCCGAACGTTGGAAAAAGCAGCTTGCTCAATCTCCTTTTGGGATACTCCAGGGCGATCGTGCATGAGCAAGCTGGAACAACGCGAGATTTGCTTTCGGAAAGATCGAGCTTCGATGGCTGGCCTATTGAGCTTGTCGACGGAGCCGGAATCCGGGAGCGGGGAATGGCCGCAGACGAGATTGAAGCAATGGGTATCGAGCGTACTCTCCAACGAATCGGTGAATCCGATTGCTTGTTGTTACTAGTTGACTCCGTTTCTGGTTGGACCAATGTCCACGAGAGAATCTTGAGTCATCCGAGAGGCCACACCATATTGGTCCGCACTAAATCGGATCTTGCAATCGAGACCGCGAGCGATAGGTCGTTTCGACTTGCTCAGGAAATTGCGAAATTGGAATCCGATGGGAAAGTCGCCTCGGTGGTGGAAACGAGCGCGGTTAGTGGTTTCGGACTCACACAACTGATGGAAACCATTGTGGCGGTATTGGTGCCCCAAAGCTTGCAACCTGGCGATGCGGTGCCATTTCGACAACGTCACTTGGATTGGATCGAAACGAATCTTGCGAAGATTTCATGAACGGCCGGTTGTCATTGAGCACGTTCAAGAACGAAGAGAAATAGTGCTGGCGATCCGTAAGAAGAGTCTTTTTTGCCACCCAAATCATGGCTGAACTCAACCGCCATCGCCTTCGTATTCCTGTTGTGCCTCTTTCATCCGCCTGATATATCCATCCACTGATTCAGGAGTGCTCAAATGCTTGTCTGCGAAACAAACGTAAGTCCGACCATGTCCCAAAAAATAATCTATCGGTCTTTTTATGCGACACTTGCCGTAGTGATTGTGGGGCTTGCTGCGACCATTTTTGTTTGTCAAATGCAGAATTTGAGCGGTAATCTTCAGTCGGGCTTGGGAGGCTTTTATGGGGGAAGCGGCACTCTGATAATCGCCGGAGGCGGAATTCTGCCCGAAGAGATCCCTGAGCGCTTTTGCAAACTTGCAGGAGGAGCACGCGCAAGGCTTGTGGTTATTCCGTCCTATGACGCAACTCCACAAGAGGAAAAAGCGATCATTCGAGAGTGGAAACAGCGGCGGGCAGCTTCCGTTGATGTTGCTCAGTCGCGCTCACGCGAAGATGAAGCGAGCTCCATATTGGTCTCCAAGATCAGGAATGCGACCGGAGTTTGGATGACAGGGGGAGAACAAGCAATTCCTGCGAATTACTATCCTGGCACAGAAGTAGAGGATGAGCTCATGAAACTCCTAGAGCGAGGTGGTGTTGTCGGCGGAACATCTGCCGGAGCAGCCATCATGTCGCGAATCATGATCGAAGAAGGACGCTTGGAAGCAAAGACTCGTCAAGGACTTGATCTATTGCGAGGTGCGGTCATCGATCAGCACTTCATGCAACGAAACCGTCTAACGCGATTGCGTGGCGTTTTGGATCGACATCCAGGCGCAATTGGGATTGGGATTGATGAGGGGACTGCCCTCGTTGTCAAAATGGATTCAGGGCGATTGAACGTCGTTGGCAAATCGTATGTAATGCTCTGGGCTCCATCCGAAACCGCTTCGCCACATCGCGCCGAATTCCTAAAGGCTGGGGACACATTCGATTTGGATGAGCTCGAATGGGACAATTCACCGCTTGAATATCATATGTAGTTCGGCGACTTGCTAGCTCGCAGGTCACAAAGTTTCTAGCAAGCCATTGCGTTTTTTCATTCAAATCATTAAGTCTCATCCTCTCATTGAAATCGTGGACCTTGGATACGTTGGGCTGCCTCCCGTGCGTGCCTTCGTTTCGTGCGGAGCTCCCGTGATCGGCTTTGATTTGGATGATCGCAACAGGGTCGGAAAAGGGGGCTAATCGAATGGCAAGTTTAGTGGCGAATTCGTAGGGAACACTAAATCTAGTAAGCCTCGCGGAAGCGGTCCGTTTCGGTAAAATGCAGGCCAACGTGACTCGTCATACGACTTGTCGCAGAACTTCTCGCCTCCTTTCGATGGCATCTTGAAATGGCAACAGAACAAAAGCGTATCCGAAAAGATGATCCGTCCAAAGGTAAAAAAACGCCGACGACGCACATTCTCGATCGCTCGCCGCCTTTCGATTTGTCGGCGGAAATGGGAGTGCTTGGGAGCCTACTGCTGAATCCTGACGTCGCCAACGAATTAACGTTGACCATTCGACCGGACGATTTCTACGATGACGCTCATCGCAAGCTTTACGCGACGATGGCGAACATGTTTGACACCGGGCGAAAAATCGATGTAACGTTGCTTGTCAGCGAACTTAAATCGGCTGGCGATTTCGAACTGATCGGTGGTGCTGCTTATCTGGCAAAACTCGCCAACAGCGTCCCCAACGCGGCTCACGCTGTCTATTATGCACAAATCGTTCGTAGCAAAGCGACACTCCGTCGATTGATCGACGCTTCCACGTCGATTCTATCGGACGCGTACGACGAAAATTTCGATGCAAAAGAGCTGGTTTCCCAAGCCGAACAACGTATCTTTCAAATTCAAGACGAGCGAAATGCGAACTCGGCAGCGTCTGTTTCCGAAGTCCTCAAAGCAGCCATGACTCGGATCGATTTGCGAATGCAAGGTGAACAGTTGCAAAACGGAGTTGCAACCCATTTCACCGACTTTGACGAAATGACCGGCGGACTGCACAACGGCGAGTTGATTATACTAGCCGCTCGTCCCAGTATGGGTAAAACTGCATTTGCGATGAACATTGCTGAACAGGTGGCGATGAAGGACAAAGCTCCAACACTTTTTGTCAGCCTGGAAATGAACGCGATCGAATTGGTCGATCGCTTGCTTTGCTCGGTTGCAAAGGTAAATGGTTCGCGACTCCGTGTAGGCACAATCACCCCGGACGACCAAAAACGACTTCTCATGCACGCAGCCAAAGTCGCGCAGGCTCCCCTCTACATCGATGACGCTCCAAGTCGCACGGTCAGCGAGGTGGCGGCCGTCGCGCGACGCATCACACAACAGGAGTTGCGAAAGCCAGGTGGACGGAAACTAGGCCTAATCGTCATCGACTATTTGCAGCTATTGAATCCGGACAACCCCAAGGATCCACGACAAGAGCAAGTAGCCAAGATCGCTCGTCGGTTGAAAATGTTGGCTCGGGAACAAGACGTGCCGATCCTTTGTTTGTCTCAACTCAATCGGCAAGCAGAAGACGGTAAAGACCATCGACCCAAATTGAGCCATCTTCGCGAGTCAGGTGCGATCGAGCAAGATGCGGACGTCGTCATGTTCGTCCACCGGGAAGGCTACTACCATCGAGGTGAAGATAAAGCGCAGTTCGAGGGACAAGCCGAAATCATCATCGCCAAGCAGCGAAATGGTCCGATTGGGGACATCGAGCTCATCTGGGAGAGCGACTACACTCGATTCCTCAACAAAGCGCCAGAGCGGCACGAAGAGTTCAGTAGCTACAGCGATTTCTCAACGCCCGGCGGGTATTAAGCACTTCCGCATAAGTCTCGGCGTGAAAACAAGCATTATGCACACGGTGTTAGCCGTAGTTTTCGGCAGTGGAATGTAGTTTGGGACCATTGTCCCGAACGAATCATCGGACGGGACAATGGTCCCATCCTACGGAACGGGACCTCGTGGAAAGGGGCCAAATTCCACCGAAAGATTCATGCACTTGTGCGTAGGATGACCAGGGATATTTTGCCTTTCAAACGTGAGAACCGCATTGCAATAGCACGTCAAAAACGCCGTACGTCAATAGTGACGTATTTATAATTCTACGTTCGTGGGTGTTTTTATGGAGCTGGGTTTCGCAATTGCTTGCGGTTTGAGGGGGCTGCCCCATTCGGGGCGAAAGACGTAGGAGCTCTAACTCAGGTTAGCCCTGCGACTCAGGACTGCTATTTCTTCAGCAACGCTTCCGCTTTCGATCTCAGCGTTGGATTCTTCGATGCAAGAATTCCGTCCATCACAGACTTGGATAGCTCGCTCTTGTCGATCCGCTTGCCGTCGATCGCATCCAACAGTCCCGAGAGGCGTTCGTCATTTCGCCCTAACGCCTCAATCGCCAATCGACGATTGTTTGAATTGAAATCGATCATTTTTTCCTTTATCCATGTGGTAACCACCGGCAGATCGACATCGCTCAAACCACTCACAGCACCCATCTGCAATTCACCGTCCACACCCTTGGACAAGTATTTGCGCAATTGATCGAGGTGCAATTGGGTTGGGTCCAATGGAATGATCCGGAGTGCATCGTACCGCGTCCCCTTGCGCACACGCTCGTCGTCAGCCATTTTTGCCGCCAGATCAAGGCAGCGCTGCCAACGTGTTAACAAATCTGCTTCGTTCTTCATAATCTCCTTCAAACGCGCGCGCGGCCAGTGTCCTGTTTGCGACAAGCCGTTGATCACGCCACCTCCAATGACTACCGCTTGCCAATCCCGCAATGGTTGTCCTGGCAGCGGCAACGCAGCTCGCAATAGTTCGCGCAGCATCTGGGTGTCATTTTGTTTTCCGGCCGCAATGGCCACATTCCATATCCATGGTATGCGTCGATACTCTTCACGCTCGTCCAACGGCAAATCCTTGGTCATGGCTATCACCAACTCTGCGGCTCGCCCGATATTGGAACTTACTAAGGCCATCCGTGCATCCTTGGTTTCCGTGTCGTCCAGAATTCGAGCAGCGGTCTCAGCGACTGCGACGCGATCCGTGGATGGATGCATTTCTAAGGACCGCAGAGGCTGCCCAGGCGGAACCAAATAGATTGCTCGCAGATCCAGAAGTGCGCCTCGCAACCCTTCTGGGCCGGGCCGCAGGGTGAACCGCTGAACACCGGACTGCAATCGAATCGTCGCAATTTTCTTTTGCAAATAGTTAGCCCAAGTGATGGTCGATTCGGCGATCCCTATGATTCGCTGATCTCCGCATTCCAGAACGAAACTATTTCCAGACGAGGAAGCGTCGCATGCCCAGTCAAGCCAAACATCGAACTCAGTGCCCTCCGCCAACTCGACGTTCCACAAGACATAGTCGTCGTTGACATTCCATACAACCAACCATCGAGTCCAATCTCAAGGCTGTTCACGCGGGCCTGAAAATTCTCTGTCCCAAATCCACTATACAGTTTCTTGACAATATCAGCCCGTTGATCTCCGTCGGTATCCTCGGCATACAGGATATCCGGGGCAGCGCACACCAGTACGCCTTTTCGCCAAGCCGTGACGCCTGTCGGAAATGGAATCGAGTCCAGGAAGATACTCGACTTATCCCATTGCCCATCTCCTTTTGTTGACTCCAAAAGTCGAACACGCCCACCAGGCTGAAATTTTCCATCCAAGCCTGTCGGGTAGTCGAACATCTCAGCCACCCAGACTTTGCCGTCTGGGCCAAAACTAACCGCGACGGGCGAAGTCACCAAAGGTTCGGAGACGACCAGCTCTGCGCGTAGACCTTCCGGAACTCGCAGTGTTTTCAAAGATTGGATGGGCGACTTTGGCGGACTGCCCAACGTCTTTCCCGGTTCCGCATCGGGTGAGAATGATTCAGCAAGGTGGTTCTTGACCACAGAAACGATTTTGTTCTCAAGGCCAGCCGCGAATTTAGATGGTTGATCGTAATAGATCATCGCGCTCGCTCCTTCGTAACCACCTTCGGAAAGGATTCGTTCGCTTGGAATATAGCAAGGAGCTGCGTTGCTATACGCGCATAACCAAAGACGTTGCGAATCGAGTTCGCTCTTGAGTCGCGCTGCATAATCGACAACGACTTCTCCTGCAAGCAAGACGATTGCCAAGGAACTGCCGAACGACCAAGTTTGGACGCAATAGTCGATTTGGGTCCGGAGCGGCTCTCCGCGTTCCAGTTTTTGCAGTTGAACCCTGGCATGATAACCAACGGGCGTATCGAGTTTGCCGGTCGCTTCAAGCTGCTCGCGAGTTGGTGGCGTAGATAGGTCAAGCTTGATCCGAGTAACTTGGATCTTAAGTGGACCAGAAACGGCGCGCATGGGCGTGTTCAAAACACGTTCGACTTCGGAAGCGATCTCCATGCCTTGTTGGGAGGCGAGATCAAACCGATCTCCCGTGACGCCCGTCGAGAGATTCTGGTCCGCGCCACAACCAATGGAGATAAGTGCAACGGCGCCCGGATAGAGGCGCTCAATATGCTCTTGTGCGTAACCCGCCCAGTCACCGCCTATCAAGTTTTCGGACAGGGTTACACAATGACAAGCATAATTCGCATAAATCGCTCGAATGCCTCCCTCTAAATCGCGAACGACCAACACGGGAACATCATGATCAACGGGTCCGGTCGCGGATCGGCGGTTTTTTGCGAAACCCGCTGAACCTATGCCAAAATGAAGCGTCGAAGGTGCTCGATTCCTCAAGGCTTCTGTGGCGACGGCGATCAGTTTGTCGGTGAACTCGCGAGTGTAGCGATCTATATGTTGCTGGTCCGCCTCTGGAATCGGCATTCCAAAGATATTGGGGGCACATCCGTTGATCATGGGAGCTGTGTGCGAATGCGATGCAGCGATCGACACGTTCTCAACGGCGATTCCGGTCAATTGGTTCAGCCGCTGGGACACTTCTTGTGTTATCGCATCAGGCACGCCTAGATTGTCGACCGTCATCAAGACAGCCGGTGGCTGACCCATATGGTCCACTGCGATCGCTTTGGCCCAAATTCTTTGACGAACTCCAACCGACTCTTGCTTCCGCGAAAGAAAACCATTTTGGCGAATCGGGTAATCCGGAGTAATGTCTGCGCGTGCGATACCTACGTTATAGTGTGTTGATTGCGATTGCGGGAGTGCTTTGTTACTGTTGAATAAACAGAGGCAAGCGACCAAAAAAGCCAGCTTGGGCATTGCTCGTCGAACTGTCGATGTTCTAACCGAATGATCCAATTGATCCAATGGAGTTATCAACCTGCGCCTCGAACGAATAGGGTAAGACGGTGAATGGTACGCGGTAGGACCATAATAATATCACGAAGTAAGAGTGAATTGTCGCTCGAATTCATTCCGCAGGCAAACACTTCCGACCACTTTCGACAACTCCTCACATAGGTGATCAAATCCTGCTAGAATCATGGCTTCGTTTAGGGTTGATGAAAATTGCTTGTAAGTGAGTAGCTCTATCATGTTGTTCTCAAAGTTGATTCGAACTCGGAGATTAAGCAAAGTAGGAATGAATTGCTTTTTCGCTTTACTTGGCATCATTCCCTGCCCGGTATTGGCACAAGACCCGCAAATGCCCAGGGGAGGCACGGTCTCCGTAACCATTGCGCAAGATGTTGTAGTCGTTCCCTCAAAACTACGCCTAACCATGTTGGTAAAAGTGGAGAGTCGCGATAGCAAAAGGGCGCTGCAGACGTTTCACGAACACCAAGAACGAGTAACAAACGAATTGAATAGCCTGGGAGCCATCCCTAGTTCGGTTGAGTTCTCAAAACCGATGATTAACTTTGGCATTCCTGGTGTTGATGATCCCGAATTTGCCCGCAAACAAGCTCGCCAGCAGTCTGCACAAATGAGAAATCTCAATCCACAACTTGCACGTTTACCCGCCTTAGATACGGACGAAGAAGCGGAACTTCCCAGCATATACACGGCCTCATCCAAACTGACTGCCGAGTGGGCTCTCGACGAGAATTCCGATGATGCCAATCTACTGCTACCGTCCACGATTCGCTCGGCGATTCAACAGAACGATTTCAAAGGCAAGAGTCACAAGGTTGTTCTGAATCCAGAGGAGCAACAATTGATTTTGCCTTTGACGGGGAATTTTAGTTACTCAAGTTCCAATCGAGTCCCAGAAATTCAATTGGTTTATGTTGCACGTTTATCGGAAGCTCAAGAGGAAGACGCCATGAAACAAGCGTTCAAGAAGGGGCAAACGCAAGCCGCGATGTTGGCGCGAGCCATGGGGAAACGCGTTGCGGGCGTTCGCTCCATCTCGTCTTCATCATTTTTGCAACCACCGAGTACGTTGAGAAACGTTGAGATCGGTCCAAACGGACAATTGGTGGTTGGCAATGCCCGCCGGGACTCTCGTGAGTCTATCCAAGAAGATGCAAGCAACCATACTCTTCCAGTCGCAATTTCAATTCAATTCGAAATGGAATAATTGGTTACTCAGGATTGACTTCGATGATCGGTTCAAATTCACCATCCGAACGGGAAAACCGCCCCGCATAGAACTCGGTATTTAAGTGCAGGCCCATAACCGTTCGCCGCGTACAGGGGGTTAGTGAACGATAGAAAACCCATTGATCGCGATTGACCTGAACGCGATATGCTTCTGCAATGTTGCGAGGCTGAATTTGCAATTCCTCAGCGATTGTCAATTGACGCCAAGTGAACGCTGGCGACCGTTCGTTTCCTAGCAACGACATGATCAGCGGACTATAAAGACTCTTTGACTGCGTATCGCATTGCAAAAACAGTGTTGAACCATGAAAGCCCATTTTGGCGTGGCTCGGTGAACGACGCCACTCAGGCATTGCAACTGGCAAAAGCAATGCTGCGGTTTGTTCTTGATTTCCCGATCGAACCAATTTGCCCTCGGTCGTCTTTGGCTCCGACTGCAGGTGGATATCGTTAGGAGTCGTCCATAGCGATTGGACGGACCATTCGTCGGGCTTTTCCGCAATCAATGCGTCGGCAAAAAAGACAACACCTTCGTCTCGCATGAGCATGACTTGTCGCTGGATTTTGCACACGTCTTCGACGGCACACTCGAGTTCCAAATAGTCGACGTCGTCATCCGAAAACCAACAAACCTCTTGCCAAGAAACATCGATCGGCACAGGCTGCTGCTTTCGAAACACCTTGACATCCCAGTCGCCGCTAAGCACTCGCTGTCCATCTTGTCCAAGCACATCCAACCAGACGACGTCGCTTGAGAAATCGACTGCGACGCGGCACCCTCGATCTCGCCACGATCGTCGCATCGTAACAATCGAGTTCTTGTCCCAGTATTGACTATGCTTTGGCATCAGCACGTCATTCGTTACGTCCTTGCGCAACTTGGGCGGCTTCTCTCCGAGTGTTTTCCCGATGGAGTCTGGCAATGCACAAGAAGTTGCTAATCTGAGCTTCTTGTTCTCACCTGCCAATTGATTGAGTTCGATCCAAAATTGCTCATCTAGCGTGGTATCCTCGCGATCGAACAACAACTGTCGGCCCTCGACATCGCATAGGGCGAGCGCCGCGATGGCGAGTTTTCCAATTGCCTTTCGCTGTGGCGGGTACCACTTGCGAGCTCCAACTTCATCGGCAGACCATCGACATCGCATGATACAGGCAAGAAGCGAACGAAGATCTTGTCCACCCCGTACCAGGAAGCCACGTGGGTCGTCTGAGGATTCCTCTAACAGCAAAGCGATTCGATTGAGTGTTTCGCTAACGATGCGGTCTTTACCGCCGAGATGCGAAAGTTGCTTCGCGAGGGCGAGAGGCACTTCGCATGACCAGACAATCCATGGAAATAAACCGTCCGTCGGGCCTTGCTCCCAAGCCCGATCCACTTGCGTCAGCGCGCATTGCAAAACTTCCAGCCAAAGCGATGGCGAAATGCTCCTGCCAACATCCGCAAGAGCATGGATCCACCCAGCGCAAACGAGAGCAACATAGGGATCGTGCCCAGATTTGGGCAATTGTTGAGATATCCACTTGCCTATTTTGGACGCAGCCGCAATTTGGTCCGCCGTTGCGGCAAGGACTTTCGAAGATTTCCCACTATTGCTCAACTTGTTTTTCGAACCTTTTCGATTCGCAGGAGCAGCCGTTGACGCAATGCCAAACGCCTCTACCAAATCATTGAGAAACTCGGGATGACTATGGCTTTCGACTTCCCAAACGCCAGTTCCCCACAGCATGGCTCTGAGATAAGCGTCGGGTAAAACCTTGGCTGCTTTGGTTTTGCCCTGCGATTCTCGAACTGGAAGCGATGACTGAAGCATCGCGACGTTTTCTTCGCACAACTGTTTTAGCCATGTGCTCGCGGTTACTTGCGATTCAGAAGCGTCCGCTTTGCTTGTTTGCCGGGCGCGATGTTTGGGCTTAACCCAGTCCATAGGTCTCTCGTCCACGTTTGCGATTAATGATATGATTAGGGTCGCGGTTGCGCATGTCGAAATTCAGCGCACAGTGACCGAAGGCCAATTGTTGTTCCAACTTTTCAAGATGCAAGCGCTTAAAACATGTTTCTTGCGAACACTTTTTCATTTTTAAAAATTCCCATTTTGGGTATGGACATTTACCGTGTTCGTCGGCTCAACATCAGCACAGGAAATTACGAACCCATGAACCATTTCCGATCCACACTTCAACACGTCTTGACGATTTTTACCATTCTCTTGTTGTCGATCGGCTTGACCTCCGTTGGTCGAGCCGACGACGACACCTGGCTTAACCCAGCTTTGCTTAAGAAACGAATTGCAGACACATTTGAAGAACCAAAGGACTGCAAAGCACTTCACCGCGAGAACCGAATATGGATAAATCGAGACGAACAAGTGGTCATACTGGACGGATACATTGTGCAGCGAGAAGTGCCACTGGAATTGTTTGCCTGCCCGGCCGGTAGCAAAGAACACGAAGCTGTCGTAGCTGTTCTTGCAAGGCCGCAATTGGTGCACGCAGGCTTGCTTGCGATCAACGCAAAGCCGGGTAGTCCCGCTTCGTTCGAACCATTCAAGCCAGCGAGTGGAACAACTGTGCGTATCTATGCTTTATGGCTGGACAAAGAAAACAAAGCTCAAGGCACGCTAGCACAAAACTGGATTCGTCGAGTCGACACCAAGAAATCCATGCCATGGGATTGGGTATTTGCAGGCAGCAAGATCTACAAAGATGAAGACGGGAAAGAACACTATTTGGGAGATAGTGGGGAATTGATCTCGGTCTCCAACTTCTCAACGTCGACGTTGGATTTGGCAGTTCAAAGCGATCAGTCCAACGCCAACTTGATGTTTGAAGCTTTTACCGATCGAATTCCTAAGCGAAACACGCCGATTCGTTTAGTTCTCTCGCTGACGGATGAAGCCCCCTACAGCGGAGACGCCGACAAATCCAAAGAGCCCAAGCATCTGAGCGAAAAAGTTCCGGAAAGCATCATGAAATACTTGGTCACCAAGAAAAAAGAGCAATAGGGCTTTCGCGAGTAACTGGCCTTCATCCAACGCCTGTAGCGGCCAATTGTTGCCTTCGTCGGGACAAGCGGGCTGTTGAGTTAATGAAGTCGTTATTGGGTATGGGCGGTACGACGGACTTCCTAGTCGGTCAATGGGGAATTCGACGGACTAGGAAGTCCGTCATACCACTAAATCAACAGCCCGCATGCCCGAACGGAAGGCTAAGAATGTTTTCGGGATGCGCAGCGCGACCCCGAGACTAGTGACACGGATTGCAAGTTTTGTTGCACTGTGCGATCTAGTTACCAGGCTCTGCGGCTCTGTCTGGTAACGCAATGCAATCGTGGCTCTGCCTCGCCGAAATGCATTCTTTGTTTGTGAACTCGGGAGGCAGGAGCCTCCACACCAATGCGTTCCCAGGCAGAGCCTGGGAACGAGTAGGCTCCAGTGGGCATCGATCATAACAAGGCCGCCGCTCATCGTGCGGTTTAGCCTAAAAACCTGAACGAACCGCCGCACAAGACCGTCGGGATTCGAAATACCCCAGGCTTGCCCTGGGGATTTGTTATGCTTTGTGGCTAATCGAGGCCGGCGCTCGTCGCACCGTCTGACTATGCTAGCCGACCTGACTGCCTAAGTTATGATCGACGCCCTCCTGTGCGACGTTCATTCCAATCATTGGCACTAGGATGTTTGCCGCGTCGCATGATTCTATCTCGCTCGAACCAACTGTCGATCCTCCCAAGGTGGTCATCGCTTTTCATGCCACCAAGATGTCTTGTTTTTAGTTCGATGTGGGTGGAGCTCGCTGGTGTGCGCTTCTGTGACATGCATGTGACACGCACGGTCAATACGTAACGATAGGGCTCGCAATTGCTCACATGGCCAGCCACCAAAGGTAGTGCCTGACTCACCACCTAAATAATAGTTTGCCAGTGTGCACGTTGAATACCACTAGATTAAACCGTTTACGGAAGCAATCAAGCCGTCGAGAGATCCAAGTGTATCCCCTATTTGGCACGTACTATGCACTCATGTCCCAGCCTGATCGGTACTTTGGGACGCGCGGAGAGCCAGAGCTATCGAAGACATAACGCATGGGAAGCCTGTGCAAACGGTGATCAAAAGACCGTCCGCTTAGGGAGACATTGCCATTTTTTGGAACATCAACCTACGCTGGCAGCGACCTATCGGGCAATTGCGATCCCAGTGCATCACGACGTTTGCAACAAGCGAAGGTTTTTGAGCTCATGATTCAGTTGATCCCCAAGGTCGTTAGGAATTTGCTCTTGCGCATTAGCGACACGGAAGTGTCTTTCGCAAGGCGTGGGTTTGAGCCATCGAGTTTGCAGCCTCATCTAGAAGAAATAGGTAGATCATTCCTATTTGGCTACCATCTAGCTCTCGATGATGCATCCGTTTTTTTGCATGGTACTTCGATTGCGAATGGTGACCCAACCTATCAGGGGTTTGTATTCGAAGGTGCGGCAATGGCATTTGCGATAACCGATTCGCTCTCGCTGAGAAAGCGAAACCAGTGGCAACAGTTTCTTGACGGCGTGGGTGCTCCACATCGTTATGTAGTGCATGTGGGGCTTGGTTGGGCGTACGCGAGAATTCCATGGTATCGACGAAATCCCGAGAAATACATGGATCGCTTCGACCCTCTACTGAAATGGCTTGTACTCGACGGTTACGGCTTTCATGAAGGCTTTTTCAACTGGAAGAAATGGCTTTCGTCATCCAACCTTCAACCTTCTTGGAGCGACCAAGGAAAGCGAGTTTTCGATCAGGGGCTTGGACGCAGCCTGTGGTTTGTCAAAGGAGCAGATGTAGCCAAAATCGCATCGGTAATCGAGTCTCTGCATCCATCGCGTCGTCCTGATTTTTGGAGCGGAATCGGGCTTGCCGCTTCCTACGCGGGAGATGCGAGTTGCGACGAGATCGAATCCTTGGTCGAAGCGAGCGGTAACCATCGAGACTATCTAGCCCAGGGCGTTACCTTTGGCGCCGAAGCCAGAGAGCTCGCCGACATACAGGCGGAACATACCGAGCGCATATGCAGAATCGTTTGCGGCATGTCGGCTTCCGACGCCGCTGAACTGACTCGCACAGCCAAACCAACGTTTCCATGTAAGCATTCTGACTATGAAACTTGGCGATCGAATATTCGAGAGTCCTTAAGAAGCCAGGTGACAACATGAGCAATATTATGTCAAAAACCATGGCAACAAACCGCCGCGTTCAATTTTTGGGTTTCGTCTTGGTGGCAACGTGTTACTTCTTTGCCCGCCAACCCTCAATCAGCCAGGGTGAGCGCAAAGAACTGGCATCCAAACTGCACTTTGACCGTTTCAACCTGGGTGTCGAAGATTTTGCTCTCAACGGTTTGAAAGCCAAGCGAGCGGCTCATCCGAGCTTAGACCGCATTTCGGCGTGGATAAGTGGAACAGGCGCCGCTGCCACTCTTTGCGATCTCGATCTTGACGGATTAGATAACGACTTGATCTTGGTCGACACACGGGTCGATCGCATTGTTGTCATGCCGGTACCCGGCGATGAAGTCCATAGCAAAGCACGATACGAAGCCTTTGCACTGGATGTTCGTGATCTTCCGATGAATCCAAATACGATGTCACCCACAGGCTCGCTCGTTGGTGACTTCAACGAAGATGGGCAAGCGGATGTATTGGTTTACTTTTGGGGACGCACGCCAGTGCTTTTTCTAAAGCACACGCATCAGACACAGGCCAGCCAGCTTGCGTCATCGCAATTTACTCCGATAGAACTTGTACCTGAGCTCGTCGGCACGAGCGCCGGTCGATGGTACACACACGCGGCTACTCAAGCCGATTTCGATGGCGATGGCCACCTCGATTTGATGATCGGCAATTTCTTTCAAGATGGGGCCGACATCCTGAACGAACATGGTACGGGCATTGCAACGGTGATGCACGAAGGCAAATCCCGAGCGAAGAACGGTGGTGGAGCCAAGCTGTTCCGCTGGCTTTCCGCCTCCGTCGGCAATCAACCGACGGTTGTGTACGCAGACCAAAGCTCTGTCCTTGAAAAGCATTGTGGCAAGGGTTGGGTCCTGGCCGCCGGAGCTGCCGATCTCGATCGTGACGGGTTGCCAGAGTTGTATATCGGTCACGACTTTGGTCCCGATCGGCTTCTGCATAATCGATCCCAGCCCGGACACTTGGAGTTCGGACTATGCGAAGGAGTTCGTACATTCACCACTCCTCGATCCTTTGTATTGGGCCGGGACTCATTCAAGGGTATGGGAGTTGGTTTCGGTGATGTCAACGGCGACGGTTTGCTCGACATCTTTGTCAGCAATATTGCCGACGAATGGGCCCTCCAAGAGAGTCATTTTCTGTGGGTTAGCACCGGAAATATTGATGATTTTAAACACAACCGTGCACCTTATGAGCAAAAGAGCGAACCGTACGGACTCTCGCGGAGTGGTTGGGGTTGGGATGCCGTCCTGGTGGATCTTGATAATGATGGACGACTCGAAGCGATCCAGGCAACTGGGTTTGCCAAGGGAGTTGTTACGAAAGATTCCAAGCTGTCATGGATTGACCGCACCTTGTTCTCGGCCGGATTTCTTCAACACGGCATCAACCGTTGGGCAGAACTGCAAGCCGTTGGGACGACAAACGATCGACTTATCCACGACCCACGGGCTTGGCCTAAAATACAGAGTCCTACGGCGACCCTAAGCGGTTACGACAATAACCCGATCTATGTTTCGTCGGCTTCAGGTCGATACGTAGACATCTCCGCCGACATTGGCATGGGAGATCCGTTTAATACCAGGGGGATCGCCGTCGCCGATACCGATGGAAACGGTTCGTTGGACTTCGTTTATGCGAATCAGTGGGAACCTTCGGTTTTCTTTCGCAACTCCATCGCAAACCATAACAAATCACTTTCACTGCGGCTTGTGCTTCCTCTGGATGACGAAATTCCTTTCGAGATCGATCCAAGTGCAGAGTCAGTAGGTAGCTTTGCCATTGGAGCAACGGCCACGATTAAGCGTGAACCGAAGACGAATCCCGTCTCAGGAACTGCCCAACGAACGGGACTGGTTTCTGTGGCCGAAGTCCTATCGGGCGTCGGCCATTCGGGACATAGCTCACAAGAAATTCATTTTGGTCTAGGTGAATATCCAAACGCGACCATCGATGTTGAGCTTCGATGGAGAACCAGAAAAGGACACTTGGTCTCGCGAACCGTTTCTATAGCCCCAGGTCGTCACACAATCTTGCTCGGTACTTCAAGCAAATAGGTTCGTACATGATTCAAGCATCTAACACGATTCAAACATCAAGCAATCCCACAGTATCGGTCAATGCCACCGTATCGCTGTACCCAAATCGCAATGCGCATCTACGATTGTTTGCGCTCTGGTACTTTGCAATTTTGATGATTGCCTGGAACATTGCTGGGCACACCTTTCTTGGGTTTGAGCAATCATGGGCGATGCCTTTCGTGGCTGTTCTTTCCGCTTGTTTAGCACAGATCGTGCTCGAATGGGTTGACGCTCGCTCGCTCGGTCGCAAACCTCGATTCAGCGGCTCTTGGTTGAGCTTTGTCAACTTTCTGCCCCCGGCCATGATCTCCGGATTCGCCTGTGCCATGCTGCTCTTTCCCAACGAGCGTTTGGGACCAATCATCTTTGCCTCCGTCCTTTCGATCGCGTCCAAAGTGTTGTTTCGCATCAGGCTCAGCAACGGTTCCCTAACCCATTTTCTCAATCCATCCAATTTTGGAATTGTTGTGACGTTGCTTCTGTTTTCGGACGTGGGGTAGGCGCCGCCCTATCAATTTACCGAGAACATTACAGGTTTCTGGCATTGGGCGTTACCAGCCGCAATCTTGGCCAGCGGCATCGTTGTTCATGGATTTGCAACTGGGCGTTTGACGTTATGCATCGCCTGGCTGTTGGGATTCGTAGTCCAGGGTGTTTTTCGAGCGTGGCTAGCTGGCAACTCATGGTATGTGCCGCTCATGCCCATGTCGAGCGCTGGCTTTATCCTGTTCACGCTTTACATGATTCCAGATCCGGCTACCACACCCATCGTGAAAGGCCGTCAAATCGCATTCGGTGTCAGTGTTGCCATCGTTTATGCGGCGCTGCAACTTTTTCACATCGTCTTTGGACTCTTCCTGGCTCTGATTGCGGTGTGTGCCGTTCGCGGATTATGCATCGCCATTGCAAGCGCGATAAGCAAAGCGAAAACAAAGAGCCAACCGATCACCCGCGTTTCCATCGCTGGGGCGAGGCCTGCTTCTCCCGTTGTCGAGAAAATCGCAGTGCTCGAGGAAGTCCGAGCTTAGTACATGCCATTGCTCATAGCCCCCGGAACAATCATGCAGAAAACCCTAACGCAAACGTCCTACCGACCACGAATCACGTTTCAAGATACGAATGTCGTTGGAAACGTCTATTTCCTTACGTTTTTTCGCTGGCAAGCGGAATGCCGCGACCAGTGGCTCCGAGAAAACGATCCCGAACTTTGGCACTCCATCCGCCGAGGTGAATCGCCTTTGAGCGTCACTCATTGGTCGACACGTTTCGATGACCCTGTTGGGGCGACGATTGGCGACGATGTGTGTGTGTCGATGGAATTCGATGAGAATGAGCACCAATACTCAGCTTCCGCCACGATCGAGAGAATCACCGAGAAAGGGGCAGAGACGATCGGCAAGGGCAGCATGCGTTTTCAGACTTCACCGGCTTATAGTCATGCTCACAATGAGTCGCCGAGTGGACCCTTTTACGAGTTCACAACCGTGTGCCCCCGAATATCCGTTCTGAATCCACTCGATCTCTTCGCCTGGCAAGGAAAGTGTCGCGAACTGTTTCTGGAGGACCATGTCCCTGAGTCGCTCGGTCGAGTCGCAAATCGGCAGCTTGCCCTTCAAACAACATCTGCCTCCGTGGAGCTTCATCAGACTCCGCCCCTCTTGGACGAGGTGCGTATCGAGATGCGGCTTGACGAGATCAAGTGTGGGCAACTCGGCGTGCGCTTTGACTATTTTGCGATGTCCGAGAACGAGCAAGTAGCCTTCGCGACGGGCCATCAGCGAATGAGCAGCAAACGTTATGTTGGATTGGGAATTGTTCCCTGCCCACTTCCAACGGACATGTTGCTGGCTCTGCAATCGTTTACCGACTCCAAGCGAATGTTAGACAAAATTGAAAACATCATTGAATTCGCTCACCAGGACGATTTGAGATAGGCCAGCTAGGGCCAACAAAAAACAATTGTGAGTCCGTTATGACTCACGTTGATGTCAGGATGACGTGGGACTGGAATGGACACCCAAGCAGTTTGGTTTTTTCTCTCGGAAAAAGGACAATGTTATGTTATCGAGGCTGTCGAATTTAATCTGTGGTTTGATGATCACAATGGGGCTGGTATTGCACCCGTCTTCTGCAAGCGGAGGTTTTGTCAATATAATGTCCGGGTATGATCTCCTAGTGACTACAGCGTCTTCGTTTGATTTTCAAGGGGCAGGGGGGCTTGGCGTTACGCCGTTCGTTGGCGTGCCTTTGGGCACATACAATTTCGGAGCGGGACCTAAAAACACTGGTGCCACCGACACTATTTTGCACCGCCTTGGCCCTGTCACCAACCTGGCCGATGGTGCCTCCCAAACCATTAATCTAGCAATGGTTGCCCTGTCCCTCCGGAGTCAAAATCAAATCAATTGGAGTGGGTTTGGCGGGATCGCGAACGAATATGTCAAGACGGTTAACCTAGTTGACACTGGCAGCACGATGACAATTCACAATAGTGTAGCTAACCTGAGCCCACTAGCAGAAGGTGGAACATTTGATTCCCTTTTAAACTTCACATTCCAGCTCGAAGGGGTCACTTCGGGTATAAAGTCATCCGTCATAAGCTTTTCGCTTATAGGAGCAGGGACGTGGGGACATGTTCCACTATTCAACTGCGTTTTGATTGACGGTGTGAATAATCATTTGAATGGTTCCGACCACGTGAATGATTTCTACACCGGCCATGGCAGCCATGGCCAAGACGATCACCACGATACCATGGACGTCAATGCCTTCCAAAATGGAGCTGTGTGTCCTGAGCCAACTTCGGTGTTTGCCATTGGACTTGCGTGTTTTGCTGTCGGAGGCCGGTTCGCCCGCAAGCGTCGTTTACAACAAGCAACGTAGCAGTCGTGCTGTTCTGAACTAAAGACTGAAGTGAAGGGCTCGGACGGCCCCATCGGCCCGATGGGGTTCGACCGTGTCGGAGCGAATGGTCCCGGGGTGCGCAGCGCGACCCCGGGGCTAGGATGTTGAACCGCGTCGCGGTTTGCCGCACCGTCCAAAATGAAGATCGTTGCGTATGCGCTCCTTGCTGCTTCCAGCATCTTGTTCATCGGGAGAGTACAAACACAGCCCGTGGCTGTGAAGGACCCTTCGGTAGGTAGAGACACAGCCGACAAAAGTGGACCCTTCGTTAGGTGCCATGACCCTTCGGTAGGTGCCATGACTCTTCGGTAGGTGCCATGACCCTTCGGTAGGTGCCATGACCCTTCGGTAGGTGCCATGACCCTTCGGTAGGTGCCAT
>CAMBSL010000010.1 GCA_945870455.1 Pirellula staleyi DSM 6068 | reverse complement strand
CAGGAATCGATCCATCTTTTTTTCTTGGCCAATGTTTCGTTCGCTTACCTAATTGCTGGTTCGCCGTTGTTTGCTGAACAGATTCAGTTCAATCGAGATGTCAGACCCATCCTTTCCGAGAATTGCCTTGCCTGCCACGGCTTCGACCACGCAAAACGGGAGGCTGGGTTGCGATTGGATACCCGCGAAGGAGCCTTGGCGACCCTGGATTCTGGCCATGTTGCTGTCCAGCCCGGCAAACCCGATACCAGCGAACTCGTTCGACGAATTCTTTTGAAGGAGGACGACGACGAATGCATGCCGCTCGCTTCCTCAGGGAAAAAACTGTCCGACAAGCAACGCCAGATTTTGCAAGCCTGGGTCGAACAGGGAGCGGAATATGAGAAACACTGGTCCTTTATTCCGCCCGTCAAAGTCGAACTGCCATTACGAACCAACGAACCCAACGCCGAACACGCAAACCCGATTGATTGGTTCGTCCATGACAAGCTCGTGCAAAATGGTTTGACGCCTTCCAAGGAAGCGGACCCGACCACTCTGATACGAAGATTGAGCTTGGACATAACCGGCCTCCCTCCAACCATTGCAGACGTAGATGCGTTTGTTGCGAATTGGGCCATCAACGCAAACGACGCCTACGACGACTTAGCGGATCGCTTGCTTCGCAGTCCCAATTATGGAGAACGATGGGGACGGTGGTGGCTCGATCAAGCTCGCTATGCAGACAGCAACGGGTACTCCCTCGATTCACCGCGTCAAATTTGGAAATATCGCGATTGGGTGATCAACGCACTCAATCGCGACATGCCCTTCGATCAATTTACCATTGAGCAGTTGGCGGGAGATCTTTTGCCTGGAGCCACCGAACAACAAAAGATTGCCACCGGCTTCCACCGCAACACCCAAATCAATCAAGAGGGAGGAATCGATGTTGAGCAATTTAGGATCGACAGTGTTTTTGACCGCGTTGCAACGACCGGTACCGTTTTTCTTGGATTGACGGTTGGGTGCGCACAATGTCATGACCATAAGTTTGATCCCATATTGCAGAAAGAGTACTACCAGCTCTTCGCATTCTTCAACAATCAAGAAGAGCCAACGTTAACGGTCTATCCTCCGGAGCTCAATGCGGCTGACTTGATCGCGGAGAAAAAGCAACTCGACAAAATGCTACGCGATGTCATGGCGAAAATGGATTCGGCCATCGAAACCTGGGAAGCGCAGCTTACGGAGGAGCAACGCAAGGAACTACCTAAAGAGTCCCAGAAGATTTTGTCCGGTGATAAAAAAAAGAAACGAACTGCCCCGCAAAAGGAAATCCTCTACGCCGAAGGGTTAGGGGCTACAGATGCCGACTTTAAGAAGACACGGGGCCGCATTCGACAGATCGATACGATGCTTGAGCAAGGCGTCAATACGCTTGTTATGAAGGAGTTGGCACAACCTCGCAAAACGACCGTGTTCGTTCAAGGAGACTTCACTCGCCCAGCCGAGGAAGTTTCATGTGGCACGCCATCGGTGCTGCATTCTTTGGACCAAACGAAATCAAATCTCAACCGCCTCGATTTAGCACAATGGATCGTTTCTCCGGCGAATCCATTGACCGCACGAGTCATCGTGAATCGAGTATGGCAAAACTATTTTGGCCGCGGTTTGGTGGAGTCCGAGAATGATTTTGGTACGCAAGGCGCACTGCCAACGCATCCCGAGTTGCTCGATTGGCTGGCGGTTGAATTCATGGAGCAAGGCAGGAGTCTGAAAGCCTTGCATCAATTGATCGTCACATCAAACACGTATCGTCAGAGCTCAATCGATCGCCCGGAACTGCGGGAAAAGGATCGCGAAAACACGTTTTTGGCGAAACAACGCCGCCTCAGGCTCGACGCGGAAATCGTTCGCGACGTCGGATTATCAGCGAGTGGTTTGCTTTCAAGCAAGATGGGGGGCGCTCCCGTTTTTCCTCCGATCCCGGACGGAGTGATGAACCAAGGGCAAGTGAAAAGGGAATGGAAAGTTAGCACGGGAGAGGATCGTTATCGACGGGGACTGTATACATTCCTCTATCGGGCCACTCCACCACCGTCTCTCAACGTGTTTGACGCTCCCGAGGGAAACAGTTCCTGCACCCGTCGCATTCGTAGCAACACACCGCTTCAAGCCCTGACACTGCTCAATGACGCTGCCTTTTTTGAATTCGCAAAGGCACTGGAGAAAATCATTGAACACAATGGAATCGAGGTAGCCTTCCAGCGATGTACATCTCGCCCCCCTCGCGCGGACGAAATCGAGATCCTTGGCAAACTCGATCGCTTGAGCGCCGCTCGCGTGTTGCTCAACTTGGATGAAACCGTCACGCGAGAATAAAGTCCGAATGCTCAACGAATCATGAAACCCAAACCCCATCGACGCAACAAATGAACTACGAACAATTCCTTCAGGAGCAGACTCGCCGTCATTTCTTCCGCCAATGCGGTGTTGGAGTCGGCGCGATGGCGCTCGCTGACCTGGTCGCAAGTTCCGCAAACGCTGATCCATCGGATAATCCACTTGCCCCCAAACCGCCGCACTTTCCGCCTCGTGCCAAACGAGTTATCTATTTGTTCATGGCGGGTGGTCCATCCCAACTGGATATGTTCGACCATAAGCCAGCGCTCAATCGGCTCAATGGGCAACCCATCCCTCCGAGCTATTTGGAAGGCAAACGTTTTGCATTCATGGACAGCAGCCACCGAATCAATTTGCTCGGAACGCGGCGGACGTTTGATCAGTATGGACAGAGCGGCGCCTGGGTCAGCGACCTGTTGCCCTACACTTCAAAGATCGTTGATGAGCTAACATTCATCCGCACATGCAAAACCGACCTCTTCAATCATGCACCCGCCAAGCTGTTCATGAACACGGGGACCGGCCAATTCGGACGCCCCAGCATGGGCTCTTGGTTAACGTATGGTCTGGGTAGCGAATGCAAAGATTTGCCTGGATTCGTAGTGCTGCAGAGTGGGCCTCGTGGGCCTCGCGGGGGAGCCGTACTTTGGGGGAGTGGCATGCTGCCCTCAACCTATCAAGGTGTACCGCTTCGCAATCGCGGTGAACCGATCTTAAATCTGACAACGCCTGAATCGATCAGCGAAAGCCAGCAGGTGCAAGTGATTGATGCCGTTGGCAGGTTGAATTCCAAGCGGCTAGCGGACACGGGTGACGACGAGATTGCGACTCGTATCAATGCCTATGAGATGGCCTATCGCATGCAGTCGAGTGCACCGGATCTTATGAATACCGCAGACGAAAGCGCCGAAACGCTCGACCTATATGGCATCAAGGATCCCAAAGAAGTCAGCTTTGCAAGAAACTGTTTGCTGGCAAGGCGTCTGGTCGAACGGGGCGTTCGCTTTGTTCAACTCTATCATACGAATTGGGACCATCACGGAGGGGCCACCGAAAACCTGGAGGAACACCTGCCATCGATTTGCCGCGAGATCGATCAGTCGTGTGCCGGCTTGGTTCTTGATTTGAAGAGACGCGGATTGCTAAAGGACACGATCGTGGTTTGGGGTGGTGAGTTTGGACGCACACCCATGGGAGAAGTTCGAGAATCGACTGGACGCAATCACCATATCGACGCATTCACCATGTGGTTTGCAGGTGGTGGCTTCAAACCTGGAACTATTTATGGTGAGACAGATGAGTTTGGATTTGGCCCTGTCGATCACTCGGTTCATGTTCGAGATATTCATGCAACGCTCTTGCACCAACTAGGCCTTCATCACGAACGATTAAGCGTCCGCTCGCAAGGGCTCGATTTCAAACTCACCGGCGTCGTACCGGCAAGCGTCGTCAACGAAGTATTGATGTAGTGGCACGAGCGCGCTCGTGAATCCCCGGCGAGACGCCTCATATTTACCCGCATCTTCTGATCTTGCTCCCCTCGCCCTGGTCTCGGGGAGAGGGGCCGGGGGTGAGGGGTTTACATTGTGTTTTGATTTGGTTTTTGATCGTGAATGCAATGTCTATCCTCGTTTCAGAAGCGTAAACAAACCACTGAACCGGAGGCTACCAAGTCAGGGATCTTCCCCTCACCCCCCGACCCCCTATCCCCGAAGCGGGGCGAGGGGGAGAAAACGCACGGAGATCACGCAAATCCATTGGGATTTCGAGTCTAGCGTGTTCTGAAATGTGGGTAAAGATGAGGGCGAGGGCGCCCATGCCACTTTGTTCTCCCTCGGATAGGCTATGATTGGATCCGCGAGGGGCAAAACATTGTCGCCTTTTGCTCCGCAAAAGGTGCGTGAATGACGCATTCTTTCGCGGAGCGAAAGACGATGATGAAAGGCGACGAGCATTGTTGGAACGATCACGTAAAGGGGAACATTGCATTGTTAACTCGAAGAACTTTTTTGCACTTAAGCAGCGCATGCGCGTTCAGCGCGGCCAGTAAATCAAGTTGGATCAACGCCCAAGAAACGAAGCCAGTCATTCGATTGCCTCGGGACAATTTGATGGTCTATCGAGACAAAAGTGGCACCACAAAACAGGTCAAGACAATTGCGGATTGGCTATTGCGTCGTCAATCGATTGTGCAAGGCATGGAATCGGTCATGGGTCAATTACCCGGCAAAGAAAAACGTTGTCCATTAGATCTCAAGATCGAAGAAGAATTCGATGGCGGCAGTTATGTTCGACGACTCGTGACTTACGCGTCCGAACCCGGTTCGCGTGTCCCTGCTTACCTCCTGATTCCAAAATCGGTCCTGACAGGCAAGTCAAAAGCACCTGCGGCTCTGTGCCTTCATGGCACTAACAATGTCGTTGGCCACGGAACGGTGGTCGGACTCAGCGAGACTCCGAATCGCAGTTACGCGTTAGAGCTTGCGGAACGCGGATACGTGACTCTCGCGCCGAACTACCCCCTGTTGGCCAAATACCAACCTGACATTTCGGCGTTGGGTTGGGAAAGCGGAACACTCAAAGCGGTCTGGGATAATATTCGCGGCCTCGATTTGTTAGAGTCCTTGGTGTTCGTGGATCGAGAGCGTGGTTTCGGTACGATCGGACATTCGTTGGGTGGGCATAACTCCGTGTATACCGCCGTTTTCGATGACCGATTGAAGGTGATTGTGTCAAGTTGTGGATTGGACTCGTACTTGGATTACTATCAAGGTAACGAAGCCAACTGGTTTCCGCAGAAGGGCTGGTGTCAAACACGGTACATGCTCAAGTTGGCAGAGTTTCGAGGACGATTACAAGAGATTCCGTTCGACTTCCATGAGATGATCGGTGCACTAGCCCCCAGAAGGACTCTCATCATCGCTCCGCTCGGAGACTCAAACTTTCGCGCTGAGAGTGTCGATCGCATTGCCGAATCTGCCCGCTCTATTTTTGAACTGAATGGGTATTCCGGATTCTTGAGGGTCGAGCATCCCGATTGCGAGCATGATTTTCCAGACTCGATGCGGCAGGCTGCCTACGCATTCATGGATCAGGCGCTCAAGTAACATGTCCACCGACGCGTGTCTCAACGAGAGCGTTAGCTGGACGATGCGGCGATCGCCCGCCTCGATTAGCCACAAAACATAACAAATCCCCAGGGCAAGCCTGGGGTGATTCGAATCCCGCCGGCCTTGTGCGGCCGTTCGTTCAGGTTTTTAGGCTAGACCGCACAACGAGCGGCGGACCGTGTTATGATCGATGCCTACAAATCCGCAAGCGGCGTATCCGCGTCACCAAACCGGTCCGCGTTATGCCCCATGCGATGCATGAGCGAAAGGTAGAAACTGCAGAGTTTGCGTTGGTCATCCCCTTTGTCGCGAAAGTTGAGAACCCGACCGGTTTGCAAGGAACCGCCTAAGCCACCTGCGGTAAGCAGTGGCACATTGCTCGAGTCATGGGTGCTGCCCCTCCACATGTTGTTGATGAACATCAAGCACGAATGGTCAAGCACCGTTCCATCACCTTCCTGCATCTGGTCTAACCGGCTCGCAAGGTAGGCGAGTTGGCTACAGTAGTAAGTGGAAATCCTCTCGAATTCATCAGACTTTTCATTATGCGATGCGGAATGATGAGCATTCCGAGCATCCAGAAAAGGATAGAACAAGCCCGAAATGTCACGGCACAGCAGCAGCGTTGCAATGCGGGTTTTATCCATTTGAAACGCAATCGCCACGATATCGCACATCAATCGCATGTGTTCGCGAATATCTTCCGGCAATCCGTTGTCGGGACGCTTCATGCGGATCAAGGGTTGATCCTGCGCGCGCTCTGCGGCGTTTTCTTTTTCTATCCGCATGCGTTCCGCACGCTTTTCGACCTCTCGCACGCTGGTCAGAAATTCGTCCAGTTTTGCGCGGTCACCACCGCTGACATCGAGACTGAGGCTCGCTGCTTGCTCTTTGACGCGATCGAGTACGCTTTGATTTCTTCGACTCCCGCGATTGTCAAATAAACTATCAAAAGCCAACGAGGGATAGACTTCCATCGGTACTGGCGACGTCGCGTTCTGCCATGAAATGTGGGAACTATACGCCATCGAGAAATTCGTCTCGTGGTAGCCTGTAATGGGCTGTTCGCATCCAAGCACCAAGCTTGCCTGGACTGTTTGTTGACCAAGTTGATTCGCCAATACTTGGTCGACGCTGATGCCGCCTCGAAGTTCGGAACCCTTTTGCAAACTCGCACCGGAAAGGATATTGCCCGTTTGCCCCGGATGGATACCGACTCCTGTTGAGTTCTTGTTAAATAGCCCTGAGATGAAATTCATCTTGTTCTTGAGCGGCTCCATGGGCGCTAGGCTCTTGCCCAACTCCATGTCGCTGCCTGCCCCTTTCGCCCACCAATGATCGGGGTTGATTCCACAGGCCATAAACAAGGCCGCGAATCGTTTTGGAAAACTACCTTCCGAGCCTTCTCGGGCGCTGGACGAACCCCAAACAGGAATCGATTCGAGCCAGGGCAATCCGACCGTAACACCCGCCCCACGCAACAAGGTTCGACGCGATATCTGCGAAAATGGAGTGGAACGCATAGCTATGGATTCGAAGAAATGGGTAGGTTTTCTAGCGGGGAATCGCCGCGTTTCTCAAGGAATTGCGGACTCGTTACAATGGTCTCGACCAGGACGCTAAATCGATAGTCTTGCGATGTCAGCCGCGACTGCATCTGCTCAATCAAGGGATCATCGGAAAGGACAAGCGACCGGCCCAAGCTAAAGCATAGCAATTTACGACATAGATTGTCCACAAATTCTTGTTGACGGCTTTGTTTGAGGTAGTTGCGCAATCCGTCAATCCCTTGCCCCTGGCTACCGTCAGGAAAGGTGGCCAACGTGTCAACGGCTCGCCCTCCGAGATCGATTTCTCGGCGTTCTCCGACCGGCCCATAGTTTTCGAAAACCAAACCGATCGAATCAATACGATTGTGGCAGCCTGCACAAGCAGCATGATCCCGGTGCATCGCCAACGTCTCCCGCAACGATTTTTCGCCCAGTTGCGACTCATCGCTTGGCAGTTCCGGCACATTGGGTGGTGGAGGCGGAATGGTTTCTCCAAGCAATCGTCGAACAACCCAATAACCTCGCTTGACCGGGCTAGTGCGGAGCCCAGGTGCATTTTTTGTCAAGAACACGGACATCGGCAGCAATCCACCCCGTCCATAGTGACTTGCATCGTCGACGCGAATCCATTTGTCCACGGGAATCTCTTTGCTAGTTGGTATGCCGTAGTGACGAGCCAAGTCCGCATTGACAAACGTGTGTTTCGCTTCCGTGAAATCGAGCACCGAAGAATCATTCTGTATAACATCCATGCAGAACCGAACAGGCTCCTCAAACATCGCTTGCCTCAACGCGTCGGTAAAGCCCGGAAATCGATTTCGATCCACGCTGTTGTGCTCTTCGAATCGCCGGAAATCCAACCAGTTACCAGCGAAGTCGGTCGCGAGACTTCGGGAACGTGGATCTTGCAGCATCCGACGGGCTTCCGAGACCATCGTATCGTGATTGTGCAATTCGCCTGCCGCAGCCCGTTCCAATAACGTCTGGTCCGGCACGCTCGACCATAGAAAAAAGCTCAATCGGCTCGCTAACTCAGTATCCGTCAGCGGTCTACGCGCAGTACCCGCCACTGCACAATCGCTTCGGTAACAAAAGTGAGGCGACATCAAAATCGCAACCAAGGAATCCTGGATCGCATCTTCGTGGCTAAGTCCCTCCGTCATTCGCAACGATCGATAAAAAGCCTGAATCTGCTGTTGATCCTCTTGAGTTAGACTTCGTCGCCATGCTTTGGCTGCAAAGCTCACAAGCGATTCGATGTGGCTTGGCTCAGCAACCAACCTGGTTTTTTCGATCCAACGTATCTGGTCGTTCATTCGCTCGAAGTAGCTTTCCAGCGCTTGAATGGGCACCCCTTCGCTCATGGTGCGTTTCGCTTTGGCAACATAGGTTGCTGCTAGCTTGCGGATCATTTCTTCGGTCGTAACGGACTTGTCCTCTGCTCTTGCAAAATCAAACTCTTCATCTCGCATATAGGCTGAATCGGTACGTTCGAACCAAACGAACCCCGCATACTGCCGCATGGGTGCAGCCGTCACAAAGTCAAGTTCTCGCCATAAGTCATCGATTTCTTGTTTCTCTGCATCGGACAAGATCATGTCACAGAGTGGAGCATCATCCCGGTAATACCCCATCATGCTATGGAAGCCTGCGCTCAGGAGTCTGCCTTTCTCTTGTTGATCTTTTGGCTTACCCTCATAGTCCCGTCCTCGTTCGGAAATATAGAAAGCGTCTGGAAATACGCTACAAAAACGCGTCAGCGACGCATCGTACTGTGCTCGCCGCAAAGCCTCGGCAGGAACCATCAATGCGAGCTCAACGTGGTCGCTGAGAGTTTGCCCTTCTTTTTTTTCGCCAGCGTCCGATTCGTTGACGAGAGCTTTTCGACTCAATGAGCGACGATAACTTGCGTACTGGTCGTTTTTCCAAAGCACGAATGGTTGCGATCCCTTGTGTATGCCTTTTAGGTCTAGATTATCAACGGCTGGTTCAAGTTTACGACGCACGGTAACAACGAAGTCGCGCATGACATTGCATCCCGACTTTGCTTCGATTTCTTGGCTCAAATCGGATGGCAACTTATTCCACATGGATTGCAAATGGGCTAGCGGTCCAGATGCATCTTGTGTGTCTGTGAGCGATGACCAGACCATCGATAAGAACTTGGGGCTAATGCCAGCTTGGGATGCCATCTCCGACAACGGCATCTCCGTATTGCCGGTTGACTCGTTATTGCCGGTTGACTCACGCTTGCCGGTTGACTCACGTTGACGAAATCGCCAAGCAGCCAGAAAATAATCCGATAGATCGGTTGGTTGTTTCGCGTAGAACTGCACGATCCGTTTGACACAGTACTTATCACGGTCTGTTTCCGTCATTACAGGATGGGGAGCAAACGAAAACCCATGGGGCTTGAGAACCAGGTGCTCGCTAACTAGACGAGCCGCTTCCAAGTATTTTTTAAGCAGGGCTGGCGACATCGAAAGCGATTCCCCGGAGTTGTCGAATCCCGCTTCATTGGCTGGATCGACTGGGAAATCACGAGTAGGATTGATATCGACGCCGGTTAGATCTCGAATACTGTAGTTGTACTCGGCATTGCTCAGTCGCCGCACCAGGACGACTCCAGGGTCGCCGGCGTTGCGCATGGCTTCTTGTCGTCGAGTCGCTCGAATCCAATTGACGAAATTGAGTCGTTCTTCGGCGGATGGCTGTGCTTCCGAATCAACGGGAGGCATTTCACTGCCCTTCACGCGTGACAAAACGTGTTCCCAGAGCGGCAGTGCTCGGGTGACATCGCCGGTGGCCTTGTAGATCGACAGGTCCAATTTGGCTTCTTGCGTTTTTTCATCGTGACAATCACAGCAGTACTTCGTTAGAAACGGGAGAATGGACTGCGAAAACTGCTTGTCTACATGAGTCTCATCAGCCTCGGCTTGGTGGTTCATCCAAGCGATGCTTGCTACAAACGAAAGGATAACGCAACCGAATCGAATTCTCATGTCCGTCCAGAAAGTTGTTGTTGGTAGGGAATCCAAAAGGCAAATCAACCGCGAAGCCATGCATTGCATCACGCTAAATCATTCTGCACTCGCAACATCTGAGTCAAGCCGTCGACGAGATTATCGGGATTGGTACGCCATTCGACTTGTGTCTTGATTTGGCTTGCCAAGTTCTTGATTTGAACTTCGCCTGCATCTAATTCTTGTGAACCTGCGATCAACGCGATTTTGAATCCGCGTTGATCTGCGTACTTGAGTTGTTGACCAAGTTTTTTTGGTTCTGGATAGACTTCAGCGGACCAACCAGCCGATCGGACGATGGACGCCAATGCAAAATAATCGTTGAGTCGATGCGCATCGAATAACGGAATAAAGACATCGGCCGCAGATGCGGTCTTCGGTATCAGCCCTAGTTGCTCAAGGGCTGCAAGCAATCGATCGAGGCCTAGCGATGCTCCGATGCCCGGCAGGTGCTGCTTGGTGTACACTTCGGCTAAGTTGTCGTAGCGGCCGCCGCTGCAGACGCTTCCAATACTTGGCAAATCGCCAAGCGTTGTTTCGAACACAACCCCTGTGTAGTAATCCAAACCGCGAGCGATGGAAACATCGAGGCGATAAAACTCTTCGCTAACGCCTGCCGCCTTCATCGCACCACAGAGTGTCCGCAGCCGCTCAATGCCTTGCTGGCCTTGGTCCGAACCCTTGAGCAGTGGGTCGAGTTGAGAAAGCACCTCCTCAGTCGATCCGCGAATCGCAGACAATGCGAGGACCTGATCGATTTGAGTCGCATTCAAACCTGCTTGGGTCAGTTCTTTGGAAACCTGTTCGGCACCCACTTTGTCGAATTTGTCGAGCGCACGCAGTACAGCCGTACTTGAGCCCTTCAAATCCAATTGCTCGAGAAGTCCCGTTAGCACTTGTCGATTGTTGATACGAATTTGAAAGCGATGAACGCCCACTTCATGCATGAGTTCGTGAATAACAAGGGCCGTCTCGATGTCGGCCACCACGCTCGTCGTCCCGATCGTATCGAAGTCACATTGAACGAATTCTCGGAATCGACCAGCCTGCGGCGTCTCGCCACGCCATACAGGAGCAATTTGATAACGCTTGAATGGAATACCCAGCTCTTGAATGTGCTGAGCAGCGAATCGAGCTAGAGGAACAGTCAAGTCAAATCGCATCCCAACGGCTCTACCGCCGTTGTCGATGAAATGGTACATCTGCCGATCGGTTTCCTCGGAGCCTTTTCCGGTCAGAACTTCCAGTAACTCGAGCGTAGGCGTGTCGATGGGCACGAACCCGTAACGCCGATAAACCCGCCGAGCAACTTCCATCAGTTTTTCGCGCGGGATCATGGCCGCAGGCAGAAAGTCGCGGAATCCCTTGAGTGTTCTCGGTTCAATCAAAGCCATTCAAAAACCATTTACTACGTGCAATTGCCTAGAGCCTACGACAGAATCGGAAGCAAGGAAGGTTCGGGACTTCGAATGGCGCTCAAGTCGGCTGAATGAAAGCGAGCTTCCATATATTCCGCCACTTGTTCGGAAGTTTCAAAGTACATCTCATAAACAGCGTCCTCATCGAATTCGCAGTTGTCAGTCGAATAATCGCGGCAAATTTGGGGACGCGTATGATAGATTCCGCAGCGGTGATCTGCTTGCAAGTGCTTGCAGTCTGTGTGCACAAGCAAATACCATGTGCCGTCCTCGATGAAAACGGTTGCTCGGTCATGCAGTAAGTACCAGCGAATGAAATCTAGATCCTGCTGTGTCGTCGGCGCATCGATCGGCAATGCAAAGTACCGACAACATTTGGCTGTGCAGTAAGAGCACAAGACCTCTCCTTTTGGAACTTGTTCGCGGGTTGGTTTCTTTCCGTCTATGGTCTGAGCGGGCAACAACTCAACAGGCCGCGAAAGGGTAGAGGTGGTCATGGTGGATTGGTTGTCTAGGTAAGGTCAGTAGACCTGCGCGGAGCCGCAGGCGAGCAAATCAAAAGGAACAGCCCTAGAAGACTAGCCTACTCTTCGCGAAAACGGTAGCCCACACCCCGTACCGTCTCGATCGCATCCGCTTTTTCGCCAATTTTCTTGCGCAACGCACGAATATGGACGTCAATCGTGCGTTCCAGAACCAGAGTGTCCTCGCCAAGCGCCGAATCGATCAGTTCGGAACGGTCAAACGCTCGGCCGGGTTGACGAATCAACGTATCCAAGAGTCGGAATTCGGTTTTTGTCAAATCGACCAATCCCGCATCGACAGTGACGCGGTATCGTCGCCTATCGAGCGCAATTCCAAGACGTGCAACCGTGTCCGCGTCTTCTTCAATGGGCCTGGATTTACGACGCAAAAGGGCCTTAATTCTCTCAAGCAATACGCGGACGCTGAACGGTTTCGTCACGTAATCGTCCGCTCCCACGGAAAAGCCAACCAATTGGTCGGACTCCTCTGACTTTGCCGTAAGCATGATAATCGTTGCGGTGGCCGTTTCGGGTTGAGCTCGCAATCGCCTGCAAACTTCCATTCCATCCATGACTGGCAACATCACGTCAAGCAAGATCAAATCTGGCAATCGCAGTTGGGCTTGATTTAATCCATCTCGACCATCCATGGCTTTGAAAACATCGAATCCAGCCTTTTCCAAGTTGTAAATCAGTATCTCGGAAAGCGCTCGATCATCCTCTACGACGAGTATTTTGCTTTTTGGCATGGGTAATGTCTTCCGATAGGTGCCTGTACGAGTGGGTTTCTACGATTCATGTACCAAGGGACGCTGAAGCAAATGACGATGTCGAACGATGACTCCATCGACCATGTAAATGATGTCTTCGGCGATGTTAACGGCGTGGTCTGCAATTTGTTCCAAATGGCGTGAAATGGAAAAACAATGCATGGCCGCCCAAATCTGTGTGCTGTCGCGGGACATCAACGAATTGAGGGTCTCGATGACTTCCACGTTTTTGGCGTCGACTAAATCATCGTCTTCGATGACCCTGCGAGCTTGCTCTGTGTCTCGTTGAACGAACGCGTCCAAACTGCGTCGAACCATCGATGTCGACATTAATGCCATCTCGTTAATTCCGGGTGGGATCGGAAATTCCGGATGCGGGCACAAACTGTCGGCTCGTGTTGCAATGTTGCAGGCTAGGTCCGCAATGCGTTCCAAATCATTGTTAACCTTCATCATCGTGGTAATGCGTCGTAGGTCGGCGGCCACAGGTTGATGGAGTGCAAGCATTTTCAAGCAATCCTCTTCGATTCGCACTTCGCTCCGATCGATTTGACTGTCTCGATCGATCACCTCCGCTGCCAAGGCGCCTCGTCTTTCAACCAACGACCGCACCGCAGACGCAATCATGTCCTCAACACTGCCTGAAAGCTTTAGCAGTGAATTGTGCGCTTCAGAAAGGTCTTGGCTCAAATGAAGTGACATAGGCGATCTCTTTTCTAAGTTCAAACCATATCCGTAAAATGTGAAGACAAGATGAATATAACGTTAAGACGGCGTGGAGAAAGGAATCATTTGTGGCAGCCGTGGCAGCCGTGGCAGCGAAAAAACGGCAACCGATGCGGAAAAACGTCATATCTGTTGGAATCGTACCATAACGATTCGTTTGGACATGGATTAGAGTCGATTTTTCGCAACTTGATTTGCGTGTTCGGGAAATGGGTGCAACAGTTTCTCAACGAAGGTAGGCGACCTAGCGAATCCCGCCGCGACATAAGTCTCGCGGTGAAAGCGGCTAAACGTTGCTGCGGCATAGGGCTATTCGCGATCGCTTACCTTTGATTTTAGGCGTGCATCCGCTCGACAAGCCAATATTGAATGGATAACGCGCATCACGGAGGACTTTCCAATAGGCTCAAATACCATGCGACGCATGATGCACGCAGCGCTCGTTTTTTTTCTCGTGGCTTCCGTAGCCTGGGCGCAATCCGAGTTGCGTCCGAACCAATCGGCAAGCAATGCCGCCACGTTTTTAGCGACCGAATTCATTTCCGACTGCGCGAATAGCCCGTATTCCCAGCTTGCAACGTTCATGAACTGCAACGATTGCAGCCCAAATCTCTGGAACAATTATTCCTCGCAAAGAGCAGCACTTGCCGCGCACTGTTCACGACATGTCGACGGACAATGCGGTTGCTCCGATCGCAAAAACTGCTCACACGATCAACCGGCAGCACCTTGCGGAACTCACGGATGTCGTTCGGAAGGAAGCGGCGGACGCGACGTACCGCTAAATCGATATGCTGCCGCTACCCATTGCAATCAAGACGGTAGCCCAGCATGCAAACCTAACTGCGATCCTATCCCGTCCGGAGGATGTTGGACGTTTTCTTCCTTGTATAAAACGCCTACACCCAATAGTGCATCAGCCGTCGTTGGGTCTTGCATCAAAAAAGGTCCCTGCGGCGAAGGCGGGGCAAGTGAAACAGCAACCAACACAAGCGGCAGTAAGCTTCGATGGGATAAAAGCTTGATCACATTCTCCTTGTTGCACGTGTCACCGACACCGACCTGCGGTACGCCGTGTATGAAATAGCAGGTTAAACCTTTGCGCAAAGATGTTGGCTTCGATCATAACACGGTCCGACGCTCGTCGTGCGGTTTAGCCTAAAAACCTGAACAAACCGCCGCACAAGGCCGGCGGGATTCGAACTAGCCCAGGCTTGCCCTGGGGATTTGTTATGCTTTGTGGCTAATAGAGGCTGGCGCTCGTCGCACCGTCTGATTATGTTAGCCGACCTGACTGCCTAAGTTATGATCGACGCCAAAATTTTGAAACGGCAATCCGATGGCCTTTCAATAAGACCGTGCCATTGTCTGGTCAACAGTCGACAGTTGGTGCTTAGCGTTTGGGCGGAATCAAACAGCCCACTGCACGTGTCGTTGGCACGCTAACTTGTGCGCCGCTTGCGATTTCCATCAGAGCGATCTTTAAGTCTTCGCGAGTCGCAGCAAATCGTTTTCTGCCAAAGCCTTGATGAAGATCGTCGATTCTCCCGAGATAAAGCCGTTCGCCTTTTTTGTTTAGGACGCACACTTCTGGAGTCGTTGTCGCTCCAAACTTTTGGGCAATCGAATGCTTCGGATCCAATGCAACGAAAAACGGTACTGCGTATTCGCGGGTATGATTCTCGATTGTCTCCTTTGCTTGTTCGGGCCCTTCGTGGACTAGAACGAACACAAATCCCTTCTTTTGAAACTCTTGATACATACGTGCAAGAGTTGGTTGATAACTGTTGGCTATGGGACAGTCCGTGGTCACAAAGACAAGGACCATCGCTTGATGATTCGAAAGGTCTTTTGTCGAAACTTTCTTGCCATGGACGTCCACAAACTCAAACGGTAACGGTGACGGATTGGAATCAATGGTGTCGTCGCCGAATGCAAAACCATTGGCTAACAAGACTAGGAAAAGACCTACGACAACAATCGCTTCGTTTGCAACACGCTGGTAGGGCATAGGCCTGGGTCTACTTACCCTTTGGCCTTCGATCCAAGAGTCGCTCCATTTCCTTGCGACCAGATTCCATTTCGCTTTTGTCAATCTGTTCATCGTTGTTGTTGTCCATCAAATCAAGCAACCGATCCCGAAATTTTGCAGGTATTTCGCTTTTCTGAAGACTACCATCCCGGTTGCGATCCAGGAGTTTCACGAATGTGCCATCTAGCCCATTACCGCCGCCGAGTAAACCGCCGATTCGCCCCATTTGGCTCCTGATTCGATTGCCAAACGCGTCCCGCATGCGGTCTTGTAGGGCAAGTTCCAAAACGGGCCGCTCGTTTTCGGCGGCAGCAAGGACCAGCATCGTAATGGAACCCATCTCATCGGTCGATTCACGTCCCCAACTGATATCCCGAGGTGGTGAGAATGGGTTCTCGGGGTTCTTTGCCGAGTTGTCATAGGTGATGTCGACCGTCAGCTTCGTTCCCTTGGGCAGAGCTACAGGGTTCTTGTACAGGTACTGATCCTGCCAATCCAAATCCCAGTCGTTGATGCGCAACAGCTCTGTTGCCTTTCCGTTAGGTTGAGTTGCCGTCATCGTCATCTCGCGGCAGATGTAATGGGCGTGCCCTCCGATTTCAAAACCCAATATATCGATCGGCAAAACATACTCATCGTGCATCACAAAATCAGATTTGCCCGCAGGAATGTCTAGACCTGCTCCCATGCCAAATACAGGCGGCATCTGAACAGCGACGAGCTTTTGCTTGGGTGCTCGATCGGCAAAGTAGATCCCAAGTTCCGCTTGCTCCACTTCGGGTTTGCCACTCGGATGGAAGTGTGTTTGCATGACAATGTCGCTCCCCTTTGGCAAGTAGCGGGCGAGATCACCTGGCAAACGATTGGGAGTCGCCCCAGGGACGTATCCGCCCAACCCGCGAGACATACTTTCGGGCATCCGCTCCAGAGAATTGCCTCGCGTTTTGAGGAAATTCATGCCCGCGAACCCGGGTTGACCATCAAGGCTCTTTTGTTCACGCGCTGCTCCATCCATATCCAGGAAGAACAGGGCATGATGGACTGCACCTCGAGCAGTAGGACGCAGTTCGATGGCTTTGACCCATTTGTCTTCCGGTAGGCTAATCGGAAATACAAAGGATCGGTAAATATCCGGTCCATCTGCCGGTATCGTAAACGGCCGATCCATTCTCACTACGATATCCGGCACGCCCAAACTCCAACCATCCGGAAACTTGGGTGGAGTCGGTGTTTTTGTTGGGTCCCCTTCTGGGCACTTGGCATCAATCCACTCCGTTAGTTGCTTCTTCGCTTGTTCGCTTAACCGGCGATCATTGGAAAAATCAATCCCGGTATGGACTGCTTTCCAAGGGGGCATATAGCCGTCGCGAATCACGGCTTGAATCGTCTCTGCTCGTTGCGATACATCCGAATAAGTGAGCAACGAAAACGGTCCAGACTGGCCCGGACGATGGCACGATAAGCAATGATCGTAAACAATCGCGGCGATCGGCTCAGCGAACGTCAAATTGGCTACCGTCTTTTTCGGCTCATCCGCCCTCAGCGTTAAGGCACAAATGGCGCTCAGCGCAAACGCCAACATCGCACTAAGTTTTTGAACCATTTTAGTTGTCCTTGTTCTTCGATAGTTTTCTTCAATGTAGCCGACGTTGTACCGATTGGGTAACCGTATTCCATACAGCAAAGCACTCTCCCATGTTCCGTGTGGCCTTTTGCCAAGAGTCGCGATCTGACGATGACCTTATTTCCAATGCCATCGCGATTGCCGTAATTGCGAAAGTGGAGAGCCCGCTAGAACTTCGTACCAAACCGTAACCATGGTTCCATCGGCACATTCTACCGTAGACGGGTAACCCAGGTCGCCTGAGATACCGTCGGTCGAAATGGAAATAGGATCGCTCCAAGATGCTCCCGAATCACCACTTGTCCGCATTTGAATTCCGAGAGGAGAACGTCGAAACCCATAAGTCATGAGCAGTCGACCATCACGCAACTTGAGCAAGTGCGAAGGCAATCCCCAAACACCGATGGAGTGAGGGATCGACCAAGAAAGCCCTCCATCTTTTGATTCGCTTTGTAATGTGTGCCCTTTGTCCGCCGCATTCTCATTTCGAATGTGGCAAATGATTTTCCCATCTACTCCGTCCACAGCATGCAACTCATGATATTCTCTTGGGTCGTCTCCAGGGCGCGATGGAATCGTTGCAATCCACTGCCAAGTCAGACCGTCGTCCAGCGATTCACAAACGCCGACTCGGTCGTCGCCCCAAAGGGCTTTGCCGGCATAGATCAATCTGCCATTGCTTAACACAACTGGACCGTGTGGGCTGTTCAATGGGACAGCATAGCGAGGGGACCAATTGATTCCGCCGTCCGTGGACCGGATCATGTACATTCCCAATTCGCTTTTCCGCTGTGCTGCTGACAGACGATTGTGGACAGCTTGCCATTCCAGCAGGAGCTTTGGATCCGCAAATGCGCCTGGCTGACCAGGCTGCGCGGTCTCTGCACGGTTTAGGATAGGCTCATAGGCGAGCGAAGTGAACGTGGTTACAAGTATCGACCCTCTCGCTGTTTCCACCACGCCCGCATCGCGATCGTCGATGGGGCTATCGTACAAAACCTGCGGCCAACCCCAGGTTTCTCCATTATCTTTCGAACGCATCCATTCGAGTCGCCCAAAAGGACATACATGCCTTTCTCGTCCACCTGAAAAGGCGAGAAGCAATTCTCCGTCAGCCCGTCGAGTCAGCGTTGGCCATCCGTGATACAAGGGCGGTTTCCAACTGATGACTCTGGTGTCGAGGATCTCGATCGAGGGAGGTTCACTCCCAAAACAAGAACCGGGTCGAGAGAAGCTGCCGGCGGTGAAGATGGCAAGTGTGGACGAAAGAGACAGAAAGAATTGGCGACGCGTATTCATTTTCACAAACTCCTAAACCAACACTTTAGCATCCAGCGCATTTGTGTGCTTATGCGGTGGCCAAGTATTTTCGACTCTTCTCGTCGAACGCAAGCATGGTCATGTTTAGAAGTTTGGGATCTCGGCTACAGGCACAGCGTCCCCCATTTGGAAGACGTCATCGACTTGGAGCAATTCCCCAAGATCCACCGTGCTTTGCCATTGAGCTTGCAAAATGTCGAGGTACTGATTGAGCACTCCGCTTACGGTCTGCTGCGCCACAATCACATCGTTGAAACTGATTCCACTCGGATCTGTTAAATAGCGTTGATAGATTCCGCGATACGCCCTGACTTGGTCGCTCAAAGCGTCCGATCGAAACGAAGATGCCATTTGACGGTTCGACTTATATATGCCGTATGTCGCAGCAAGCTTTGCAATGAGTTGATTCTCGGTATCGGTGACCAATTGTGCTGATCGCACCAATTCAGCTCGTGCAGATATTCGGTTACCTTGATTTTGGTTCCAAACAGGTACCGCACCTCCTACGGATAGATTATACGTGTTCCCTCCGGGCTTAAACGTATAGTCTTGCTGTAACACAAAGCCGACATTGAGATCCGGGATTGGAGTTCGGTCTGCGAGAGTAACCAGCGTTCGATTTTTTGAAATGAGGTTTTCGGCGATTCGAAGATCTGTATGCACGGCTGTCAGGCGTTTTACTGCGCTCTCGTAAGAAATATCCGGTGCAGGGCAGTCGATTCGGCCTTCGATATTGGTGGGCTCAAGTGCAGGAACAGCCACGGTTGCGGCCAGAGTTCGCCAAGCGGCGATGGCGTCTTGTTGGGCTCGAATCAACGACGCTCGCGCCTGTGTCGTCAAGACTCTTAGCTGCAACGGTTCATAAGGGGCTGACTCGCCAGCGATCACCAATTTTATCTGAGCTTCATAAGCACGCTCTGAGTACTCGCATTGAACGCGAGCAAGCACCGCGCGGCGGCGGGCAGCTAACAGTTGGAAGTAAGCGCGTCGCACAGAGGCTTGGACCGTGATCCATGTTTTCTGTTGGCTAACCACCGCGTTCGCATAGTCTACCGTGGCGGCCTCTGCTGCTAGACCGAGCTTTTGAGCCGTGATAAACGTTTGTTGCAAATACACCCCCTTATAACCAGGTGTATTGGCTGTTCGAACCGTATCTGCCTCATAGCCAAAGTTTGGATTAGGCGGTAATCCAGCTTGAATGATTGCCCCATGCGCAACCTCAACGCTAGCAGCTGCTGCACGCAGTCCTGGATGGTTTTCTCTTGCAATTCGATGAAACTCCTCCAGCCCCATGGCTGCTCGCGAATCATCCGGTAACGCATCTGCTTCGTAAGGTAGCGGTGGCAGATCAGGAAACAGCTTTAGAATATTTTCTTGCTGGGTTTTCGTATCCAGCTTGGTTCCATCTGCTTTGAGTCTGGGCAAACTGATAGGCGGAGTTTCAGCACCTGGAAATTCAGCAGGAAGACGTAATGGATCTTGTTGTTTCGACTTATCGTTCACCACCGCAGATTGCGAGAACGCAGCCAATCGGATCGGTGCAGCCGCAATGATCGCGTCGGTCGATTGGGTGGCATGTGCACCGTACTTGCTTTCTTGTCCTTGAATTGCCTCTTTTGTTTTCTGCGAGTCGATTTCATTGGGTGAAGCAACGGGCATTTGTCCCGCTGAACAGTTATCCCAATAATTACGTCCGGAAGCATCCGCAGTACTCGGAACGCAACGCAGCGATCGGTAGGCACACCATTCTGGGGTGCGGCAACCGACGCAAATGCATCCCACAATCAGAAGTGGCAGAACATTGATAGCAATCTTTTGGTGCCTTCGCATCGATCATCCCTTATCGAAGTCCAACGAATCTCTGTGAGGGCGCCATCCATGGCTAAGCACAGCTTCCTTGGAGATCGACCGAATGAAACGCACGCGGTCATTCAATTCGTTTCAAGCTGGTTGATCCGCAAATTCGGAAAACTCAGAGTGAACGATTTAGAAATGCTTTGTCGGAAACATGACTTTCAGCCGTTTCCATTCGGATCGAACCTTTCGAAACGAGTCTCTTGATCGATTCGTCCATGGTCAACATCCCTTCGCTTCGGCCAGTAAGAATGTAGTTGTCGATGCTCTCCAGTTTGCCGGTTCGTATTGCGCTCGCGATCGCCGAGTGGTTGAACAGGATTTCCAAAGCGAGTTCTTGCTTTTCATTCGGCAAGCTACTGTCCAGTAAACGCTGACAAATCACGGCACGCAGACTGGACGCGAGTTGCGAACGGATTTCATTTTGCACTTGCTGCGGAAACATGTCGGCGTAGCGTGAAATGGCCCCTTTGGCATCGCGAGTATGGAGCGTCGAAAGAACGAGGTGACCGGTTTCCGCTGCACTCAACGCCATTTTCGCCGTTTCACTGTCGCGAATCTCACCCACCAAAATCACATCGGGATCTTGCCGAAGACCGAATTTCAGCCCGTCCGCAAAGCTATCGACGTCTGCCCCTAACTCCCGCTGGGTCACGACCGAATTCTCGCGAATCGGAAACCGATACTCGATCGGGTCCTCAATGGTCAAAATGCGAACCCCGCCCAGCCGATTCATCATGTTGATGATCATCGCCAATGACGTGCTCTTTCCCGATCCAGTAACACCCGTAAAGAGCACCAGTCCGTTTCGAAAGGATGCGATCTTCTTGGCAAGGTCCTCTGGGAACGAACTCCAACGAAAATTAGGTATCTGGTCTGGAATCAAACGAATGCAGCCGCCGATGGCTCCCCCTCCCAAAAACAAATTGACGCGCAATCGAAAGGGTTGATCGTTGACGGTGGTTGAAAATGCGAAATCAACATTTTTGATTTGGGCCAAACGCTGAATCATCTCCTCGGTCGCGATCGACTCCAAGGAAGCGACGATCGACGATTCGGTTAAGGGCTCATCCGAAATGGGAATGAGCTTTCCGTGAACCCTCAGTACGCAAGGGTAGCCCGCAACCAAGTGGATATCCGATGCGTCCTTTTGGACGGCCGCTTCCAGCCATGCTCGCAACCCAGGGTTCATGGTTGCCATTGCAACAGGATTCGTCATGGCCGATCTCCAAAAGATCTCGTTATTGGTTGAATATCAAAGGTGTCATGGTGAATATCAAAGGTGTCAGGAGTCATTATTTGGAATTGGCCGGACACGGTGGCGGCCACAAGGACGAAGTATCGATTCATGTAGTTGATAATCGCGAAAGAGCACACAACAGATCTAATTCCTAAAAATAGGACCAGAGGTAACAACGCATTTCGATAGCTTGCGAATCTTGTGAAACTGATGCTTCCATAATTCTATACGCTGCAATTCGGGTCCGGGCGAGCGTCTCACCATTCGTTTGTGTTCTTCAGGGCAATGCGATTGCAGCCCCAATGCGATGCAGTGCCAACCAATGCCGTGATATCAACGCACTTCATGGGCATTCGACGCATTAGTCGCGGTCGTCGTGCTGCTAGCTTCTTAAGTCCCAAAATAGAGATCGGGCAAGCGACCGCAGTCCAGCCCGCGTACGTCCCTAGAACAATGACGCAGAATCTAATCCTTTACATGTTCTGCCGTACTATCCTATACGATCGAACCACGTGGTGCGGTCGCTCGATCCGAGAACCAGCGAAACAAAGTAGACACAATCTCCATCGAGCGTGTAGAGGATAACGTATGGAAAACGAGGCAGCCGAGAAGCGCGAATCTGCCCAGCGAGACAAGCGTATAGTTCAGGATGATCCGTGATCATCGCTAGTTTTTCTCGCATTACCGCCCGAAATCTTACTCCCAACGCTGTCGAAATCCCATCAAAATGCGGAACGGCTTCGCGCAAATCCGATGGGAACCCAGGATGGTAACGACGTCTAGCCATCTACACGACGCCACATTTCCTCGTCGTCAATCGCGATCTCAGGATTAGCGAGCAATTCCGTTCGTCTGCGTTGCGCCTCGGCAATCACCTCATCAGGCAACTGGATGGGAGCTTTACTCGATGCAAGATCATCCCATAATGCGAAGATGATCCTGATCTTCTCGTCGTTCGGTAACAGGTGTAATGTTGATGTATCCATACGCTCATTGTACCTTCCTACACCACCAGTGAAAACAGTTTAGCGAAGGGCCAGTGGGACTTTCTGGCTCGGCAAAAAGGCAACCCACTCGCGGCCATCAATAATTCGAACGCTGTGAACGCAGCAAGGATCACCAATCGAGCAGACGACTTCCTCAGCCCGATCTCAATCGACGAAAAGAACGACCCATTGTCTTCCCGGCCAAGTCGCAATGGAAAGCGTTGCAGCGACAAAGGTTTTATCGATGGCCGCATGAGCCTTGCCAGCCCCATCAGCCACGCCAGTAAGTCGTTCCCGCGCAGGCGGGAATCCAGTGGAGTGCGTGTGATGACTGGGTTCCCGCCTGCGCGGGAATGACGGACAAGTGGGAAGCTCACTCACAGGAGAGTGACGCAGAAGAGAACGCAGAGAGTACATTCAAGAACGTGGCTGGAAAGCCAACGAGTATCGAACAAGCTAGCAGCCTAAAATCGCGACGCAGATTCTACGTAAGCCGCGTATAGCAATTCTTGGCAGGGCAAATCGAACCGAAACGTTAAGTTCTAAAGCAAAAGTATGCTAAGTGCTGCGCGAACTCAGCTTGTCTTTGACCTCTTTTCGTTGATTGGGGACTTGGTTCTCAAATTCGGGCCTGGATTTCCTTGAATTTAGAAAACGCTTTGAACGAAAGCACTCGATTAGTAAAGCCCCCCACAAATGTGCAGTGTCCCTTTGCTTGTGTTGTCCGCCTCCTGAGTTCAGCCTAACAAGTCACGGCGGGTGGTCGAACGGAGTCGATAGGGGATCTTGTTAAAGATCCTTGCCATTGGAGCAAAAGATACCGGATGAAACGGGGTGTAGGATAGGACCATTGTCCCGTCCAAACAACGGATCGGGACATTGGTCCCAATCTACTTTTGCTAGTTTCCAATCTATCGATCGCCTTCGCGAAAGGTCAACTGGATTCTGGGCCTTTTATTCCTCGATTCTGGGACATGGCTGCATTGAACTGCTCTTGGAGTTGTTGACGCGTGATAGGAATCACTGGCACCGCTTTCTCAAGCCGTTGCACGAGCGGCGCATTTCGATTATTGTGCAACACCCGATCGACTTCTTCCTCAAGCATTAGCAACCAAGCCGGGATGTCCAAGCCAACGCCTGTCGGTTCGCGCATCATCAAATGCGATTCTTGAACCAGCAATTCAAACGCTCGGCTCTCTTCTTTGTCGCTGGATCGCAGTTGCCGCATTGCGGGGCGGATCAACGCTCGCATCCGATCGATGGTCATCGGCTTGACAAACCGCTCATTCAGTCGATCCGCGACGGTCGGCATTTTCATCGCATATTGCTCTTGGAGCTTGGCTAATTTTTCCAAGTATTGATCCGACTCTTTGGCAACACGTTCGGCAAGAGCCCGACGCCATTGCTGGGCCGAATTCTGGCAGCCATTGTGCACAAGCACTTCGTGCGCCCAAAACACAGGCTTGAGGTTCCAGCAAACTCGATCGTAACGAACCCGCAATCGGAGGAAGTCCAAGAGCATGTAGAGCATCTCGCCTCGATCCGACTGAGTTGTGGTGCTGTTGTAATCTTTGTACTCTGCAAAGTGATCGATGACTGCCTCGAATACCACACCAAGCCAACGTTGAGCGTCTTCGGTCGAAATTTCGCCGTTCTCAATTGCCTCTAGTAGAGGCCTCACTTCGTCCGTGTCTTGGTTCTTTAGGGCTTGCTCAAGGTAGTTCCCAACGCCTTGGTGAAGGATGGCGCGAACATTCGAAAGTTTCAAGAAACCTTGGGTGAATAGTCCTTTGCCATACTTCTGAATGAATTCAGCCAGTTGATTCCAAGTGCCCGAACCATCGATTGTTTCTAGCACACTTAAGCGAAGCGTCCGAGAATGTGCCAACCAACTGCCGAGCAACACTTCGGTGAGTTGCTCTAGCAACGGCACCAACGCTTCGCTGTCGGGTTCAGGTGGACTGCGATCCACTAGCCGGTCGAGTTCTAGGCTTGACCACTCTGGTTGAAACGGCACCTCGGATCGCCTGGTGCGACGCTTTTCGGAAGTTGGTTTGGCGGGTTTGTCCGATTGCCATTGATATGCATTTCGAACCAGGCAGCGCACCATGGACTTGAATGCGATCTGGAATAGATCGTCAAACTCCGTTACGGCTCCATGCCCAACGGGATTGTGATGTTCCATGTGTCGAGCGGTGTCAACCAACCGACAGGATTCGAAAAAGAACCCTTGCCTCGGCAACCAAGTAAGCAAGTGCGTCAACGCACGGCGCCGCACCCTCGCGTTGAGAATATCGATGGGTTGTCCGCCGCGAGCCAGCGAAACATACAACAGCTTTTGCTCCCTCAAGACAGCTAAGAAACCAGGAAATGCGTCCTCAACACGTGAACGACGCGCGGCCATTAAGTCACCGAATATCTCGACCGTCAACACCTCGTCCCTGGGCAGTCCATCCAGTAACGGCTGGCAGCTTGGCCGATCATCGGTATGAGCCAGAATGGCTCCGATCAACATACGTCCAGCGTCGGCCGTTTCGACCGCAGACGCCAAGATTCGCTCCATCAGCGATTCCTTGATCACACGCTGGCGATCGTATCGCGCCATCGATTCCGTGTCTGTTCCTCCTTTGGCTAACTTAAAGGACTGGATTTGGTCAAGCAGCGAAATCAGCGCGTTGCGATTGACCAAGCATTGTTCACTCCAGCGCCTTAGCGCAGCGACAACCCGCGATCTACGAGCTGCATCTGCATTGACGGATTCGCTCGAGGCATCTTGCGTCGTGTTCAGTGTTTGCGTCGACTGCGACACAAGTTTCCACATTTGGGCTAATGCGACCAAGAAAGTAAGATGCTCACCAAGCCGTTTCGATTCCGCCACTAATTCTTCGGACGATCCTTCGTTCTGTTCGTAGATTTGTCCATCCACGCCGTCGTCCGTCGTATCGAAATAGGACACATTCTCATAGGCTGCATCGAAGAGCGATCCGTCCGCGTCCCCCTCCCGGTCATCTGCGATGCCTCCTTCGCTGTCGGCTGAATCTCCGGCAGCCATCAGATCGTTTGATTGCTCAGGGCGTTTCTTGCGTTTCGGCGCTTTTGCAAGTCGAAACTCGGGTACCGACCAGTATGACTCCCCGTTCGCCTCTAGGTAATCAAAAAACTTTTCAACCATCGACCACACGAACTCAATCGAATTCGGTGCATCTATTTGTTTATTGATACCAGATTGCGAGGCGTCGTCGTTTGCAGCGTTTTGGCCATCGAGGGTGTGCTCGAACAATTGCTCAAGCCACATGCGCGCAAGGTCCGAATACGACGTGTTTCCGCTTTGCAAGCCCACTCGGGTAGCTTGACTCAGCCAGTGAACAAGCAACGCCATCCCTCCAACAAAATCGCGTCGGTCGAGCAATGCTTCGATGACCAGTGCGTACGCCTTGGGTGAATCGAACATATCCGCGTGTGGAGCCCAGAACTTCAAGTCGCCTGCAGCCGCACCTCCTTGATGCCACAATCGCAATGCGCGAGCGACCAATTGGGATGATTCGAGTGAGTCTTGAGGATCCGTGGCCGATACATCGCTTACTTCGTGGGCTGCGTATTTACGCCACCAATCCGATATTTGACGGAATCGTTGTTCCGTCCCGTTGCAAAGCGATTCTTGGTTGGTTGCCGCCGCTTCTCGCCACAATCGAGACAAAAAACCGAGCGTTTGCTCCATGATTTGGACGAGTTCTTCGACTCGCTCATCCATCACGGTCGCATCCGTGCCAATGAACCTTGGGAAGTTGCCGGCGAACCCCAAAATGTTCCACGGATCCACCAGGGCTCCGCATTCGATGCCTCGTTGGATTAAATCGAAGATTTGTTCTGGAATATCACAAGCTTTTGCAAGTTCGTTGCGACGCAAAAGTTGATTGCCAACCGTTAAGAGACAATCGATTCGGCACAGGATGCGGGCGGAAGGGACTTGAACATCGTCGGACTCTTCCTTGGCTGCGTTGGCGCTCCCCATTCTTGCAAAGATGCGAGCTAATTGAACGTGCTCGACTTGCGAAGCTCGCAGCCTCGCAAGATTCGTATTGAGTTGTTGACGAGCCCCCCCGAGAGGTTGACGCCGGATGGCTGCTTCGTGGCGCAATCGGTCCGCATGCGGCCCAGTCAAGTTCTGCAAGAATTCCTCATAGAAGGAATCGCGATACAGCGCTATCTGCGATAACAGGTTTACCAGCGTGGTAGTCGATGAGAAGGAATTGGCTCGGCCACCCGAGATGCCCGATGCCATTAGCATGGTTCCGGCGAGAACTGCGGCCGCTTCGGTCAAGGTCTCCTCGCGGGATAGCTCTTTCTCCTGAGCAACACGAGCGAGCAGGGCGTCTACAGTGACTTGCTGCAATACAAAACGGCGATAGTTGGAGTCCTGATCCATCAAGTTGGGATCCCATTGGCCAAAATAGTAGTTTGGTCGCTTGTTCACCGGATGATCGAAATCGTATGCTCTCGGATCGAGAGCCAACTCGTCCAAGTTATTCGGTTCGAATTGAGCGTCTTGCAGAATGTGTGGCGATGTCGCGCGCAGTATTTCCAGAGTACGGCCGATGATTTCAAAGTAAGGCCCGAACGCGACGCCTACATCGCGAACATACAACGGGATTGGACGAAGCCATTCATGCGGGTATGGCTCCAGACGCCTTCCTTCAAGCACGGCAACCGGTCGAAAGCCGACATAGTCATTGAGACCATCGATCGCTTTAGGAACGATTCGGTCGATTTCGTTCCATGGCCCCCCTTGCTGAAGAACGCACTCGATCGCTCGACCCAAGAACAGACCATTGAACAAGCCTTCGGGTTCTTGATGGAACAGCAGGTCGCTGTGAAAGTCTAAATAGTCAGGCAGCAAATACAACCAAACGATTTGGAGCACTTGGCTGGCTTGGTCGCTCTCGCGAAAGATCTCCTTCTCATCGCGGAGCTTCCCGAGTCGATCCTGCAGCCATTGCTGGATTGTTAGCCAAGGAGGCAGGCCAGCATAAGGGCTGTATTGGCGAGGCGAACCTGCCACGGCCAAACTATACAGGCGGTTCAGGGCAGCCATGGATTTCGGATCGGATTTCCCGGAAGAGAAATTTAGGTAGCCCAAAACATGGACCAAGTCCTCGTCTTTTGCATCGTTTCGATTTTCGTTGGCCACCAGTTACCTTACCCCAGGCAATCCCTCATGCGAATCCGATCAAACCCTTAAGGGTATGCTACACCCGCCCTAATGGTAAATCGGCTTTCAAAAACACGGAAGAGGCAGATTGCGATCCTGAGATCGCAACCACCAATAATGTTTTCGTGATTTGCCTTCCGTCCGGCTTGCGGGCTGTTGATTTAGTGAAATCGTTATTGGGTAAGAGCGGTACGACGGACTTCCAAGTCCGTCAATGGGGAATTCGACGGACTTGGAAGTCCGTCGTACCATTGAATCAACAGCCCGCTGCCCGGGCGGAGGCTGCAATTGGCAGCTACCTTGAAATGCCCTTCACGGCGAGCTCCCCATTGGTCTTGTGCCAGCGGAAGAGTACGTGGCCGACACGCTGAAAAACGTTGCTATTATCGGGATAAGCCGGACGGAGTGCGGCGAACGTTCCGTTGCCATTTGCATAGCTGCCAGTTGTGGTCCCGCTGGCGTGAAGCCAGCGGAAACCTTCTCGCGATCAGCCAGGAATAACGCTTTTCAGCTCAAAACGCCTTTTTCTCTACTCGTTGCACACAGCCAACAAACTATTCCAATGGAATGCTTGGGACTTCGATGCAAGTTGGTCTGCTTCGCCCGCAAAGAGTTTGGCTCTCTCGGTTTGGCCGTCCATTTTGAGAAGTGCAGTTAGCAGCAACATTTCGCGGCCTGCCTTGGCTGGATTGTCCAAGATTTTTTTGGAAAGGAGCTCCATAGAACGACTCACATCCACGGAGCACGCCGAGAAATAGTCGCTGAGCGATTCTTTCGACAGTTCGCTTGGTTTCAGCTCGCTTCCCGCCGCGCACGCTTCGTTCAACAAGTTGAGGATATCGTCCGTCGATGCAATGGAAGAGTGATCTTGCGAAAAGTAATTCAACAACGCTTGCCGCAAGTAAACGCCCGCGCCCTTGGTCTGCTCGATCTTTTCCATGGCTTTGCAAGACAACTGCGCGTCCTCAAGACGTCCCTCTTGGATCATGTCGTCCACTAATCCGACCGCCGCCTGGGTCCAAATGGGCGAGTAAGGCTGCAGTCCAAATGGTTTATTTGCAACGTATCGGGCTCCTGCAGGCGAGACCACAGAGTTATCTGACCCAGATGCATCCCGCAACATCATCAACGGCGCATCGGCAGATAGTCCTCTGGAAACGGACGGTTGCTTTGTTTGCGAAACAAGTGACGCACGACTCACGGGCATCGTCGGAGCGTTCGAAGCAAGTCTGACATTCCCTTGTCCCGTCCTAGGCCAAGATGCGGTGGCCCAAGCGGGTGCAACCGGTGCCGCTTGATTCGATGCCAATGGAACGGCGGAACCGTAATTCACTCCACTCCATAACGTCGGGCAAGCGGGCTGGTAGTAGTAAGTGTTGATGGGCACACTGATGTACGGTACGGCGTAGCTGTAGGAATAAAATCGCGGTGCACAATGGAATCGCGGCGCACAAAAGAACGGTGACCTAAACCCACAGAAGCCAGTGGAAAAACCACTGTTCCAATAGGGACTAAATCCAAAGCTGGAGTATCCCAAGCCGAATCCAGAATGGCGAAATCCGAAATGCCCACAATGACGAAAGTGAGGATGATGGGCTTCCGCAACTGAAGTCATGGAGCCACTGAAAACTCCAAAACTTACTAGAGCCAAGGTCCATTTGGCAGCTCGCAATCCGGTCGTCATTCTAAATCGCATACTTGCACCCCGTTAATTCTTTGATTTTCGGCCTATGTCAGTATTCAACCTATCCGTTTGGAAAGCCAGTACCTACGGACGATTTATCCAGAAAAAATGCGTTAAAAGCCAGTGAGAGCCAAGCGATCATCAACAGGCTGCCCCCCAGTGGAACGATGCTCCAATGTCCCATACGATCCCAAAAAACCATGCTGTAAAGGCCCCCAGAAAAGAGCAGCATTCCACCAAGGAACAGTAGGCATGTCGCCCGCCAGCCGCCGCGAAAACCGGCTGTAGGGGCAAAACCGATCGCAAGGAGGACCAGCGTGTGAAACATCTGGTACTTGACTGCAATCTCACACTGATTGATCTTCTTGACCACGTCCAAGTCGGAGAACCCTTGCTTTTCAAGACTTTTCGGGAGCGAGTGCGATCCCATTGCACCAATGCCAACGCACAAACAGCCAGAGAGGGCTGCGACCAAGATCAACCAACGTGAACCGACCATAAACGCACAATTCTTGAAAGCTCAATTGAGAAAGTACCGCTGGTGGGACTCGAACCCACACGACCCTTTACGGGTCCTTGGATTTTAAATCCAATGCGTCTGCCATTTCGCCACAGCGGCAATTTCAAACAAGAATGTATCCCAACTGCCAGTGAATGGGTAGTGGCACAGTGCTATCCCCGCCACGAACTTTTAACTGAATTATTTGGTCCGAAACGGGTTGGGGTCTTGTTTTTCGAATTGCAACCTTGTTTGATAAAGAGCAGGCGTTGGTTGCCAGTGCAACGACCGCCACTCTGCATCCTACTTTCTTTTGACAGAGGAGGTCCAATTCCCTATGGCTACGATTCCGATGAGCACTCAGTCATTTGCAGACTGTTTGCCAGCGGTGCGTGAGGCCCAAACCAATTGCGATGCTAACACATATCATCGCATTGCCGAAGTCAGGTCCCAACAAGGGCTATCATTGCGTGCGGTAGCACGAAGGACAGGAGTCGATGTTCGAGACCTTAAACTGCAAGAGCAGTCGAATTCGAACTTGACGCTGGCCGAGTTGTACCGATGGCGAGAGGCTCTGGACGTTCCAATCGAAAATCTACTCGTAGATCACGATGAAACGCTTTCGGAATCGATTCGAACGCGGGCTGCAATGGTCAAGGTCATGAAAACCGTTGTCGCACTGACCGAGGTAGCGTCCTCACCTAGAGTATCGCGATTTGCCACCATGCTTCGCGAACAACTCGTCGAGTTGATGCCTGAGCTAGCCGAAATCGGCGGTTGGCCCAATTACGGCACCCGTCGCCCACCCGACCAACAAGGTCGAGCAGGTGACAATCCGGTCGACGTTCGCCATCTGAACCTCGATTAAAACGACAGATGTCGAATCAGATGCAAACGATGAAATGTTTCGAATAGCCATTGTTAATTCTTTTTCTTGGAAATCTGAAACAAACATCGACCGCATTAAAATGGCCACCCAGACGGTGGCCATTTTTTTGGCGTTCCGAGCATCGCGATGGACAGTAGACGAACCAAAAAGATTGCCTTGCGGGTGGAGAAACGACCTCAGCCGGACGCCAGGATTTTCGTGGCGTCTCTAGCAGCTATTTCGGGTTGCAACGCCGTCAATGCAATTCCCGATACCACTTTGGTAATGTTGTGGTCGATCCGGTCAGGAATGCCCCAATTGTTTCCATCGGCAGTGGTCATGTAAATCGACAGCGTGTTGTGGCCGCTGCCAGGTCGCTCGCCTATCACATGAAGCAACGTTCTCTTGTCTGGCAAACCACCGAAGAGCGTTTCCCCTATGCGGTAGCCGGCTCGAACTCTGCCTGAATAAACAAGCAGATGCTCCGGAGCAACCCCAAATCCGGCTATCTGCAGCTCTTGCCGAAGAGACACCAGCAGCCTCATCATTTGGTCTTCGGTCATTACGGCCAATGCATTCAGACCGTCGGATATCACGATCTGAGCGTTGTATCGACCGTTGTGTGTCGCTCGTAGGCCGCGAACTTTTGCAACCGAAGATTCCGAGAGTCGTTCACCCGACATCGGATGCAGAATGTAGTCGTTGCGATCGGTTGAAAGCGTCACCAATGGCACAACTCGCGGAATGCTGTGTTCGGCTTCCTTGGTCAACTCCTTCCAAATGCATTCCTTGGCACTTGCATAGATGCGATGAATCTCGTGCGACAACTCTGGTTTCGGTTTCGAGGGTTCCACGCTAAATCCTTCCGCGATGAAAAGTCCTCTCGATCGAACCATCGCCATTTGTGATGCAGCTTCTTCTTGTAGTTGTTTCTCGCTGCGCGCATCTCCTTTCAGGCGGCAGTACTCGGCGTACACCCAAGCGGGGTTCCCAAAGTGTTTGGTCGGTTTCCCCTCTGCGTCGACGACTCCAAGACGCTGAAAGAATCGCCACATGCGATCATCGACTTTGTAGCCGAATTTCTCGCGAATGTGGACATGGTCATGGAAGCTCGTCGTGAGGTAACCAAGCATCGGATCGATGCGAGTTGGCAGTGCCATCAGGTAGCCTGGGTTCGCCGGCATGATTTCATCGATGCACCATCCCAGGTCGTCCAGCGTGACGTCCATGTGCAGTGTCGTGCAAATATCGAGTCCGATCATCAACCCATGCAGTTTGCCCATCACAATGTCTTCCAGACAGCAACGGACGAGTTGTTCCCGTGAACGAAAGACTTCAGGGCCAATGAATCCTGCGACATCATTCAAATGCACCCAAGGAGATGGAGCGACTCCATTCGCGTCATTCTCGTCTGCCACTGTCTTCGCAAGTGACCTGGCAAAACCATATTTGCGAGATTCGAGCAAAACCATGTCCAACCCTTTGCCATGCCCGTTGGTGAAATCTGCTCCCTGTCCCGTTTCGAAGTAGAGGGCAAACTTGTTGGTCCGCGATCGTGCGTGCTTAATCATTTTGTCGACGGAGATATCAAATGTACCGTTGGCGGCATCGTTGCCTGCGATGCTCTGAAACCAGAGGGCCGTCGATTTTGGGAATCGCCGTTCGGCTTCCGCTTGCACGTCGATGTGGGCTAAAACGCAATGCGGTAGTATCTCAGCGATATCGAAGGTTTCGAGGACTTCTTTCAGGGCCAATTCGATGGCTGCCACCGAGTCTGGGTCGCTTGATACGGGATTCGTACCCACAAGCACATCACCGACGGCGAATGCAAACGCATTGAACAACTGCCAGCGAATGTCATCGACATTGTCGGTAGGTGAATTCGGTTGAACGCGGGCTCCCATATAGCCGCGCGCACCAAGATTCGTACCTGGGAGAGGATTGAAGACTTTCGATCCAAGGCGAACCAGTTCGTCGTTTGTCATCAGACGGACAACGCACGCAATCACGTCGCTCGATAGTCCTTGGCGTATCGCATGGATCTCTGCTTCGCTTCGCTCCAACAAAAATCGCTTCAAGTCCCCAATCGTCATCGCGCCGATGCGAGTCTGCATGGCTGCGTCCACAGCGTCACCGATGAAATGAAAGAGTTCGTCGCGTTCTGGGGCAAGTTCGTCAATTTGCGCAAGTGTTGTGTTCGCTAGCAACTCCCGCGATTGGATTCGCAACGCTTCGCTTGCGGCGGCGACGCCAACGATTTCGTCACCCTCTTTGAAATCGTTGGCAGCTCCCAACATTTTCTTGTATAGATCCTCATCCCACTCGCCGCGAACCCGATGAATCCAATCGACCAAGTTTTCACCCTCGATGGACGGTGAGGTTGGCGGTGCTCCAACCGCAAAGTGGCCGAGGGCGGAATTCAACGCGACTCCGGTGAGACTCAAATCAAGAAAACGCCGTCGATACATTGCCGTACTCCACTACTCGAATAAACAACCGGCTACCACTGTCCAAGACCGAACATGCCAACGACTTACCAAGCCGTTTTGAACATAGGGATCGTTCTTTGCAAACGCTTCTGCTACCTCTGGCCCGTCGCCGCTAAACAGCAGGACCGCTTCGTCAACCGGATTTGCGAAATCGCCTCCCAGCAGCAATTCTCCCCGCAAAGTAGCTGCTGTTGCAAGGGCGAGATGCTTCGAACGAAATGGCATGCGTCGAACGGAGTAGTCCGCTACGACTTCGTAGAAAAGCAAAAAATGCTCTTTTGAAACAATCGGTTCAGGAAGTGTCATTCGTTTTGGTCCAACTTTGGCGGCGATCGGCGAGAGGTACCGGAAGGAACATGATAGCTGAAATGCAGGGCGTTGGATGGTTGTTTACGCCCTGAGGCACGGTCGAGCGTGCGCGTCGCGAGTGCCTCGCCTACGTCGATTTTGAGGGCGGTGGATCTTGTTAAGACATAGCCGACAAAAGGTGCAGGCACGCTCCGCCGTGCCGTTCGCAGTCAAGCTTTTGCCAGGATTCTAGGTGGACGGCACATGGAATGTGCCTACTACTTTGTGGGCGGCACATGGAATGTGCCTACTACTTTGACTTTTGTCGGCTGCGTCTGTTAAAGATGCTTGCAGCAGCTGCCGTTTGTTGCATTTCCGGACGGACTGTGATAAACCATCGAGTTGTATTGCAATTCGGTCCTCGCTCTCAAATGCATTGAATATGGCTGCCAAGACAGCATCGGAAAAAACTGCCTCCAAACCGACCGCGATTCATGCCTTTGATTTCGTAGAGTCGAATCCCGCGACTGCAATGCCTCCAATCGTCGCGTGCTTTGGATCGGATGACTTTTTGCGGCGAATGGCCATCCATCATTGGATCGTTAGCTCCAAACTCGATTCAGAAACGATTCGCTCGTACGACGGCGACGAGGATAGTTGGCGAGATGTGCACGATGAGCTTGCGACTCGCTCCTTGTTCGATGCCGGAGGCGGTCGACTTGCGATCGTTCGCGGGGCGGACAAATTCGTTACCAAGAACCGCGAGGCGCTCGAGCGCTGGGCTGAAAACTTCGCTCCCGACTCGAGTTTGGTGCTTGAGTTGCAGACCCTCGCCGCCAATACAAAGCTTTACAAGCTAATCACCAAAAATGGTGTTTTGGTAAACTGTACGCCCCCCCAAAAGGCATCCTGGGGAAATCCGCCCGACGAAAAAGCCATGCAGAAATGGATACTCGGATGGGCCAAATCAAAACACGGCCTTCAATTGTCGCCGAAGCAAAGTTTGCTGGTCATTGAACGAATCGGTGCCGTTTGCGGATTAATCGATTGCGAATTGGCAAAACTGGCATTGTTTGCAAATAACTCGGGGGACGTGCCGGACGAACGCGTTTCGGAGTTGGTCGGTGGCTGGCGGACCCAGACCGCGTGGGAGTTGGCGGATGCAATCGCGGACGGGCAGGTCGCGGTCGCGATCGAACAGTTGGACAAACTGCTAACTGCGGGCCAGAATGCGGTTGGATTGATGGCCCAACTCTCTTGGTCGCTCAGAAGATTTGGTTTAGCGGCACAACTCGTTGAGCAATCGGAGCGAGTTGATAGTAGAATACCGCTATCGGCTGCTTTGGAGCGATCTGGGTTCAATCGTTTCGATGTGGCCAAGGCCGAATCGCGATTAAAGCGAATAGGTCGACCTCGCGCCAAACAAATGCTCGTCTGGTTGGTGGATCTTGAACTCAAGCTCAAGGGGAGTCACAGCAACGATCATCGTGCACGGCTGGCTCTTGAATCGTTGATCATGAAATTGGGTTAGTCTATTCCTCTACTTGTACTGGAGTTGAATCATGTTGGTGCGTTGCATGTCCAAATTGGAAACCGGCCGATTTGCAGGATTGTTCGTATTCCTTCTCATTGGGTTGCAGGCTAATACCATCGTTGAAGCCCAGGACCCACACGAGTCGGGGACGTTTGAGCTTTCGGCGCAAGGACTCGCCAATCCGTCGATCGCCAGAATCACGTCCAATGAGCTTTCCGTGCAAGACCCGACTGGTTCTGTCACACGATACCAGCGTGCTCCACGCTACGACACAACGGATCAATTGTTGTTGGGTTATAGTTCTAGACAAGCACAACAAGTCATCCGATGGCCAGCCAACAACTCTGGTCGAATGCAAATTGGAACGCTTCAGAATGGCCAGGTGCAATTCGCATGGAGCAAGATGAACGTCGTTGCATCGCAGCAGAGCCCTCTGTCGAACCCGTCCGCCGATTTACTTCCACCTGGGTTGGAGGATGTGGATCTGCTCGGTCGATTGAGGAATAACCAAGGCCAGGGAGCAACGTCTGGCTCTGCCGGCAACCTGTTGAACTTGCCCCAAATGACAGCCATGTCTTTGGCCTCTGGCGACATCAACGAGCGACAATTTCTGTCCATGCAGGGGGGCAATCAGCTTGGCTTCGTCAATCAAGCGACCGGTGTCGACGCCGCCTGGTACATCGCGCCCGTGTCGACCAATGTCGTACGCCTTCAACAACGCTTTCAGAACGACTGGTTCGCAATCGGATTGGGAAATGTTCCCAACGCAAATCTCATGCACACCCGTCTTGGCAATCGCAGACTGGGTGGGGCGAACGTTTCATTGCCACTTTCACTGCTTCCGATCCACAATGGAGCCGACCAACTTTGGCGTATCCAAAACATGTCTGGTGGAGGCTACTGTTTCGAAAGTGTGATGGTTCAAGGCATGGGGCTTACTTGCGTTCCAAATCAAGGGCTGTTTCTACAGCCGATCACCTATAACCCTTGGCAAGTTTGGTGGCCACAAACCCCTACGTTTGCGTTGCCGCAACCTCAGTTCAGAACGACTCAACATCAAGTCGTGCCGAACCAACCGCTGGGTTCGACAACCGTGCAGATCGTCAATTCACACAGCGATACGTTGCTGGTTTTGGTTGCCGACCGCCGCAATCCGCAGCAACTTCAAAAATTGCGAATCCCTTCGCGCGGCAGTGAGCGCATCCAATTGGATCGCGACGCTGGCGCGACCATTGTCGAAACGGTGGAGACGTTGGATGCATTCGGAAACTGGCAACAGCAGCAATTCAAAACAGCCATTCCACCGAGCGTTTTATATGATATCAGCGTGTACGAAGAATTCTTGCAATCGATCGCAATCGATCGAACAGGGAAAAGTCCCAATCCAATCGAAGATATCAACTACCAGCCGCGTGCTGTCGGCTTTTTTCTTGTACCACCTGGTGACGATTTGCCAGCGCAAGCAGAAATCGATGCGTACCGAATTGCAGACGATGCACACAATCCAGGTGCCGTGCGCAAGCTGAGTCAGCGAGACTTGGAACGAAACAGCGCTGCGCCAGCGACGGATCCACTCAAAGACTTACTGAAACAATTCCAGAAACAACGGGGAGCCTTTTGAGCGATTCCATTCCGCCGATGGCAAATGAAACGCCATTCCAGCTATCCGAAAATGCACCCGTCAATTTCGAGTTTATCAGCAACGCCGAGCAACCACTGTCGGACGCCGAGCAACCACTGTCGGACGCCGAGCAACCACTGTCGGACGCCGAGCAACCATTGTCGACGCGAAAGCGGCCGAAGCGTAAACGCACGAATTGGCCGTTGCTCACCATTGCGATCTGTCTTGTTGGTGTTTACATCCTTTATGTTTTTGCCCTGCCGGAAATACAAGTAGCAATTTTTCGATCTCGATTTCCGAAAAAATTCATCCCGCCAGAGCTTGCTCTCAAAGGGTCCACAAGAACCTTGTTGCGAACCTGCGAGTTTCTGTTCGTGGGGTGGTTCTTTTATCTGGGTGCGAGCATCGGCAGTTTCTTGAACGTCGTAGCTGGGCGAATGCCTGAGGGTAGAACGATCGTTTTTGGCGGGTCAAAATGTCCTTATTGCGACACGAGACTGAGCTTTCTCGACAATACGCCCGTTCTTGGTTGGTTGCTTGTCCAAGGCAAATGTCGTACGTGCCGGTTACCGATTGCGCCTCGCTACCTCATGATCGAGGTGGTAATTGGTGCGATCTTTGTTTGGATTGGTCTTTGGGAATTGGTCTCGTCAGGATCGAATTTACCCCATTGGGATTCATCTGGGCGAAGCGGACTGACGTCTCTGGTCCTTTTTACGCAATGGCAACTGATTGCCGCGGCCCTTTCTCATGCCGGCATGTTTGCCGTTCTGATCATGCTGGGCGTTGCTAACGAAGGCCGAAAACCGTTTCCCATTTTGCCGTTTCTCGTGATGGCAGCCGCAGTTGCGAGCCCGAAAATTTTCAATCCTTCGCTGGATTTCGTCTCATGGACTGAGCCATTTCAGCGCAGCCTGATTTCGAAACTTGGGCCGATCGCAAATCCGCTCGTTTCCATCCTGCTCGGAGTTTTGTCAGGCCTGGGCTTGGGTTGGATTTCTTCATTCTGGATTGCGAAACGCCCCAACTCGATTGTTGAGCGGCACTGGATCCTCCAATGTTTTTTAATCGGTTCGGTACTAGGTTGGCAAAGCGTTGTGACTATCGTATTGTGTAGTTTGATTGTCTACGGAATGACACGATCGCTCTGGTCGTCTCGTTCGGTTTCCATTCAAAGCTTCCAGTCCGTCGAAGCGTTTGTGCCAAGCATGTGCCTTATCGGGATTTGCATGTTGCACCATTCCTTGTGGCGGCAAATAGCCTACCTTATAGGTATCGTTTAGACGCGTCTTTACGATGCCAACCCATTTCCTCCCTTTCTCAGTATAGGACCCGCCTGTTATGAAAATTGCGTTCCATCGATCTTCGATGCAATTGCTTGCGATCGCAGCGTTTTCTTGTTGCGTTTCATCTGGACTTGTTCGCGAAGTGCATGCAGATGTCAAGCTGCCGAATGTTTTCTCGGACCATATGGTTTTGCAGCAAGGCCAAGAGAATCGAATTTGGGGTACTGCCACAGCCGGCGAGAGCATTTCGATCTCGATCGCCGATAAGTCGATCGAAACCAAAGCGGATGCCAAAGGCTATTGGGAGACGAAACTCCCATCCATGAAGGCTAGCAGCAATCCGATCAAGCTTACGATCAAAGGCTCGAGCGTCGTTGAAATCAACGATATCTTGGTTGGCGAAGTTTGGGTCTGCTCTGGCCAATCCAATATGCAATGGACGGTAGCGTCATCCAACGATGCGGACCTCGAAAAACTGACGTCAAACTTCCCCAACATCCGCATGATCAACTTCCCTCAAATCGGAACACAGGATCCGATCTGGAGTCACGATGATCGCAAATGGATGGTAAGTGGGCCAAGCACTGTGTCAGGATTTTCTGCAGTCGGTTACTTCTTTGCGCGACAAATTCATCAAACGACGGGTACACCGATCGGCATGATCAACAACGCTTGGGGTGGCTCGGCCGCCGAAGCGTGGGTCAATCGAGATTGGATGAAATCGGACGTTCGCTTTGCAGGACTTCTGAAGCGATGGACAGGACTCGAAGAGAGATTTGCAGCCTTGTCCGCCAAGACAGATCGCAGTGAAGCCGAAAACAAAGAGCTGAACGGACTTCAAGGACAAATGAGAGGTAACGCGCGACCAGGCAACATCTACAATGGCGTCCTCAAGTCGCACATTGGTTACGGAATCAAAGGAGCCATTTGGTATCAAGGTGAATCGAACGCCGGACGAGCTTATCAATACCGTGACCTGTTCCCTTTCATGATCGATAACTGGCGCAAAGAATGGGGACAAGGTGATTTTCCATTTTATTGGGTTCAACTAGCTGACTACCTGCCAGAACGCACTGAGCCCGGCGATAGCGATTGGGCCGAATTGCGCGAGGCGCAAACGATGACAATGGACAAGCTAGCCAACTCGGGCCAAGCGGTGATTATCGATATCGGCGAGGGTAAAGATATTCACCCCAAAAATAAGGTGGATGTTGCGAGACGGTTGGCGAGGTGGGCACTTGCGAAACAGTACGACCAGGCAATCGAATTTCAGAGCCCGCGATACGAATCGATGGAAAAAATCGAGGGGGGAATCGCTCTTAAGTTTGCAAATGTCGGCAAAGGCTGGCGTCCGTTTGATGTGAACGAACCCAGAGGCTTTACGGTCGCTGGCGATGACAAGAAATTCTACAACGCAGACGCAAAAATCCTGCCTGACGGTCGTATTGAGGTTAAGTCCGCAAGCGTATCGGCACCTGTTTCGGTTCGCTATGCATGGGCACAAAATCCGATCTGCAATATGTTCAGTCAAAACGGCTTGCCTCTAACTCCGTTTCGAACCGATGATTGGACTGGTATTACAGCCGGCAAGGATTAAGGCGAGCGTCGTAGAACAGGCTGCTAGCCTGTTTTTTATGGACAGGCTAGCAGCGCTGACAGAGTTGTTTTTCATGGACAGCCCTAGCAGCCTGTCCTACGAGAATCCGATGGTCGCACCCGGCAGGTGCGACCTACTCGGACTTCAACGCAGTTTGGTAGATTTGCAACATGTCCGGCTGCGAGGCTGGCCGAGGATTAAACGAAGCGGTCCACTGTTTTGTAGCGGAGTCCGCAAGCTGTCCCAAAAGCAATTGCGTATCCTCTGCGTTTGCTTTCGATTGGCTCGGCCACTGAGGTAATCCCTCCAACGACGTTGCTAACTTGGCTTCTTGCATCCAACCCTGGAACACTTCAGCCACTCGATCCGAAGCCTTTTGTGTCGTTCTGGACTTGTCATGTGGCAGTAAAGACGCAAGTTCGGCATATCGTTTTTCGACGACCGCACTGTTGAAACGAATGACGTGCGGCATCATCAGGCCGACCGCCTGCCCGTGTGCAACTCCCAGCATGGCGGTTAGCGGGTTAGCAAGTGCATGAGCTGCACCCAACATCGACGCTTCGATGGCCATTCCGGCGAAGCACGCTCCCAATTGCATTCGTCCTCGTGCGTTGACATCGTCCCCTGTTTCAAGAACGTGCGAAAAGCTGCGCGAGAGCAATTGCCAGGCTTCACGCGAATAGCATTCCGAGATTGGCGTGCGCTTGTTGCAAACAAACGTTTCCAAAGCGTGCGTCATAGCATCAATCCCAGTCAATGCCGTTACCGAGTTGGGTTGTGTCAGGGTTAACGCAGGGTCTAGAATTGCGACCCGACAGGCCGCTTTGGGATCTCCGCACGCCATTTTCACATGCGTTTCCGAATCGCTGATCAATGCAAAGGACTGAGTCTCACTCCCAGTCCCCGAAGTCGTAGGAATTGCTATCATCGGAAGCATCGGGTGTGTCGCTTTGCCGACCCCCCAATAGTCGCTCATACGGCCACCGCACGAGTAAAGGAAATTGATTCCTTTCGCACAATCCATGCTCGAACCACCTCCGAGTCCAACCAGCAAGTCAGGTTGAAATTCTTTAGCACATTGCACACCTAAGTCCACATGATGGGTATTTGGATTCTCGGCTAAATCATGAAACCCTAGGACTTCGACTCCGACACTGCGCAGGCTTTCCATGCCGAATGAATAAATGCCTGCATTCACTACGCCAGGGTCGCTGACAACCAACGCACGCGCACAACCTAGTTCTCTTGCTAGGCTCCCAAGGCGTTGCACCGTGTGTGGACCAAAGATGATTCTTGGACGAAGTTGGTAGTCAAATTCCTGCATAAATCGATTGTTTTCATTTTGAACAGCATCGCTATCTTCATCTCGTGCGATTATCCCCTCCGGGCAACCGGCTTCGATAATCTTAATGTATTCGGAATAGTTTACCACTTTCCCCCATTTCGACTGCACTTGTCTTGGGAGCAAACTTCCTTAGCCTAATTTTTTGCAGTTACTCCTCCGATAAACTTTGGTGTGTAGCATTCATGGATGGACCAGAAACCTCTCCCAATAGAGGGGCAGAATGCCCCTCTGACAATCCGTGCCCGCCACAAAATGGAATAGGCCTTTGTGTTTAGGCCGTTTTAAAAACGCTAATGCGTTCCACCCTTGTTCAGGATAGGAGTTCCAGAACTATGAAATTAAGCAAACTTGCGCTGAGTGCAATGATTGCAGGCGCCTGCTTCGCGGGAACGGCCTTCGGTCAAACGAACCGAACCGCCCCAAAGTATTACCCAGCTTCCTACTACAGTTACCAAGATGGTGCGGCTACGCAAGCTCCAGCACCCATTGCAGCAGCCAGTGACGCCGCGAAACCGGCTTCGGATTGCTCTGCCGGTAGTCCGGCTTGCGACGTTGCTGCGATTTGCGACGGGAAAGGCAGCAGTTGCGATAGTATGGCCAGCTGCGGTTGTGCCGCGTCTAGTTGCAACGGCGGTTGCGGCGCGGGCGGTTTACTCGGGCTTGGCTTGCTAGGTGGCGGATGCAACTTGGGAGATCCGTGGAAACTTGCACCGAATGGAATCGCCGGAGTCACCGTCGGCGGATGGACGAGTGTTGGATATCACGATCGCAACAACTATTTCAGCTTCAATAACTATGATGGTCGCGTTCAACTCGGCCAACAATGGCTCTTCGCTGAAAAAATAGCGGACGGTAGCGATGGCGTCGGTTTCGGCGGACGCATCGATTACGTCTACGGTACAGATGCTCCGGACACGCAGGCATTTGGTGTCGCAAATCCGTCGCAATGGGACAACAATTGGGACAATGGGGGAGCCTACGGGCACGCGATCCCGCAGTTGTATGGCGAAGTTGCAGTCGGAGATTTGTCGGTCAAGGTCGGGCACTTCTTTACCATCGTTGGTAACGAAGTCGTTCAATCGACCGGCAACTTCTTCTACAGTCGTCAGTTCACCTTCTACAACGCGGAGCCGTTCACCCACACGGGTGCTTTGACAACCTACAATGTTGACGCGGACACTCAGTTGTACAATGGGTATGTCATGGGTTGGGACAGCGGCTTTGAAGATAACGGCGACGCTTACATCGGCGGTTTCAAGAAGAAGTTGAACGACACGTTCACGCTGTTGTACACAACGGTTCTTGGCCGGTTCGGTGACCGCAATGCGGGTGCCGTTGGCGAAAATGGCGGAGTTCAAAACGTGATATTGACAGCCAATCTAACGGAGAAGCTGACGTACATATCGCAAACAGACGTTTTGTACACACACACGAACGCGGGTGGTACGTTTCGTAATACTTTTGGAAACATCAATTACCTAATCTACAAGGTAAACGATTGCGTTTCGATTGGAAATCGTTTTGAGTGGTTTAATTTCAGCGGTGCGGCCTTTAACAACGTCAGGAACGACGACAACTTCAACTACACCGCGGGCATCAACTACAAGGTCAATTCGAACCTAGTGCTCCGCCCTGAAGCCCGTTGGGTCTGGGATCGTCAACGCTTCGGATTCAATGAAAACAACGCATCGAGCCAAGTCGCATGCGGTGGAGACATGGTCTTTACGTTCTAGTCGGAATAGGGATAGGCGGATCTAAACACAGAAGACACCCTGCCAATTGGCAGGGTGTTTTTGTTTGGTGGTTGAGTATCCCCGCCTGCCGTATCCCCCCAAACGGACTCGGCTTAGAATCGACCCATTAATTATCGTCGCCTTTCGCTCCGCGCGAGAACGCGTTCTCCGTCGGTTAGGCAATGGTAACCCGACGCGTAAGCGAGGAGCCGGCAATGAAATTCCTCGCTAACCGGCTTGTTGCTTTAATGCAATGATACTGTTCAGTTGCTTTGTAGGACGGCCTTTCCAGGCCGTCGAAAGCAGCGTAAATGCTCGCGACGGCCTGGAAAGGCCGTCCTACCGGTTTGCCTAACGGCAAATCTATTTAATCAACAATCCCGTAAGCGAGGGACAATTTCGCGGGTCCCTCGCTAACGCGTCGGGTTACCATCGGGTGTCACGCGCTCGCTCGTGAATCCATGGGCGAGCGCGCCCATTCCACTTTCGAATACCCCGTGTCACAGTCTATTAAAGCAACGAGTCCGTAAGCGAGGAATTGCAGTCGGCACCTCGCTAACGCGTCGGGATTTCAAACTGACGTGAATTAATTATCGTCGCCTTTCGCCAAATGAACGCCGGCTTTTTACAATGCATCCATGAACAAAACCGCAAAAGGGCTCGTAGCAGCCGCACGACAGCTTCGAGCTGAGCTCGACATGCTCCACTTCTCGGCACCGGTCGCCTGTGTCTACAATCCGTTGCATTACGCTTGGTTGGCTCATGAGAAATACTTGAGCACCTACGCGCACAGCCCTTGCCGCGTCTACTTGTTGGGCATGAACCCAGGCCCTTGGGGGATGGCTCAAACCGGTGTGCCGTTCGGCGAAATCGATGCCGTTCGAAACTATCTAAAAATTGAAACCCGAATCGATAAGCCGTCCGTGGAACATCCCAAAAGGCCCATTGAGGGCTTTGCGTGCCAACGGAGCGAGGTCTCCGGCAAGCGTCTCTGGGGGCTCTTTTCACAGCGTTATCCCAATCCTATCGACTTCTTCGCAGAGCATTTCGTTTCGAATTACTGCCCGCTTGTCTTCATGGACGAAGGGGCGAGGAACGTGACTCCCGACAAACTCTCGGCGAACGAAACGGGTCTGATGGACGCGTTGTGTGATCGCCACTTGCAACAGTCGTTGCTATTGATAAAACCCGAGTTCGCAGTTGGAGTGGGCGCCTATGCGCAAGCATGCTTGAAACGCGTTTGCGACTCTCACCAACAATTAAAGGATACGACGGTTTGCAAAATATTGCACCCGAGTCCCGCATCGCCCGCAGCCAACCGCGATTGGTCGGGGCAAGCCACCAAGCAACTGCAAGATGCAGGTATTTGGTAGCAGGTTTGGCAAGCCCGTTTTTCGCGGCGGTCATCGCGTCGGAGACGGCCTTGTCTTCGCGAACTTGGGCCCAATGTTCGCAGCATACTTTGTGTGCTACGAATGGTGCTACGCGACCGCGCAGTTTGGCAAGAACGACCAGGGTGACCGCAACGAGTTCCTGCCCTCGATGCTCCGGCGTGTCAAACCGGAGCGAATTCAAAAAAGCGGATGATTGCCGAGGCGCCCTGGCCAATCTTGCTAACCTTCGTTATGCCGCGGCTAAAATGCAATGAGAGTTTGCATTCCGCCTTTGAAGCTGATGTTCCTTGGTTCGATTCCATTCTTCAACGCTGATTGAGCGATCATGGCAGGAATCAGGTTGTAACTGAGGATTAGTGCCCAAATCTCTTTGGGCATCAGTTCTTGTGTCAGTGTCTTTCAGCGAAGGATATCGGGCCTCGTCTCGATTGGGCGTCGCACCGCGTCCTTTCGGCCACCGCTAGGGATGCGTCGGCCTTTCAGGCATAATCTGCGCAACTTCAAAACTTGGCAGCGGTGACGACGAGCGGGGGCGTCCCTAGAGAATCTCACGCTGCTCGCAATGTGATACTCGTTACAAACTTGGCAAACGTTGCGTTGAAGCGTTGATAGGGGAGAAGGCTACTAGGCACTAATCTTCAATCAACAACTTGACTGCCTCCTCAAGCTGATCGTTCAGCGGATTGGCAAATCTTAGCTTTCCTTGTTTGTCAATCAGATATGTCGATGGCCAGCGATCCACAGCCAATGCTGAGGCAGTTTGATCGTTAACATCGCAACCATTTGGCCAGGGAAATGGGGTCTTGCTAAGAAAAGATGCCATATTGTCCGCCCCTTCGGTGGAATGAATTGTGATAACAACCAACCCCCTCTCGCGGTACTTTGCATGGAGTTCGCGTATGCGGGGAAGTTCCTTAAGACAAGCACCACACCATGTCCCCCAAAAATCGAGCAAAACAACATTGCCTCGAAGCTTCTCAAGTTTCACGTCGCCATGCATGGGTGTCCAAGCTATTGCATTGAGCGCAGGCGGGACTTTTCCCTCTAGTGCATTCAACTTCGCTCTATTGCTCAACGAACCACGTCGAAGAATTAAATCCTGCTTGACATCGGATTCCGCTCGAGAAAAGTCGCATTCATGGAACTGAAATTGCAGAACATGTGGGTGCCGCGTTTGGAATCCTTCGGCATCTTTGATGGAAAGATCGGGTGAGCTGATTGCCAAACTTTTCAGAAGTTTGCGTTGACCTAAACTCTCCAAGCCTGTGGAGGTTGTCATGCTGGTGATATCCAGATTTTCGAGGGACTCCATCGCCTGCAAGCTCGAAAGGCCTTGATCGGTAATGGAAGACGGTCGAATAGTAAGAGACTTTAGCCTACGTGCTTGAGCGAGATGGCCAGCGCCAATATCTGTAATGCCCTTCAAACCCTCAGTTCGAATCGATAGAGACTCCAAATTTGCGAGCGAACTCATGAACTTTAACTGATCGTCACCAATTTCGGGACAAAAAGCGAAATCAAGCGATTGCAATTTGGCTGGTAGCGTCGACATTTCGCTCCACTCCAGTTTCCCGTCCTTCCTCGGAACAAAGTGCCAAAAAGAAAGCCTATTCAGGTTTGGCCAATTTACAGCTGTTTGCAAGCATCGGGATGTAAAGCCTTGTCCATTGAGTTGAACTCGCTCCAGGCGTGACGAACCTTTGAGCAATGCGAGGCCTTCATCCGTGACCTGAGTTCCTTGGACTGATAGCTCTTGAAGATTCCGCAGCCTCGCTAAGAATTGCATACATTCATCATTCGCTTCCCCCGAAAAATGCAAGTATTCCAAATGTTGCAGTGCTGCGATCTGCTCAACCCCCTCGTTTCCGATTTGCAGATTGCCGACAACCCGGCGGAGGTTTCTAAGCTGGCTTAGATGTCTAGCATCTTGATCATTCAGTACGGTACCAGTGATTCGAATGGTTTCCAAATGTGCCAAACTGCTTGCAGCTCCCAACGCCCCTACATCGACCGCACGCCGGCTCAACGCCAAATAACGCAGCTTGGTACAACGCTCGAACAAACTCTGTAAACCTGCCAACGATACTTTGGCTCCGTGAATATTCAGCGATTCCAATTGGGTGCATCTCCCGATATGGGCCAAGCCTACATCAGTAACTTTGGTTTGCGAACTTTGGATCGACGCGCTCTCCCCTTCGTCGGACTCCTCTGCGTATACGTTGAGCGCGAGGAGGTTGGGAAGCTTCACTAAGGACGCGATACCCTCGTCCGTGATTGCCACACCGTCTACCACAACGTACGTTAGGCTACGACTGCGCGATAACAGGGCCATTCCCCAATCGGTTACCTTCGCCCGGCGCAGGGTGAACTCCTGCAAATTGGGAAACTCTGCCACCGTTGCCATGAGTTCGTCGTCAATCGCTGGCAACCGAGCGAGATTAAGACTCTTCAATTGAGTTAGCTTGGCCAAATCTGACGCAATGGCTGATGTTACTTCGCAATCTCTCAGTACCAGTTCTTGCAGTCCAGTCCAGTTTGCAAACCTCGAAAACTGGCGATCATTGAGCGGTATATTGATAAGCAAAGAATGAATCGCATGAGTTGGGAAGTTGTTAACCCAGCTGGTATCTTTGACTAACTTGCTATCGTTCGGTGCAGTGTGCATACTAAGTCGAATTAACATGCCGTCGGGAAGCTGTACTTTCCCGGCAGCAGCCGCGAGAATTCCCCACTCTGGCGCGTGTTGCGCTAGGTGAGCTTCGGCACCGAAACGGACCTTTTCAGGCGGAGCACAGTAAAGGCTTCCAACTGAATCCTCGGGGAACTCTACCTCGGTATCCGCGTGACATAAGTTAACCAGTGTGTAGAACTGGAGAATGAGAACAGGGAAGAACACGATCCGTATCAGCATTTCGAAGACAACTCCTCGGGGCGAGCAACAAGTGGTAATCTTGCAACGGTATCCCTAATGTAGCGAATGAAGCGACACGCCCGTAGCGACCGCTGTGCGCTTTGCATTGGTTTCAGGCAAGTAGTTCGTGTGTTTTCTGGTTCTTCTCCCATCTTAATGGGTAGAAACATTGGGAATCAGTTCCAGTCTTCCGCAGAAGAACAGGATCCTTGTTCGATAGTTTTCAAAGTTCCTGAAGCCACGAGCTGCGCTTTTGATAGATTGGATTCGACTGTTGAAGCCTTCG
>CAMBSL010000009.1 GCA_945870455.1 Pirellula staleyi DSM 6068 | reverse complement strand
GCTATTGGGGTTCACTCCCGATTGGCGCTGGATGCAAATCCGGCCCGAAAGCCCTTGGTATCCGACCTGTCGACTCTTTCGCCAACCCGCAGTCGGCGACTGGGAAACAGTTGTCTCTGAAGTGAAAAAACACATTGCCGCGATGCTTTAAAAAACTCACGTTTCAATGACCAACTCGCTGCTGCAGGCCCAGAGGCTATGATCTGTCCAAATCTAATTTTAGGATTAGCCGAATGGCGCTAGCCACGGTTCTTGACACAACAACCGGGGCTATCGCCCAATGGCTAATTTTTTGAACCCTAATTCTTTGCGTTGACAAAGCACTAACTAGTCGTCAGGAATCGACTGGAGTGAAGCGGTCCATGAACTCCGAAACTCGCATGTTCAACAGCGATTGGCCATCATGAAACATCTGCACCAAGGACTCGACTCGACTTTCCGTGAACCGCTTGCCAGCGTTGGTACGGAATTTGGATTTGAGAGGCCCTATTGCTTCATTTCGTCGTCGTCGATGTCCAAGCGGAAATTGAACTTCCACTGCATCCGTCGCGGTTCCATCCTCGAAGAATACTTGGACGCGATTGGAAATCGAACGAAGATCAGGATCCAAGTAATCTCGTGAATATTTCATTTCTTCGATGACTACCATTTTGCTGCGAAGCTGGTCGATGCGTGGTTCGGCCGCCGCGAAGTCTTCGTAATGTTCCGATTTCAAGTCGCCATGCAGCAATCCGATCGCCGTAATATATTGCAAGCAATGGTCGCGATCTGCGGGATTGTTGAGCGGCCCCTTTTTGTCGATGATGCGAATCGCGGATTCATGCGTATGAATCCGTATTTCCTTTATGGACTCAACGCGTTGGATGACTTGTGCGTGCAACTGGATGGCCGCTTCGGCAGCGGTTTGAGCGTGGAACTCGGCAGGGTAAGCAACTTTGAACAAGATGTTCTCCATAACGTAGCTCGTTAGCGGGCGATGGATCAGGATAGGTTTTCCATCCATCATGACATCTTGAAACCCCCAGCGTTTTGCTGTCAGGGCGGTAGCGTAGCCCATTTCTCCGGTCATGGTCCAAAGGGCTAGTTGAACTGCCCGCTGCGTTGCATCCCCGGCCGCCCAACTCTTTCGCGATCCAGTGTTCGGCGAGTGACGATACGTTCGCAAGGCTCCACCATCGAGCCAAGCATGACTGACGGCATCGGCAATCTGCTCTTTGCTTCCACCAAGCAGTGAACATGCGACCGCCGTCGAGGCAACGCGGACAAGTAAAACGTGATCGAAGCCCACACGATTGAAACTGTTTTCCAGCGCCAAGACACCTTGGATTTCATATGCTTTGATTGCGGCGTCGAGCACATCTTGAATCGTGTATTGGCGATTAGGTTGCCACGGGTTGGCAGGGTTGCGATCCAAGTAGTCCGTCAACGCGAGAATGGCTCCGAAATTGTCGGATGGGTGGCCCCACTCAGCGGCGAGCCAAGTGTCATTGAAATCCAGCCACCGAATCATGCAGCCGATGTTGAAGGCTGCCTTGACCGGTTCCAGTTGCCAATGTGTACCCGGCACGCGTGCTCCACCAACCAGCGTCGCACAAGGCACGACGGGTCCCAACATTTTAGTGCAAGCGGGGAACTCCAGGGCTAGCAGTCCGCATCCCAAGCTATCGATCAGACACCAGCTCGCTGTTTCTAACGCTGCATGGCTAAAGGTCGATTTCGAAACGGCGTACTCCGCAATGGTCTGCAGGAGTGGGTCAACCGTTTCATCGGGACGTCGAGTTGAGTGATGCATGCTATGGCTTGCCGATACAATAGACAGAATCTCCAGTACGGATGATTAGCTTGTCAGAACCGACGGCACATCCATATTGAGTCGGGCCAGAAAACATAGCCGCAGCTCGCTTGCGCTCTTCGGTGGACTCGTTGGCACCAGCCTTCTCGTCGGCTGCCACCGCGTCAGGGTCCCATAGTTGGTTTTCGGCAAGAATCTTAAACTCCTTACCCGCAGCAATCACCGTGGTAAGCCCGTCTTTTCCAAAAAAGTAGACTCGATCGCCTAATCCGATCGGAGTGGCCCAACAGGATTGTTTGGTTCGTTCCTTATAGTTTAATGAGCCGGTTTCCAGGTCGAAGCAGTAGACCACACCGGTACGATTCACCCAGTACGCGCATCCACGATACGACATCGGAGAAGCCCATGATGGTGCTGCCTCGGAGGCGATCCAAAGTGGCATGGCTGACCATTTGCCATCCACCAATTTGACGTCCATCACCAAGTTCGACTTCTTTGCCAATTCCGTATTCTCTCCTTCTCGACCGCCAGCCGCTGCGACAAAGAATCGGTCAGGGCCGGCCGGTAAAGGAGTGGTACCGGTATTGCCACCGATGTCCGCGAAACTCCAAAGCAAATTACCGGTTGTGCAATCATACCCGTCGACGCTGCCAGACGAACTCACCAGAACCTGCTTGACCCCAGCGATCGTTTGTATCGAAGGGGACGACCAGCTCCTCCGAGAGGTTCGATCTCGTTTCCAAACTTCTTGTCCCGTAGCTTTGTCGATCGCTACCAAATAGCTTGGTCCTTCATCGTCCACGAGAATGATGACGTGATTTTCAGTCTGAACAGGCGAGCCACAAAGTCCGAATTTGTTTTGGAATTTTCCGTAATCCTTTGCGATCGATCGGCTCCATTGTTGTTGGCCTGCATGGTTCAGACAAACGATGTCACCGCTTTCAAAAAATGCGATGACGTTTTTCGAATCCACAACAGGCGTAGGTGCCGCTCGACTCACGTAGAGACTGTTCTCGACAGGATCCGAATTCTTGAGTGCATGTTTCCAGAGTTGTGCTCCATCCGACAGCGATAGACAGTAGAGGTAGTAGTCATCCTTGAGAGGCCCGTCCGTGGACGTAACGAAAACCTTGTTGTCCCAAATGACTGGGCTTGATTGGCCATGTCCAACGGGAGTCGACTTCCACAAAACGCCTTCCTTGGGCGACCACTTTGTCGGTACTGACTCGGACGTAGTTAATTTTGCCTCACTCCCAAGAAACCCTGGCCAACTGTCCCCCGGCACAACACACAAAAACAAACTGACTATCGACAGGACGAGGACCGACATGAAGGATGCTTTCTAAATCAAGCGATTGATGAATTGCTTATGCAAACGATTCTTATTTCGATTTCCCAAGGACTTTTTGGAGAAAGAGTTCGATCGGACCAATGGACTTCGTGGTCGCTTGTTCGAAACTCATCCCGCTGACTAACGAACGGATAATGGCATCATATTGGGCCTTCATTTTTGCCTCAACCATGAATCGGATCACTCCAAAGCCAATGGTGGCAGAGTCCTCGTCATTCATGGATCCTTGAAGAAACGGTTTTAGATTTTTGATTTGAGACATAGACTCGGGGAGGCGTTTGATCCAAGGCTGGACACGTGCATCGTTGATTCCGACCGAGACAGCAAGTGCTTGTCGGCCAGCTCCGTCTGCGAACCATTTTGGCACACCCTCAAAGGAACTTAACCATAAACTTGTAAACTGTTGCACCAAAGACGTTTCATTGATCTTGTTGGCGGCTTTGTCGAACACCATTGCAACATAAACATCGAGATTATCATAACGCCAATGGCTTGACCATTCTGGTGGCAACGATCGGCTCTCGAGCATCGTTCCGAATTCGCTGTAGTCGTAGCGCTGCTTGAGTGCGAAGATGGTGATGCCGCCCTTGATCAAGGGCTCCTTGCTATTGATCTTGAACATCTTTCGAACTTGGTTCAAGGCCGTGTGGGATTGCTTGAGCAGATCGGACACATTCTCAGCACCGATGTCTCCGATGATATGAATTTGATCGTCGTGTGCTTCGTCTGCTTCGCGTTTGGGGGCAACTAATTTCCATTTTTCGCGAGCTCGCGTCATTCGCTTTTCCATTAGCTCTTTGTGCGATGCTTTGGCTGCCCATGCTTGGCTGACGACTTGTTCTAGTTTCGCATCTTTGCTCTGGCCATCAAAAGTCGCCCCTTCCTGGATCCAAGTCGCGACGGTTTGGATTTGCTCGTCCGACAGCGGGCTTCGTCCCAACGGCATCCTCGCCCCTTCGGTGCCACGAAGCTTCTTAATCAATAGACTCTCTTCAGGCTTTGTCGGTTTCAGTGCGACGCCGCTGTCGCCACCCTTGATCAATCCTGCGAACGCATCGAATTGCAATCCACCCGAATTGCGTGTTCCGTTGTAATGGCAGCCGTTGCAATTCGACATTAGGAGAGGCGCAATATCGCGAGAAAAACTAACCGTTTCCTTTCCTGTCGCAGCCGGAATAACGACGGGCTCTTTCTTCGGTTCAGGCGTTGGCATGGCCGGGGACTTGCTATTGACCAACGAAGCGATCGGATCGGTTGGAGCTGGGCCGTCGAATTTGGCGCCTTCCTTAATCCATTGCTTGAGTTTGGCAAAATTTTCTGGCGTTACCTTAGCTCCGCTGCGCGGCATGTCGCCTGTTTCAATGGTCTCGACAATTCGGCTGCTGGCGGGATCGCCTGGGAAGAGAACGACTCCACCTTTTGAGCCTTTGATAAGTGCGTTGTATGTCGCCAGGGAAAAACCACCTCGCTCCGCCTTGATATGACATTGCCCACATTGATCGACCATCCATGGAGCGATGTCGCGCGAGAAACTCAAGGCTTTGGCGTTTGCAGGGACTGTGGAGGGAGCAGTTGGGGAAGCTTTCGGTGCGTTGCTCCTCTTTGCTTTGAGGAGTGTGTCCCAGTTGGGCAGTTCGGAGAGCTCCGCTCCTTGGACTTCTAGGAGTTCGTGAGCTTTCTCGAGCTGGGCGTGCAGCTTCTTCAGCTCCGCGAGATCCTTCGCCGGTGCGATCGCGACTAAATCCAAAAGCGATTTGGTGCTCTTTTCGATAATCTCAGAGGACTCGAGGACTTTGCCCGCCTTGAGTTGCTGCCCAGCCGTTTTGAGCGATTCCTTGAGGAGACCTAGGTCGTCTGCCTGGACGACCGGAGCGAGGAGCAGGATGAGACCAATCGATCGAGATAAGAGATTCAGCATAGTATTCGGCCAAAGCTAAGATTTGCATGCGTCAAAGGCAGACGGTGTTTCGCGTGAAATGTCGACACCGTACTTGCCTGTATAAAGATAATACCGTACTTGCCTGTATAGAGATAATGGGGATGGGAAGAAGTACTCAGTCGCCTACCGATTTGCCATCATCGCAACAACGATGCCTGCGATCAACAAGATTACGATCACTCCAGTTCCCGCTAGCAACCAGATTCGGGAGTTTTTCGTTTTCCGCTGGTTTGCATTTGCAGATTTTGTTGCTTTCAGATTGTCCTTGGCTAGTGGCTGGCCGAGGGGTTTGACGAGAGGAGATTTCGGTTGTGCGTTTCCGTTTTGAGGGTTGGTGATGGGAGATGTCGCCTTGGCAATCGCTTGGCTCTTGGACGTCTTGGTGTTAGGGACGCTGGTGTCATGCACAAGATCGATCTTGCTATCGACGGTCGACGCATCCCCTTTCGCGATCGCTCGGAGCACTCCGCTATCCGAAGCGGACAGACTAACCACTGCGCTACCCAGGCCAATTTTTCCAACTTCTGTCCCAGTTCCACGATTCGTGACCGTATCGACGTTGGCGGGGGCCTTACTTCTGCCGTCAAGAATGTCGGAAACAGAAAGATTGTTATCCTTGGTTTTAGCTGGGTTGTCCTTGGTCTCGTTTCGATACTTGTCCAGCCAAGCTTCCAACACTTCCGCAACTTGGAGGCAGGATGCGTAGCGATATTTAGGATCCTTTTGCATCATCTTGACGCAAATGCCATCCAATTCTCCCGGACAATCTGGGCGATCTTTTCGCACATCGGGAGGCATCGAATTCTGATGCTTGATGATACGGCTAGCGATGCTTCCATCGGGGAACGGCGGATGGCCCGTCAGTAAAAAGTAGAGCGTGCATCCAAGGCCGTACATGTCGGCGCGGCTATCGATTTTGTGGCTATTGATGGCTTGTTCTGGAGGAAGATAATCGGCTGTGCCGAGGACTTTGTCGTTGTACTCCATGGTGAGGGAAGCATCTGCTTCCTCGGTGAACAGAGCGAGTCCTAGGTCCAAAACTTTCACGACGCCATCTTTATTAACAAGCAAATTGGCAGGTTTGACATCGCGGTGGATCAGTCCTGCCTCGTGGGCATGGTGAAGACCACGAGCCGCTTGAGCGATGTAGTCGGCAGCAACAGCATAGGGGAGCGGTCCGTGTTTGCGAACAAGGTTTTGCATGTCCGCACCCTCGACGTATTCCATGACGAGGTAGTGAGTATCCTTTTCGTTGTTGATGTCATAGGCCCGAACGATGTTGATGTGGTTCAACGACGCAATGGCCTTGGCTTCGCGCTGAAATCGTTCCAAGTAGCTGTTGTTACCAAGCTTGGACTTGGGTAGCACTTTGATCGCTCGTTTATGCTTCATGAGCATATGTTCGGCCAGGTAGACGCTACTCATCCCGCCTGAGCCGAGATGTCCCAAGAGTTTGTGGCCACCAAGAAAAAACCCCTTGTATTTACCTTGCAAAAACTTTTCACACTGCCATCGCGTGACAATTCCTGCATCTTCGAGGGCCTTGCAAACAACGACTGGGTCTTCCGGAAGAATTCCCTCGTTTTTGGATCGAATCGCTTCCAGCTGGACTTCTAAGACGGCTGGATCGACGAGTTTACTCTTTTCGATTATTTCGAATATGCGATCTGAGGTAATTTGCGTCATGCCAACTTGTTCCTCGAAAGACTACCGATTTTGCTGGTTGGGGTCACTCGATTCAACGAATTCTAAACGAGTTGCGTGCGTCAATGCACATTTCTTTCGTAAGCCATGTCAACGACTCGACAGATCTTGATAGCTCCTAGTGTACTGGAATATTTTCCTAGGAATACGGATCCATCGGCGAAGAAAATGTGTTTTCTGACGTTTTTCGTCGCCCCTCGCAGCAATTCGTTGATTCGCTAAACTGATCAAATTATCCCCAACTGCATCCCTCCGCACCCTAGGAACCTTACGGCATGAGCTACTTTCCTGAAATCCAGACGATTCAATACGATGGCCCTCAAAGCCGAAATCCCTTGGCTTTTCGTTGGTACAACCCGTCGGAGCTCATCGAGGGCAAGTCGATGAAGGAACACTTGCGATTCAGTATTGTTTATTGGCACACCATGCGAGGGACTGGCTCCGATCCGTTCGGACCGGGAACGGCCATTCGCCCCTGGGATGACGGCAGCAATTCCCTCGAAAACGCACTTAGACGAGTGGAAGTCGCGTTCGAAATTTTTCAAAAACTGGACGCTCCGTATTACGCATTTCATGACCGAGATGTTTCTCCCGAGGGAGGTTCGTTGCGTGAAACAAACGCGAACTTTGACCGAATCTCCAGCTCCCTCAAGGAGCACCAAGACAAAACCGGCGTCAAACTTCTGTGGGGTACGGCCAATATGTTCAGCCACCCAAGGTTTATGCATGGGGCGGCAACCACTTGCAATGCAGACGTATTTGCCTTCGCCGCAGCGCAAGTCAAAAAGTGCTTGGAAGTCACCCAAATGCTCGGTGGTGAGAACTATGTATTTTGGGGGGGCAGGGAAGGATATCAGTGCCTCTACAATACCGACATGAAGCGAGAACTTGACCACTTGGCAAAGTTTTTTCATATGGCTGTCGACTATGCCAAGAAGATCGGTTTCCAAGGTCCATTCCTGATCGAGCCAAAGCCCAAGGAGCCAACGAAACACCAATACGATAGCGACGCGGCTGCGTGCTTGAATTTCCTCCGATCCTACGATTTGATGCCTTACTTCAAACTCAACTTGGAGACCAACCACGCGACGCTTGCCGGCCATACGATGATGCACGAACTGGACTATGCGGGCATGCAAGGTGCGCTGGGTTCGATCGACGCCAATACCGGAGACTTGCTATTGGGCTGGGACACAGATCAGTTTCCAACCGACTACTACTTAACAGCCCAATGCATGCTCGCAATTCTGAAGCACGGTGGACTAAAGACCGGTGGAGTCAACTTCGATGCCAAAGTCCGACGTGAAAGCTTCGAGCCCATCGATCTGTTTCATGCGCACGTTGGGGGAATGGATGCTTTCGCCCGTGGGTTGCGAATCGCAGCCGATATCCGACGCGAAGGTGTTATCGATCAGTTCGTTAAGAGCCGATACCGAAGTTGGGATAGTGGCATAGGTGCTGAAATCGAAGCAGGCAAGCAGAACTTTGAGAGCTTAGAAGCGTACATGCTCGAGAAGGGCGAGGCCAACGCCAACGAGAGCGGCCGACAAGAGATGCTTGAGAATATCTTCAATCGATATATTTAGTTGGACTGTCTCAAGCCGGGGATTGAGACTCATCCTCTAAGGCGAGCGGCAGCATGTGATTTATCCGTAGCACGGGCTGCTGGCCTGTGCATTTTAGACTATTACAGGCTGGCAACGCTGGCAGCCTGTGCTACGTGGTAGTTGTTGGTCTGCCGATCGCCTAACCCCGGCCTCTCTTTGGATGACATATGCCCGACCATGCGTTAGAACTGACTGAATTGCTAGCTAATGCAGCGGCGAACAAGGTGTTGGTCAAGGCAACCTTTAGTAGCCCCAGATCGCCTGAGTCGTTATTTTTGCGAGTTGCAGTACGCCCCATCGACGTGCGTGGCGGATCCATGCTGCAGTTCACATCCCAAACGGCAACGCAAGAATTCCACAAAAACCTAAGTCTTGATGAGGCTGCAAACGAGCTAGTTCGTTTAGCGACCAAGGATTTCAAGAACTCCCATTTCACGACAGATTCAGCATCATTTGAGGCACGTTTTTCCAAGAAAGGCAAGTGTTTTCTTAGCACAAAACCTATCGCGACCACAGCGTTAACATTCCCACTTGAACAACCCCACAATCAACTGCGCAATCATTTGATTCCAGAGGGTACTCCATGCCCGTTCTTGGTCGAAACTGGCATCATGTCCAAAACGGGGATCGTGCTCGCAAGCCACTCTCGCAAATTTCGGCAGATCAATCGGTTCCTTGAGTTTATTCATGATATCGCCGAGTCGCTCCCCTCAGACCGAACGATCCGCGTGATTGACTTTGGGTGTGGCAAAAGCTACTTGACCTTCGCAACACACTATCTGCTGACAACCATTCTTAAACGCGATGTTGAAATAATTGGCCTAGATCGTCGTGAAGATGTTGTCAAAACCTGCTCAACGATTGTCGAAAGGCTTGGCATACAGAATTTGCGATTCGCCGTTGGCGATATTGCCGGTTATTCCTCGAACGCGAATATAGACTTGGTCATCTCGTTGCATGCGTGCGACACAGCAACCGACGAAGCGATTGCACAAGCGATTCGATGGCAGAGCAAGGCCATTCTCGCGGTTCCATGCTGCCAGCATGAACTGAACAGTCATCTGTCCGCGTCCGCACTCGCGCCATTGACATCGTTTGGGATTGCGAAAGAGAGATTCGCATCTCTAGCGACCGATTCCATGAGAGTTGCGTTGTTAAATGCGGTCGGATACCAGACACAACTCCTTGAGTTCATCGAAACCGAACATACGCCCAAGAATTTGCTCATTCGCGGTGTTCGAAATCAGGAATACCTGGCGGTGGATGCGAAGACTCGAAGCAGTTCTGACGTTGGCGCATTGCGAGCATTGCTGGGCATCCCACCTCTGACGCTCGAACGAAGGCTCGTCGAGCTCGGAATTCTAAATTAGGCGTGATTGCGATAACGCATGTACCAAAGCAATGCGACCAAAGTCTTCGCATCGATGATCTTTTTGTCACGCAGTAAGCTATCGATTTCTGCCCATGACAGGATCCTATTCTCGATTTGCTCGCCAGGTTCGCGCGCGGATTGTCCCATTGTTAAACCTTCGGCCGCATAGAAATGCATCTTTTCATCAAGAATGCCAGGCGACATGACAAAAGTATGGATGTGCGCCAGATTACTTGCCAGGTAGCCGGTTTCCTCTTGTAGTTCCGCAAGCGCCGTTTCAAAAGGAGTGAGCGACTTATCAAGCGTTCCTGCCGGCAACTCAAGATGCCATCGATCGATCGCAACGCGATACGTTTGGATCAAACATACATGATTCGCGTCCACCAGCGGTAGGATCACCACAGCGCCTGGGTGCCGAACGATGTTTCGAATCAAACGCGAACCGTCCGATAGCACTTCCTCCACTTCTTCGACTGCAAAACGTTTGGCTTGAAAGAGCTTTTTCGCAGTTCGCATGTTAGCCAGCAAACCGCTTGTTCGATTCATCACCCATGGCTTCTTCTGCCGTTTGACGAAACTGCATGAGGAATGCGTCCTCGGGGGTGTCCTCGTAGAAGTCCTTCAGTACGCCAGTAGCTCGAAATCCGAGCTGGCGGAAAAATAACTGTGCGGACAAGTTTGTCTCACGGACTTCAAGAACGATTCGATTGCGACGCTGATAAGCGAGCTTGGAAACGAGCTTTTCCGTCATCGCTTTGCCAACCCCTTCCCGACGAAACTCCGGGTGCACAGCGAACGACAAAATGTGGATTCGGGTTTTATGTAGTTCGTAAATCATGAACCCCACAACTTCCTCGTTGCGCTCAGCGACCATTCCGATGCAATCGCGTTGGCGAAGACATCGGATGAACTCTTCCTCAGTCCAGGGGAATTCGAAACTGTTGGATTCGATAGCTAGCACTGACGGCATATCACGACGAATCATCCAGCGAATGTGAACGCAAGACTTATCTGATTCGATCCTTGGCATTAGACAAATTCCTTCCGAGAACTTTCGCGATGATGGAAAGCGGCTACCTACGCGTTCTTCCTTGAACGGGAGAATCGAACGATACCAGAGTGGGGAAACAGAACCAAGATGAGTTTCGAACACAACGATTTTGCGAATAATCCCAAACAACCACACCCTAGACAGTTGGTATTTGAGAATGCATAGGCTGCCCAAAAAGCAAGCACACTTCGCAACACCCCTCTCCGGTGGTAATGCCTGCATTTTAAGCAATGCTATCTAATCGATCTTAAGTCCCTGCCAGCATTTGGTTTGCATCGATGGCATTGACAGCTATCGGAACATTTATTCGCTTCGGCTGCGGCTTCGCGGTCCAGACGAGCGATGGCTTCCTTCGTGACGGGTGCAGGCGAAGGAGGTTTTGAATGACTGCAGCCGTTTCCCCTCAAAACGCACTTCGCAAGGAATTAGGTATCTCAGGATGAATTTCGACAGCAACACACCAGACCACAACACCTCGGCAAACGAATGGCTCGCTCCCGCCGAGCCAAAGACGGCCCCCCCAAAGCCAGTGTCGTCGCGACTTCGGGAAAAAGCCGCAGACGAAGCCGGCGAGAAGCTGGCTGCCGAAATGAAGGTTTTCAATCAAGTGGCCACGGAGCTCAAAGCCAAGCGGAACGCGGAACTGCCTATCGCGTTACGCCGAAAGCTCGTAGTGGAGACCGCGACCGAACTTTTCGGCCTTGCTCCAACATGGACTGCTTTTTATCGGGAAACGTTGGGAGGAGATGGGGTAGCGAGGGCTCTGTTTGCTGACGTGGTCGAAGCCAGGGAGTACGAATGCAGTGATGAGCATAGCAAGGTGCTCGAAATGTTAACTGTTTTGCGATCGCGCGATCTTCCCGAAAATGACCCCCACGAACCGCAGCGTATGATTACCGTTCGCATCCCAAAAAGCCTTCATGATGCAATTTGCGACGAAGCCAACAACTTATCCGTAAGTGTGAACAAGCTATGTATATCCAGAATGCTTCAAAAAGTTGACCCAGCAATGATTCCTTCCTCGACTCAAAAGCGACGAGGCAGGCGTCCAGGCGCGGCTCCGGTCGAGGCTCGCGTTGCCGCAGGCGAAACCGCAAACTCGCAAACCAACGCGGAAGGAGTCGATGGGCAATCCGCAGTTCGCTAGTGCCGCAAAAAGATACGTGGACAGTTTCAGTTCACACCATTCGTCCAAGGCGAGTGGCGGTGGTTCACATTCGCCTATTGTCGCTCTTGCGGATATACTTTCAACCGACCTGGGGAGTTAGTGCGATCGCTTTGCGTCATAGCAAAGAGGAAAGTCCGGGCTCCATAGAGCAAGGTGGTCGATAACGTCGACCGGCCGCAAGGCTAGGGAAAGTGCAACAGAAAGCAAACCGCTGGGCACCTGCTCAGTAAGGGTGAAACGGTGGGGTAAGAGCCCACCAGAGCTCAAGGTGACTTGGGCTGCTAGGTAAACCCCACCTGGAGCAAGAACAAACAGAACGTCAACTCATCAGCAAGCTTGCTCGTTGGTGAGTGGGCTGCTGCTCGCGGCCTCGCACGTTCGGGTTGATCGCTCGACGCCGTTAGCAATGACGGTGCTAGATAAATGATCGCAGCGCCTCGGCGAACAGAACCCGGCTTACGAACCCCCCAGGTCTTTTAAGCCCGCACGAGCGCAAGTGAATAGCGTCTACTATTCTAAAAAGCACAGGCTAGCAGTCTGTGCTACGGGTAATATTACAGGCCTGCAGCGCTGGCAGCCTGTGCTACGCGGTAGTTTTTGCTATGCCGATCGACTTAAAAGCCAATCGGTTCAGGCCAGGACTCGTTAGCTAGGCAAAACTCAGAGCAACGTTTGCGAATGGAAAAAACCAAGCCTTGGCTTGAAAGGTGCCACTTGTCTAAATTAAATGTGCCACTTGTTTCTGTTAAATGTGTCACGCTTTCTCTTTCCATGCTTCGCTGCCATTCCATTTGGCCTTTCGGTGTTTCAATCCGAAAATGGCCTTTCGTTGTACGACGCTCCGCGTCGTATCTCCTAGTAAGGAAACGAAGAGTTGGCTCCGACCCAAGCGATTTCCCACGGAGTACCCAGGGCGAGGGAGCGAGGCCTTGCAGTTTCCCGGGTCGATCTCGCCAGAAAATCGAACCAGTCGGGCGAGCGGTGAACTCGCGAGAGGTGAACACGTTGCGCGTCCACATTAGATCCCTCGGTACTGTTAGATCCCTCGATACTGTAGGCGAGAGTCCGTGGCGAAAAACCGGGCTCGCTTGGATACGGGGGCTTGCTTGGATACGGGGGCTTGCAGCGTGCGATTCCGCCCAAAACAAGAAAGGCCCAAACAACGAACAAGAACTTGATTGAATTCATTGAGACGACCATCGATAGTGAATGAGATGTTAGGTATTGAAAAAAGGCATTGTGTCATGTTTCGATCCGAATTGGTACTCGTCACACGATAAACTTGCGTCATCACGAAACTCGGGCGAATGCCAGCATTGACAGTTCCGATTCGGCATTTCTGAAATCGGCATTTCTGCAATCGGCATTTCTGCAATCGGCATTTCTGCAATCGGCATTTCTGCAATCGGCATTTCTGCAATGATGCCTGGCGCGGGCGAAACTACCAGTCATAACCCGATACTTAATGGCTTGTTGCTTTAATGGTACGACGGACTTCCTGGTCCGTCGAATTCCCCATTGACGGACTTGGAAGTCCATCGTACCGCCCTTACCCAATAACGACTTCATTAAAGCAACAAGCCGGTGAGCGAGGGATTGCAGTCGTCACCTCGCGTACGCGTGGGATTGCAGTCGATTCCTCGCTTACGCGTCGGGTTACCATCGCGTGGCACGAGCGCGCTCGCTCGTGAATCCATGGGCGAGCGCGCCCACTGCAATCTGCCGCTCGCCTTAAAGCCCATGTGGGTTTCGCAGACTGCTTCCCAGGCGGCGAACGAACTTGCGCGCTCAGGACACGCCCAGTCGGGGCGACAGGAGTACGAATCGGAGCGGCGCAATCTGACCTAGCGTTGCCGTTCCGAAAATGTTAGATCCTTTTTAGGCCGATCCAGGGCTCGGTTTTTACGTTCCGTTGGCAAAGTGCCAAAGCGCAAAACACATCGTATTCAGGGATGAAGTTGATGAGAATCCGATTCGAATTTCCGGTTATTGATCTCCTTACCAAGCTTTGCGTTGCGATTGCCCTAAGCGGCTCCCTATTCTGCTCAGAATCCTTTGGGCAAAAAACCGGGGACGGGATTCCGGACCGCCTGGTTCTCAAGCCCGAGAATGGGCCCTGGTTTGTGATGGCAAAGTCCTACCGTGGCCCAGAGGCAAAGAATCTTGCTGAGCAACTTGCGAATGAATTGCGCAAGGATTTCCAACTGAAAGCGTATTGCGTGAGTAAAAAACTCGACTATTCCGAACGCATTGACGGTGTCGGATTCGATGAAAACGGCAACAGCCGACGCATGAAGTTTCGTGACAACAAGGTCGTGGAGGGATACACGGTTCTGGTGGGCGACTTCGACTCAATCGACAGTCCAGCTATCACCGAAACGCTTTCCAAGATCAAGAGAATCACGCCGAGCATGATGGCAAACGGGGCCGAACCGTCCGATCCCAACAGTGACACGGTGAGCAGCTACAGGAAATATTTGCAAAAAATAGTCGTTAAGTCCAAAGAAAATGCGAAGGAGAACGCGATCGCCAATCCTGGACCCATGTTCGGAGCCTTCGTAACACGCAATCCGCTTCTGCCCGCCGAGTTTTACAAAGCGCCAGAGCTGGACAAATTTGTGAAAAAACTCAATGAAGAAAAGAACTTCTCAGATTTTTCGTTGATCAATTGTGCTGGCAAGTACACCGTTCGAGTGGCCGTTTTTCGAGGCGATGATCAGTCGGTTAGCTGGGGAAGATCGACGAGTAGCCTGAGCGATGAAGATAAAGTTTCCCAATTGGACATCGCCGCTGAGCGTGCGGCATTGACGGTTCGTGCGCTGCGACGAGCGGGTTACGAGGCCTACCAGTATCACGATCGATCCCAAAGCTATGTCACTGTAGGCAGCTTCAATGAGTTGGGTACAACCAACAGCGCGAACCAGTTCGTGTACTCGGATCGCATCCAGGAGATCATCTCACGCTTTGGTGGAACAAAAAAGGTAACGCGATCGCAATACGGGCAAACGCAATCCCCAACGTTGCTTTTCGATTTAGTGGACCAACGGACCATTCCCGAACTCAACGATCGGGAAAGCAAGAAACTCGGCGAGTGGTTAGCAAAATACTCCGTCGCATTCGATCTCAAGCCTGCCCCGATGGCGATCCCCAAGATGCCGGTCTACAACGGAATGCTTTTCGGCAAAGACCGTCGCTAGCGAATTAAGCTCGTGGATGAAATTGCTTGTGCACCTTTTTCAACTTGCTGTTTTCCACTTGGGTGTAGATCTGTGTGGTCTGAATACTAGCGTGACCGAGCATTTCTTGGATCAATCTCAGATCCGCACCACCACCCAACAAGTGCGTTGCGAAGGAATGTCGCAGCGTATGAGGGCTTACTTCCGAATCGATACCAGCCCGCGCGGCGTAGCGTTTGATAAGCTCCCAGATCGCTTCGCGTCGCAGGCGGTGTCCCGTACGCGACAAAATCAGCCACGGGGATTCTGCAAGTTCGCGGCCTGCGGACAGCAACGGTCGATGCTCCTTTAAATACAATTCAATCGCTTCGATGGCTCTTTCCCCTAGTGGAACCATCCGCTGCTTGCTCCCCTTGCCTTCGGCCAAACAGTATCCGTCCGCCAAATGGACATTCGCAACCAGCAAATCGCTGATTTCGGAGACTCGGCAACCCGTCGCATACATGAGTTCCAGTATTGCTCGGTCTCGCATTCCATTTGAGTCGTAACGTTGAGGGGCACTCAGAAAGCGGTCGACTTGCGCTATCGTTAATACTTTTGGGACCCGTTGCCAAACCTTCGGCGTTGTCAAAAGTTCGGCAGGGTTGTCCGTGATGGCACTTTCTAGTTGCAAGAATTTGTAAAACATCCTTATCGCGACAATGTGCCTCGAAATCGACGTGGCTGCCAAATGCTTTTGTTTGAGAAAAGCCGCGAATTCCGTCAAGTCGGCGATAACCATCAGGGTTGGCGAACGACCATTCAGCCACTCCCGCATGTGCTCTAGATCGCGACGATACGCTTGGACGGTGTTTTCAGCCAAATGGCACTCACTGCGCAAATAAACTGTGTAGCGGTCAATCCAACCAGCCATTGTTTCGAACGGTTTGGGTGTATCCGGGGCGGATTGCTTAAGTTTTTTGAGCTTGCTAACGGCCATGATTCCATTGTCCACTCGCGTTATCCGGCAAAACAAAATACGATTGCGCCCAAATCGAAGGTCGCAGGTTGAAGTCGTTGATTGTACAGTCTTTCCGGAGAATGCAGGATGAAGATATTGGTTGTCGGTGGCGCCGGTTACGTAGGTTCGCACACCGTAAAGCTTTTGAGATCGTTCGGACATACGGTTTGGGTTTACGACAATCTTTCACGCGGCCACCGAGAAAGCGTCCCAAAAGAGATCCTCATCGAGGGCAATCTGACCGATCGCGCTTTGCTTATGCGGGTCTTGCAGGAGAAAGAGATCGAAGCGGTCATGCACTTTGCAGCCTATGCATTGGTTGGCGAATCGGTGCAGCATCCGGCCATGTACTATCAAAACAACGTGACCGCTACCTTCGAGCTCTTGGAGGCGATGCGGTCTTCGGGAGTTTGGCAGTTTGTATTCTCAAGTACGACGGCAACCTATGGCCAACCCGACAAGATGCCGATCCAAGAGGATACGCCGCAAAACCCTATTAATCCCTATGGCTTTACCAAGCTCGTCGTCGAACGCGCATTGGCCGATTACGCTCATGCGTACGGTTTCGGAGTCGCTGCGCTTCGCTACTTCAACGCTTCAGGCGCATCGGCAGATGCAACTATCGGTGAAGACCACGATCCAGAAAGTCATTTGATCCCCCTCGTCCTGCAGGTCGCTCTCGGTCAACGCGAGAGCATTTCCGTATTCGGCAACGACTATCCTACACCGGATGGCACCTGCATCCGCGACTACATTCACGTCGAAGATCTAGCCACGGCGCACGTCTCTGCGTTGCTTAAACTGCAATCGAGCGCAGTGATGCAAATGAATCTCGGAACGGGCATTGGTCATAGTGTATTGCAAGTCATCGACGCCTGCCGGAAGGTCACAGGACACTCGATACCAACCATCTTTTCGGCTCGTCGACCTGGCGACCCTGCATGCTTGATCGCGGATAGTACTCACGCCCAAACAACGCTCCAGTGGCGCCCCAAGTATGTAGCAATTGAAAGTATCGTCGAAACAGCTTGGCGGTGGCATCAGTCGCACCCACGTGGATACGCCACGTAGTTAGGACGGAACCGTGCAAGACATCATCATCGAAAAACCCTATCAATTCGTCCCACCGCATCGTGGGAATTTCTTGCCTTGGTTGATCCTCAAACTCGGGATTGTGCCGTGGTATCTTCGCAAAGTTGAAGGCGTTTGCTCACATCAACTGCATGGTGTAGACCATTTACGTGAATCGATGCGACAAGGGCATGGAGTGTTGCTTGCTCCAAACCATTGTCGTTACGCAGATCCTCTCGTCATGGCATTTTTGGCCGCAGAGGCCAAGGTGCCGATGTTCGCAATGGCCAGTTGGCACTTGTTCGAACAAAACCGCCTGCAACGTTGGGCTCTCCGAATCGTGGGTGCGTTTAGTGTGTATCGCGAAGGGCTCGATCGAATGTCACTGGACACCGCTGTCGACATTCTTTCCAACCCAGAACGCCCGTTGGTTGTCTTTCCTGAAGGGACGGTTTTTCGAACGAATGATCAGCTCCAACCCCTGTTGGACGGAGTTGCATTTATGGCGAGAACCGCCGCCAAGCGACGCGCTAAGGATGGCGGTACCGGCAAAGTGGTGATTCATCCTGTGGCGATTAAGTACGTGTTCCACGGAGATCTCGACAAAGCGATCGATGCGACTCTGGATGCCTTGGAGAAGCGACTTGCATGGACTCAACTCAAGGAATCAAGCACTCTGCATCGAATCAACCGAATTACTCTCGCCATGTTGAGCCTGAAAGAAATTGAATATCTAGGCGCGGCTCAGCAAGGAACCATCGAGGAACGACAACAACGGCTCATCGATCATTTGCTGTGTCCACTCGAAAAAGAATGGCTCGGCAAAACGACGGTCGATACCATAGTCCCAAGAATCAAAGCTCTGCGAATGAAAATAGTGCCAGAACTAACAACGGGAGAGTTGGACGAACGGGAACGAGAACGAAGATGGTCGCATCTTTCGCGAATCTATTTGTCGCAGCAGATTGCGTCCTACCCCCCAAAATATCTTAACTCTCCAACGACCGACACCCGCATTCTCGAAACCGTAGAACGATTGGAGGAGGACCTGACTGACCGAGCCGGCATACATGGCCCACTCGAAGTGATCATCGAAGTGGATGAAGCCATCGAAGTTCCGACCGAACGTTCGCCGCGAGGCGAAGAGGATCCTCTCATGAAGCGACTCCGCGAACGTTTAACGTGCATGCTGGATAGGCTCGCCAAAGAAGCCAACACGGTGCACTAAGGCGAGCGGCGGAAACGGCTCCAAAGACGTCAAGAATCTGGACCAACTAAAAGCCGCCAATCCTGGTGTCAAGTTCCACAACCAGGAACGTGGCTACGTTCGATGTGAGGTGACCGCAGATCGATGGATTAGCGACTACGTAGTCGTCGAGGATGTGAAAACTGCAGATGGAACGGCGTTGACGCGTGCGTCCTTTACCGGCGAATCCGGCCGCCCAGGGGCACAGCTCTCGTAAAATAGTCGCAGGAACGTAAAATAGTCGTCGGAATACGAGTGAACTTGTTCTTTTAATCCACTCAAGTATCATTGCCCTGGTGTAGGACGAATCAGGACAGGAATTTTGAATCTGCGATTCCGCAGTCGCGTCGTTGAAAATGAGTCCTAAAAGAAAGATATTCGCAACAAAACGCTGGCAGAGTGTCCTCGGATGGATTGGGCTAGTTTCGTTTTTTATATCTGTCTTGCCTGTCCCGATCATTTTGCCCACCGTGAAGAGCATCGACGGGCAAGCTTATTTCTGCCAAGATCGGCCATGCGGTTGTGCTTCCGCCGAACAGTGCTGGACACATTGCTGTTGTGCTTCGCTGAAAGAGCGACTTGACTGGGCCGAAAAAAAAGGCGTAACGCCTCCGGCCTATGCAGCCAAATCAACGAGCGAGCATCCTGCCGCGAAGAATGAGAAATCGTGCTGTTCAAACAATAAGAAAATCGCAGACAAACGAGGCGCTGATGCGTGCAATGATTGCGATGATTCCAATTCCAATTTGAGCGCATCCAACACCTGCACGGTAGAGAAAAAAACTAACGCGAAACCCTGTTGCGAGTCCAAACAAGCCAACGCCAACAATAAGGAACTTGTTCGAGAAAAAGTGGAGAAAAAACCAGGACGACTCGTTGTGAGCATGTTTGCGATGAAATGCCAAGGGAAATCGTACAGCTTTTGTGGTTTGCCTCGTTTCATTCTCCAGTCTCCGATGAGCGTTGTTGCGTGCGATGTGCCGACCACTGAGCCGTGGGGTATGCAATCGCGTAGCTGGCATAGTCAAAGGCCCTGTCCCGACCCGCCACCGCCAAGGTGTGGGCTGTGCTCTATCTGACAATCTTGCAGGTCGGTGGCCAACTTGTATTTCGGTTACCAAAGCGCATTCGTCAACAGATGTTTGCGGATCGATTTGTATGTAGGTTGAGGGTACGAGCACCTCAGCGTTTGCGATGCGATGGCATGTGCACACCACATTGCCGTTGATATTCGCTTTCTGTGCCTTTCGAGACATCGTTGTCATGCGCCCGATGCATTTCGATGCATGTCCGACCTCGTTGTCTACTCTATTTATCAGAAATCTTTAACAATGTGTACGTCTCATGCAATCATGGGGCTTGGATTGATCTTATGGTTGACTCCAAGCATCTATGCGGACTCTCCTGTGGAGATATATCAACGACGGGTTATCCCGTTACTTCAATCGTCGAAAGCGAGTAGTTGTTCGGATTGCCATCTGCAGGGTGTCAAATTGGACGATTTCCTTTCTTCCGACCCCAAGGCTACTTTCGCTTTGCTTCGTGCTCGCGGTTGGATCGATATCGACAATCCAGATCAATCGAAACTCCTGCAATTCATTGCGAAGAAGCCTGATCATTCCGACGACTTGATGGATCAAGTGCGAAGTTCCGAGTTGAAAGCGATTGGAGATTGGATTCGCGCATCGGTTCGCGATCCTGGCTTGCTCGATACACCACTGCCCGAATTAAAAGACCTCAAGCTGGACGAGTCGCTCATTCGTCATGCACGAAAAGATAGGGTTCTCAACAGGTTTGTCGAAACGGTTTGGTCACAGTTTGAACGCTGCGCGAACTGCCATTCTCCAGATCGTAACGCCAAGCAAGTTGAAAAAAACGGCGAGCGAATGAGCTGGATCGTCCCCAATTCTCCTGGTGACACGTTGCAACTTTTAGAAGATCGCGATTTGATCCACTTCAACAAACCAAGTGAAAGCACACTCAGGACCAAATCCCTTGGACGAGACGACCATGGTGGTGGTATCAAGTTCCCTGTGGATGGCCAAACCGACCGAGAATGGGTGGGATTTCTCGAAGACTATGCAGCGATCAAAAAGGAACGCTACGCAAATTCTTCTGACATTCCTAAGAATGCTTCGATCCGAACCTGGCGAACCGGCCATCATTTGCGAATCAAGGATTTGCGAAATCTTTCGTCGGGACAGTATTGCGTGGTCGTCTTGTATGCGGTGAACGCTGACGGTGAAGTCGATAAGAACGCAGTCGCGATCAGCGAGGGGCGGGTCTCGAAGGACGGAACCAGTTGGGGATCCTCGCTAATGCTCATTGAGCCAAGTCGTATGCGGCACACAGGTGCTTCGGTCGCTTGGAGCGAATTGCTGCCCGATGGCAAATATGAATTGCAATGGCTTGTCGTGGAGGATTCAACGACGTCTATCGAAGAAATTCTCGCGATGAAATCCGTTGCACGATTTGACATCGATTCCCTTTGGGATCCAGGGCATAGTTCTGCAAAGTCCATTTCATTTGATGCATTTCAACCCATCGGCAAGTAGCAATCGCTGCAACTTGCTCTCGGAAACCTGATTTCCTATCCCTATCTGAATTCAATCTTTAAAGTCTTAGAGAATAAAATGCATCGCTCTTTTGAAACAACCCACAATAGTATTCGAACGGCATTTACGCTGGTCGAACTGCTTGTCGTCATTGCCATCATCGGTATCCTCGTCGGATTGCTGTTGCCAGCGGTTCAAGCCGCGCGCGAAGCAGCACGCCGAATGCAATGCAGCAACCATTTGCGACAACTTTCGCTTGCGACCATGAACTACGAATCGGCGAATAAGCGATTCCCAACCCAGGGAACCGTGGATGAGGACTTCTCTGTTCAAGCTCGATTGTTGCCTTTCATGGAACAGTCCTCCATTCACAACGGTATCGACTATACAAAGCCAGCATTCACTGGACCATTCAATGCGAAAATCCCAAACCCACTGTTCGTCGTCACCTTTGCCCAACCCATTCCCATTTTTCTTTGCCCGAGCGATCCAGCCCCCAACACCACTACGATTAACGTGAGTGGTACGCCATATACCTATGGTGGACTGAACTACATGGTAAGCTTTGGAAGCGGAACCAAAACCAACAACGACCTGCGATGGCCAACCGATGGAGTCGTGTATCAGAATTCGAAACGAGGGTTCAATGCCATCACCGATGGTGCTTCGAACACGATCATCTTGAGTGAAACGGTTCGAAGCGTGGGTAATGACTTTACGTTAGCCGCTGGCAAGCTGCCGAAGTTTCCGTACCAAGCAACGCTCAACGGTTCGGGAGGTCTAAGTTCAGGGCTCAATGCGACACCTGGATTGAAGACGACCGGTAGCCCTTGGGGCGCATTCGCAGATGCAAATGGAATGGTCTCAAACCCGAACGTAAATACGGCTTGGAGTTCGTTTTCAGGATGGCGTGGAGGTACGAGTACTGCGCTTCGCGGGCGTGGAATCGCATGGGCGTTTTGTGGGTCAATCAATTCCCTGACAAACGGGTACCAGTCTCCAAACAGCCTTGTTCCGGATATCGTAACGCACTTTTCCGGGTATTTTGGTCCACGCAGTCACCACACGGGCGGAGCGCAGGTTGGTCGGGCCGATGGTTCGGTTGGCTTTCTCTCCAGCAGTACGGAGCAAAGTGTTTGCCAAGCACTCCATAGCTGCAATGGTGGCGAAATCGCATCGGAAAATTAAACGAACGATCCGCAGGACGAGCCTGCGGAATGCCCCTGGGTTTATCCCAGGGGATCGTTACCCTCATGCTAGCAAGAACCTCGCTAGGCCGCCGTATTTGCCAGCGGGACACCAACTCAACTTCCGCCAAACAGCCCAGACTTCCAGGCTAGACGCAGGCGGACAAAGTGCCTATTTTTTTCAAAAAAGTCGGTCTGGCATCAACACGCGGCAGGACGTAGTCTTCGGAGATCTACGGACAATCGATGTTTAAAAACCCTTAACCAGCCGATTCAGAAATCATGAACTACCACCGATGGACCCGTGTCGCCATGTCAAGCTCTGGCTTGGGATTTCTTTTGTTCGTCGCAATTTCAATGACCCCGTCGTGGAGCCAGTCAGGGAATTGGAGCGACCAAGCATCGCCTGTCACGCAGCATCCGATGAACGGTGCCATTGCCCCTGCTCAGGTCGCCACGGCAGGCAATTCGATGATGGCCAGCGTTATCCTTGCGAATGGATTTCAACAAATTGTTGTGGTCGATCATGGCAAAACAACGATGGCCGTCTATCATGTCGACCCTACCCGCGGCGATATCCTGCTCAAAAGTGTTCGAAGGATGGACGCCGACTTCGCGCTCGAAGAATTTAATTTGAGCGAACCAACTCCGAGTACGATTCGCAAGAATGTCCGATAGATTCTCATCCGCTCCCATTTCACAACTCATTGGCTTTCATGTTTTACCTGAAACGCCGGACGACAAAGAGGTCGGCCGGGCCATTGTCGAACTAAAAATTGATGATCGGCTCAATAATCCAATGGGCCGCGTGCATGGTGGCGTTCTGGCGGCACTCTCGGATGCCGCCATGGGAATTGCGTTCGGACGGACTCTCCAACCCGATCAAGATTTCTCGACCATCGATCTGCATATCCACTTTATGCGTCCGGTTCGAGGCAAGTTGCTGACGGCGACAGGCACGATGATCCAACGCGGCTTGCGAATCGGCTACGTACAATGCAAAATCGTGGATGACCGGGGCAGGGAAGTCGCAAGCGGCTCGTGCAGTTGCACCGTGCTAGACAAGATGTAGACTTTAAAAAGGTCGCCGCGAATCCTTTTACCGCTAGGCTATTCCACCAAATGACTTCTTCAACCTATCTGCATCGTGTCGTCAATCTAATGCGGCCCGACGGCAATCATTTGCTGAATCAATCGTACGAACAGGCCGTCGAGCTTGTCGCCAGTGGTGAACCTGCACAAGTTGCAAAGATTCAAGGACAGTTCGCCATCGCGGCCACTTCGGGACGCATTGTCCGCATGGCCAGATCGATTGGAAGGACGATGCGCTATTTTTTGGCCAAGAAAGTGGATGGGCCATGCCTGTTCATCGCCGAACGCATGGAGGAGCTTCGCGACGCACTGGACAAAGAGGGGCTGTCGGATCAGTTCCACCCTTCGTACACGCGCACCGTTCCGGCCCATTATGTGGTTCAGATTGAGTTGGTCGGTTGCCCTGACCCAAATCCTCGCTACGATCGTTTTTTTACACCGGAACGCAATGCATTACCGAGCGATATTGAATGGATCGGTCAAAAATACATTGGCCAGCTTTCGAATGCATGCGATCAATGGCTAGATCGCATTCCAAAGACAGCTGGCATCGGTGTGCTTTTTTCAGGTGGCATCGACAGCGGCGCAGTGCTCTTGGCAATCTACGATCGTTTGCTCAAACGTGGAGAGTCGCCCGCGCGGCTCAAGGCGTTCACATTGCAAGTGGATGGCGTTGCCGAGGATTCAGCCCAGGCGCATCAATTTGTTAAACAAATGCAGTTGGAAATGCTTTGGGAAACGATCGAGTGCACTGCATCGGACTTGGATTGGCGGCATGCCGTTCGGGTCGTAGAAGACTACAAGCCCCTCGATATCCAAAGCGCCACGATGGCGATCGCAGTCTGTCAGGGAGTTCGAAAACGCTACCCGGACTGGAAGTACCTTGTCGATGGGGATGGTGGGGACGAGAATCTCAAGGACTACCCCATCGAGGATAACCCGGAACTGACCATTCGCAGCGTACTCAACAATTTGATGCTATACCAAGAAGGCTGGGGAGTTCACGCCATCAAGCATTCGCTCGTGCATAGCGGTGGCCAAAGCCGAGGGCACGTACGAACCTCAGCACCTGCAATCGCCCTCGGATTCAGCGGTTTTAGCCCGTTTGCACTGCCGCAAGTCATCGAGGTTGCAGAATCGATCCCGTTCATTGATTTGACGCAGTGGGATCATGCGAAATTGTATGCATTAAAGGGCGAAGTCGTCCGCAGCGGAATCAAGTCGGTCACAGGTTTCGATATGCCGGTTTTTCAGAAACGACGTTTCCAACACGGGGCGATCAACAAGCAACGCTTTGCAGAATTGTTCCCTAGCGACGAATCGGAATACCGCCAAGCGTTTCTAGATCGCTGGGCGACCGCTTGACCCAGTGTCTTCATGAGTCGAGTGTCTTCATGAGTCGAGCGTCTTCATGAGTCGAGTGTGTTCATGAGTCAAGTGTGTTCATGAGTCAAGTGGATAGCATGCACCTAAGTCAAGAAGTTCTTTCGGGCCTGAGTCGCTTTCAAGTCAAGGCTCGTCGCGGTGCGCGATTGAACTTAGATCCTCGACGACCCAGCGCCGTGCTTTGCGAGCAGGAACCGGCTAGCAAAGAGACTCAAGTTGAGGTGCAGACCGTATTTTTAACGGGGGCCGAATGTTCCTTTTGTTGCACGATGTGCGACCTTTGGAAATACACCCTTTCCACCCCAACCGAGCCTGGGAATGTCGTCACACAACTCGAATGGGCATTGCAGCACTATCCCGCCAGCCCTTGGATCAAGCTGTATAACGCAAGCAATTTTTTTGATTCCCGGAGCATTCCACGTGTTGATTTGCCAAAAATCGCAGACCTCTGCCAAGCTTTTGAGCGTGTCATTGTGGAAAATCATCCTCGGTTCCTCAACCATTCGATTGCGGAATTCGACGCAATGTTCAATGGAACGCTCGAAGTCGCAATGGGGTTGGAGACCATTCATCCGACGAGTGTGACTCTACTCAACAAAGAATTTTCGCTTCGCGATTTTTCGGACGCTTGCCAGCACTTGGACGCCTTGGGAATCGATCGACGGGCTTTCGTTTTGTTGCAACCTCCGGGGACTCTTCCAGAGCAGTCCGTCGAATGGGTGCTCAGAACTCTTGAGTTTGCAAACACAAATGGAGTGCGGCATTGCAGCATCATTCCGACGAGGGCCGGCAACGGGTCCATGGAGTGGCTCACGGAAAAAAAACTGTTCTTTGCGCCATCCCTCGGGCAGCTTGAAGACGGCTTGGAACGAGCGATCGCCTGTTTTGACAAGATGATCGTTACCGCCGATCTTTGGGATCTGGAGCAGCTGGCTGGAAGCTGTGCAGTCTGCCTTGGTTCGCGGCGGCAACGACTGGAAGTCATGAATCTGACGCAAAAACCTGCCGTCAAAGAAAACCTCGATTGCAGTTGCATGATGAAGATCCAGGCCTGAGAGTGTCGCCTTTTGCTCAGCATCAGGTGCGGTCTCCACTCAACGGTCGCGGATAGGCTATAATTTGCTAGCCCGAGCCCGTGAGCGAGGGGTTGCAGTCGGCTCCTCGCTTAACGGGCTGTTGATTTAATGGTACGACGTACTTCCTAGTCCGCCGAATTCCCCATTGACTGACTTGGAAGTCCGTTGTACCGCCATTACCCAATAACGACTTCACTAAATCAAAAGCCTTGAAAGCCACTCAGAATGTCTAGTTTTCAGTATGCTGACTTGTCCAAGATGATCGACCACTCGTTGCTCAACCCAACCTTTACGAACGAGCAACTAGAAGCCGGTATACAGCTTGCAATCGCGCACGACGTCGGAAGTGTCTGCATAATGCCTTACTATCACAAGCGATGCGCGGAACTTTTGGCTGGAACAACCGTCGCCCCTAGCAGCACGGTAGGGTTCCCACATGGGGGACACGCAACACGAACCAAGCTCTTCGAAGCGGAACGGTTGATCGAGGAGGGTTGCCTCGAATTGGATATGGTGACCAACATCAGCGCTGTCTTGAGCGGAAACTGGAAACTCGTAGAGCAGGAAATTGATGCGATAGTCAAGATGGCCCATGTTGCCAATCGACGAGTGAAAGTCATTTTCGAAAACTGCTACCTCAACTCGGAACAGAAGATCCGGCTTTGCAAGATTTGCTGTGCGTCGCAAGCGGACTGGGTGAAAACAAGCACCGGCTATGGCACGGGGGGAGCCACCATGGAAGACTTGCAACTCATGCTCGACAACGTCAAGGCCCCGGTTCAAGTCAAAGCAGCTGGCGGCATTCGCGATTGCGATGCGTTGATCAAGGTTTGGAGCATGGGAGTAACACGCGTCGGTTCATCTCGAACATCTGAGATGCTGGGCGAAGTGCGTAACCGACTTGGCCTGCCTCCCATCGGCCCGATTGTCGCCGCATCAGCCGCGTCCAACTATTAGTGCGACGAGGTCGAATCGAAGTAGATTCAAGGTAGATCGCGCCGGGTTGAAACCGACCAACAGTCGTTGGTACGCTCTCCACTAACGACGTAAGGCTGACACAGCCGTCAAAAGGTGCAGGCACGCTCCGCCGTGCCGTTCGCAGTCAAGCGTTTGCCAGGATTCTAGGTGGACGGCACATGGAATGTGCCTACTACTTTGACTTTGGTCAGCTGTGTCAAGGCTGGGCAAGGGCAATTGCCTATCTGCGTATCATCGAATCGATTGTTCGCAAAGACTGCGATTCCATCTGCAACGCGTCGACGATGGTCGCGTTCGGGGATAGCAATAGTAATCCCGTTTTTGGAATCTGCGGTGAAACACTTTCGACAACCGCCATCGGATAGCTTAGACCAAACTTCTCTTGAATGATCTCCAGCATTTTGATCTCCTCGTCATTCGAACCAGAACCGTTCTTGGCAGCAACCCCAAGCTGGAATGGTTCGCTCCATCGATAGTTGTTGAACCGTGTCGCTGCCACCACTTGCACTCTTGTCATATCGCACTTTTGATACCAGCGTTGTAACAGTCTAAGTTGCCGTAGATTTTCCTCGGAAGCAACGGACCAGAAAAAAACAACCGTGTAGCGATCCTTGGCCAGTGCGCGTATCTCCGTGCTTGCCTGCGTGTCGGCTTGCGTTCGGAAATCAATGATCTTGGCAAACTGAATTCCTTTGGCATCGCTTCCAATGATCCTCATCGTTTCCTCGGATTTCTTCACTGCACGTGTCAGTAACCCGGCCATCCGTTGGAAGTTGTCTTGCGTTTCTTGGCTCAAGTTCCCTCGAAAGCGTTCAAAACCGGACAACATTTTAGTGAGTTGCGGCTGCGCTTTGTTGGGCGAATTCATTGCCATGGCAAGGACGATTGATCTTTCGAATCGAAGAAACGTTTCAAACTCCGTGGAACTGGGCTCAGCCGCCGCAAGTGCATCGGAAATGTGTTCGATGAGTTGGTCGATGTAATCCGGAAATACTTGAACCATGATTTGAGTCGCAATCATGGCTATGCTTGCAAGTCGCGAACGATATAAAGTCGCTGACGAAAAACGACGGGCTTCAACGCACTCATTTCCTCGTCGAGAAGCGTCTTCGCGTCTTCAAATCGGTCCAGCCAAACCAGTCGCTCAACGGTGGTTCGCAACACGCTTTCGTAGGCAGGTGAGGCTTCATTTAAAAATAAGCTTCTTAGTCGTACTAGCAACCTCCGTGTCAGTTCATCCATCGGCGAGACTGCGCCTGCGGATTGTTCGATACGAAGCAATTCATGGAGTCCTTGGGCGGCTATCCAAGAGTGTAACGCGTTTAAGGTTGGGGCATCGATCAACTGACCGAGCTTGCTCTTGATCAGAACTGCCCCGCGGTCGGGACTACGCTCAGCCTGTGCAACCACCATCCCTAACTTAACATGCAGGGCAAGCAAATCCGATGACTCAGGATGCTGGACCAACTGCTTGTCAATCCATTGCTCTGCCTCAGCAAACTTCTTTTCTGCAATCAGTTTCAAAACGACTGGCGATGATTCCTGTGCATTAACGATGGCAAATGCGGTTGCGAAGAGCCAACTAAAGGCAACGAAGAAGACGGCTAGCAACCGAACAGAATGATGCACTCCCTGATCCCTTTGTTTGACAGGATTGTGTTACTAAGTTGGACGACGCTTCGCCGTTGTGATTCTTGCGACGCGGAGCGTCGCACAACTAATTCGAAGTTGGCGTCAACAACAAAATGAGACGATCACCAGCAGCGTTCATCGACGCATGTAATGTATAGGTTTCGTCGAGCATAACATTGGGGTCACCGAGGGTCTCGGCAGTCATCGCTAGACCTCGATGAAACTCGTCATTCGTCACCCAAAAGTATCCTAAACTACCTAATGAAACTAGACCAAAAAGGCTGCGTTCGCGATCGAAATGCTCGGCTGGATCAATGGAGGCATCAAACTCATTCGACACCATAAAGTTGGTGTAGATAAAAGTCCCTTGGAACAGACTGGGGTCTGCGGTGAAACCGTAAAGAAACTCTCGCTGCGCAAACGTTAATCCATCCGGCAAAACCATCCCCCATCCCGCGAGGTCCGTATCTGTTAGTTCTCGGAGCGCATGGCCTGCAGGGTCTTCACACTGACCTTGACCAAAGCACGCGCTCTGCAGAAATACGGAAAGCAACGCACTCATACCAAAAGCCCAAAATTTGCAAACCATCATGATCATCTCCCTCAAAATACTATTTTTAGAAACCAGTAAACGGACTGTTTTGTTTTGATATCTCTCATTTCACCCATTACGCTACCAGTAGAAAGGTGGCGAAGGCGTTTAGTGGCTCGGAGACGTTCCCTTAAAGAATTTGCTATCAAAGCTGGTGACCCACATGTTGGGAGGCATGAAATTAAACTCGGACCTGCTCAATGGTACAGAATAACGTTTGAAACCGCTTTCCAACTGATAGAGCCGATCGACAATCGGCTCCGCTTGCGTGCCTTGAAAGGTCTTGACCCGATATGGCTTGTTCGACATTCCCAACACCCAATCGGTTACTCGGAACTCCTCCACGAAATCACCTGTGTGATTCGTGGGCCTAGATGGCTTGAAAGGTGTCTTGATTCCTAGCATATCTACCTGGCCGCCGCCTGTAATCTTGACCCAATCTGTTCCACCATCGCTAAATGGGCTGTTGGTGGCGAAGCGCTGTCCGACACCTTCAGAGTTGCAGTGGATGCAGGATTCGCAAAAGCCGGATGCGCAACCGTCAGCTTCACGATCACAGAGTATTTTATTCCAACGCTTGGAATTCGAACGCCTTTCACGAAACATGCATCGAATGTCACGTTACCTTCAGTTGCCTGAGCAATCGCTTTACTCGCCAAGCCGGTTAGCGGCGCAAGTAATACAGCAGCGAACCAAGACAATGCAAAGAGGCTTAGAGTACGACAACGAACGCCTGAGGTCTGAGGTCTAAAGTCTTCATTTACTCTCCAACTGCGAAACGAATTCACAAGAGCTGCAATGTTGCTTATCGGATCATTAGAGCACTTTTAAGGAAGATTACAATTCATTTATAGAAAAATGGCGATTTTCGGGATTCATTTTGAATCGGGACAGCAAACCCACGCACTGCAAGTTTTGTTGCACTGTGAAATCTAGTTACCAGGCTCTGCCTGGTAACTCAATGCAAGCGAGGCTCCGCCGAGTCAATGTTCGCGTAAATGATCAGGGCGATGCGCAATGGGTCGAGTCGCAAGTGCAGAAAATTGCCCAAGAGTTCAACTTGCCGGAAAACGGTACTACGGTGGAACTGCACGGCGGTCTCAATTCTGCACCGAAACCGATCGAGCGGGAGACTTCCCATTGGGTGCAGTTGGTTGAGCAGGCGGGAACCATGGTTGACCAATCGATTCGTTGGAATGCTTCGGGCGGTGCAAGCGATGGAAACAAACTCGCATCGCTAGGGCTATCCAACATCGACACGTTTGGGCCGGAAGGAGATTTGCTGCACAGCGATCAAGAGTGGGTGCGGCTGGCAAGTCTCGCGAAGAAAGCGATTCTCGCGGTTGCCGTAATCAATCAGGTCAACAATGAATCGACAACAACGGTTAAATGAACCCCAATAGGGATGACATTATTGCGGACGGCACACGGAGTGTGCCTGCTACTATTGCGGACGGCACACGGAGTGTGCCTGCTACTATTAGAGGAAGCCTACCAGCGAATCAAGGCAGTACCCCAGGTCAGGCCGGCGCCAAAACCGCACATCAGTATCAAGTCGCCACGCTTGATCAATCCTTGCCGATTCGCGTCATCCAAAGCCAACGGTATGCTTGCGGCCGACGTATTTCCGACCTTATCGAGATTGACAAACACCTTGTCTTTTGGAAATCCAAAGGAGCTAACGGCAGCGTCCACGATTCGAATATTTGCTTGATGCAATACAACGAGATTCACGTCGGCTGCGGTTTTGTTGGATGCGGCCAAAACATCATGGATGCTATCCGCAACGACACGCACCGCCCAAACAAATACAGCCCGTCCATCCATCTTCAGATACTGTCTGCCCTTGGCCAGCGTGTCTGGCGTGAACGGTTCACGCGATCCACCGCCCGGGATGCACAACGCATCAATATCCCCTTGCGAACCCAGAGTGAAACTCAATATCCCACTTCCCGATCCATCGTGGGAGTGGTTTGGTTGAAGAAGTGCGACACCGGCACCATCACCAAACAACGGGTATGTCTTGATATCACTGCGATCTACAGTTCGGCTCATCACCTCGGTTCCGACCACCAAAGCGTTTCGAGCCATCCCGCTGCGCACGTATTGAGCAGCCGTGATCAACGCGTACATGAAACCTGCGCAGGCCGCGTTGATGTCGAATGCAGGGGCAATGCAGTTCAGCCGACGCTGCAAAATGCAAGCGGTGGATGGAGAGAGGAAGTCGGGCGTCATTGTCGCACACACCAACAAATCGACTTCGTTGGCTGCAACATTAGCGTTATTGAGGCACTTGTGGATGGCTTCGTACGCCAAATCGCTTGCGGCCTGACCCGGAGCTGCCTTTCTGCGTTCGCTTATTCCTGTTCGTTTGATAATCCAGTCGCTATCGCAACCTAACGATGCCAAGTCGTCATTGGTCACAACTGCGTCGGGAACATAGGAACCCGTAGACGCAATGGTGATTCCAGGGCACGTTCCCATGCGGCCACGACCGCTTTGGCTGATGGAGGATTGTGAGGCTATGGTTGGATCGCTAGTCAACGAGAAGCAAGGTGTTTTGGGGAAGTTTTACGCTCGGCAGGAGCCTCGCTCTCCCATTCTCCCCAACAATTTGTTGGGTCCAAACGCGAGACGGCCTCTAGAACCGTGAACGGATCTAGCTAGGTCTGCCGACATGTTGTGTGAGTATACCACGAAAAATGCCAATGCCGCGGGGCATCGTTGGGGATGTGGTGGTGCGGGTGGGCAACCGCCGATTGGCTCGCGCCCACGGGCACTCGAAATCGGCATAGAACCCGTGTTCTGTTAGCGGAGCGGCGCGAGCCGCCTGGTGAAATCCCCTGGACAGTCGGCTCCTCGGTTACCCGTCGGGTTCCCATAGCCTATCCCGCGGAGCACGCATCTTTCGCGGAGCGAAAGGCGACGAAACCTTACATCAAATTACAGATCAAGTGCACGTTGATCAAAATCGGATGCCTTCAATCGTTCCATTGCTAGAACCTCTGCGTTGTGTGGAAGGTAGTTCTTGGGAATAAACAGCAATAAATATACGAAGGATCAGCGCACGCTAGCTGCCCATGCGTTAAGTCGTCGCTCGAGAATGCTGAGTGGCATTCCACCTTGCTTGAGAATCTCGTCATGGAACTCGGCTAAAGAAAAACGCTCGCCAAGCTGTTGTTCAAAACGCGTTCTTAGTTCGCGGATTTTGAGCGAGCCGATCTTGTAGCTCAGCGCTTGTGCCGGGACGGCCATATAGCGTTCGATTTCGGCAGTAGCGGCTCCCACGGTCATCGACTCATTGTCCATCATGTACTTGATAGCACGTTCGCGAGTCCAACCGCGCCAATGCATTCCTGGATCAACGACCAATCGAATCGCTCGATGCATTTCGTCGTTGAGAGCCCCCATGTACTGGCGTGGGTCGGTGTACAGACCGAGTTCCTTTCCGAGGGATTCGCAGTACAGAGCCCAACCTTCGCCATAGGCGCCGTACCACAGAATTCTGGCGAACTTGGGTAGCCTTTCATTTTCTTGCTGCAATGAAATTTGGTAGTGATGCCCAGGAATTGCCTCATGCAGGAACAACGATTCCATCCCGCTTGTTACGTTGAACTTGGCTGCATCCGGGATGGGCGTGTAAAAAATCCCGGCCCTCGAACCGTCGGCCGTACCCGGCATATACTCTGCGCTTGCGGTGTTCTCACGGAACGCTTCGGTTCGTCGTATTTCAAAGGCGGTTTTCGGTCGATTCTTGAACATCGAACCGAGCTTTGGCTCAATCTTGCCTCGTATCGATGCAAAGGCGTCGATAACCTCGTTCGGCGTTTTAAAAATGAGGAATTGAGGATCGTCTCGAAGAAAGGCAAAGAAGCTTGCCAAGTCCCCTTGATAACCCATCTGTTGTTTAACGCGTTCCATTTCAGTCCGAATTCGTGCGACCTCTTTTTCCCCTATTTCGAAAATCTCGTCCGGCTGCAACGAGGTAGTCGTCCAATAGCGAGTCCAGTACAAGTATTCCTGGCGCCCATCGGGTAACTCAGAGATTCCAGTCGTGTCGCGACATTTCGACAAGTACTCATCGCGCAGAAAAGTCCCGAAAGAGCGATATGCGGGTATCACACTTTGGTTGATGGCGGAACGGAATGCGTCCGTCAATCGCAGCCGATCGGCATCCGAAAACGACTTGGGCATATTGAGGATAGGCTGATAGAAAATCGATTTATCCAAATTGCTACCAACAATGCCGTCATCCGACAATTGTGGGATCATTTTTTCCACGAGCAATTTCGGTAACACGTATCCATCGGCTGCACCTCGCTTGAATTGCTCTTGAGCTACGCGCGACCAAAGTGCAAAAGCTTCCATGCGTTGCAACCAATCGTCGTAGTCCTTAACGCTCTTAAACGGGTGGCTCCCTGTGCCGCTACCCATTTGTGCGAAGCTCAAATGCAGCCCATCAAATTGGCTGGCTGGGATTCGCTCAGCCCTCAGCTTCAGGCCGTCGAGCCGCATTTGCAATTCGTACTTGAGAATCTCGATCGACAACTGATCCGACGACTCAAGTTGCGTTGCGTCGACTAATGCAATATTCTTCAGCGTGCGTTGGTAAAGTGCCTTTTCTCGGGCGATGAAGTCCGGTGAAATGCGAGGCGGCATCAAGTTGTTGTATCGATTGTCGCCGATCGCAGTCGCTTCGAGCGGAAACAATATCAAGTACTGTTGGTAGTAGTCGTCGAAGAATTTTTCAGCTAAGACTGCCTGCGAGTTTTTGCTGACAGGATCTTGAGCCACAAGCGGTAGCGGTGCCATGCCAAGCGTCACAAAAACAAGCACCCCAGAAAAGGCGAGGAAAGGTCGGTTGCAAGACGAAGAAGTACGTTTCATGTATTTCAGTTCGTGGTCGATGGAACGGGATTGTGAGAATGATAGTATAGCAAGCACCGCCGAATACATGAGGAATCACACTTTCTTGAACTTTGGTACAATTCGAGATTATGGCAACACAAAAACCCGACCCAACGAAACCGCTTTCGATCGAGCAGTTGCAGACCAAGTACGACGAATTGAATCGGCGAAAAATTCAAGCGGAGACGCGTCACCGTGATGCTTCCGATCAATTGCAAAAGCTTCGCAGCCAATCGTTGGCAACTTGGGGCACCGATGATCTGGATGAACTCAAGCTCAAGCTGGTAAAAATGCAAGAAGAAAACGAATCGCGGCGCTCAAAGTATCAGTCCGACCTACAAACGATCGAGTCGAAACTGAAAGAGATCGATGAAAAATACCAGATGCTCCGCGATGCAGGCCGTGACAAAGAATAATGCGTCTGGAACCAACGATCACCAGCGTTCAAAATGCCTGGGTCAAAACGATCAAGCGATTGCATCACTCGTCCAATCGCCAGGAGCAACAAAAATTCCTGATTGAAGGCTCGCATTTGGTTGAGGAAGCGATTGCCACCGGCTGGCCGCTCGAAGCGATTTGCTTTGATTCAAACTGGGCCTTGAATAATCAGGAAATGTTGGCAGCGATTGACAAGGATGCGACTCGAAGAAATGTGCTTTTGCAGCCTGCTTCAGAAGCAATCCTGCGGCGACTCTCAACCACCGATTCGGCCTGCTCGGTCATCGCCGTGGCCCTTCAAGACAAATCGATTGCATTTGCTCCTCGTGAACTCTCGCTCGCCATCGCCGTTGAATCCCTTCAAGACCCAGGTAACTTAGGAGCTTTGATTCGAATCGCCGCTGCTGCGGGAATTGGGCCAATCATCTTGAGTTCCGACAGTGTCGATTCCTTTAACCCCAAAGTGCTTCGATCGACGGCCGGGCAGTGGTTTCGTGGTCCTCCCGTGGTTGTCGACCTCATATCGCTCCTCCGATCGCAACGAAAAAAAAACGTCCAAATCCTCGCAGCTTCCGCAAATGGAAAGTCGTTTTGGGAGTGTGACCTGACTGTGCCGACCATTTTTTTGTTGGGAAACGAAGGAGCAGGGCTCAGTTCCGAACTCAGGGCCGAAGCGACGGACGTGATCGCCATCCCGATGGCTAAGGGTGTTGAATCGCTCAATGTAGCCGTTACGGGTGCGTTGCTGTTGTTTGAAGCTCAAAGGCAGAGAAAAACCGCCCCGAGAAGCGATTGATGGTCTTTTTTTCGTCATCAAACGCCGTTTCCGGAAAAATCGGCAATTCTTGACCGAAAAATACACGACAGGCACCGATTTTGCGCCCAATAATGCGGTGCGGAATGCCTGGACCGACACAACTCACAACGGCGTCAAGTTCCAAAAACGACACGAATTCATCAGAATAATGCTACGAGAGATGCCAGATTCGCGAACAGACGACTTGCTCAGGGAAGTCCTACGAGGGACTCTTGAGGAATTGTCTGTCCGTTTAGATGTTCCAATCGAAAGCTCCAAGATCCAGCAAGCTCTCAATGACGCGTTGATCGACGTCGGTTCGGAATCGCACGATCGACTGACTGTTGCCGTCATGCGTGCAGCCCAGAGCGTCGGTATCAGGCTGGCACCCGTTGAGATCAACGCGAACGACGCTTGGGAATTGCTACTCGATGATTTTTCCGTCGCGATGATCGTTCGATCGCCAGCCAATCCGACCGCTTGGGTATTCTCGCACGTTGCTGCTCGCCACACAGAATCTGCCAAGATCGATGTCCAAGGCAAGGCCTCGGAATCGATTTCGAAGTACCGATTGGCTCAAATCGTCAATGCCGCCGAAGTTCCCATTTTTTTCGTGGCAGAACCAACATTGGTTTGCCAAAAAATTACATCGCATCATCAACCCGAACAAGTTAAAATCCCTCGCGTTGGCGATGCTCATGGCCATCCTGGGAACCATGATGACGACCATCACCATGCGCGAATATCGCCTCAACGACGCATGCTGCGGTTTCTGAAACTCGACACTCGCGACATTTGGTCCCTCGTCATATTCGGGTTTATTGTCGGTGTGCTTGATCTTGCCACGCCCTTGGCGGTCGAGCAGATGGTGACGACGATTGGTTTTGCAAGTCTGACCCAACCACTCGTATGGCTTGCCGTTCTGCTGTTTGGAATCTTGACTTTGTCAGCCTCGATCAAAGGCTTGCAGTTTTTCATTGTTGAAATTCTACAGCGGCGGATTTTCGTGCGCGTCGTCGGGGATCTTGCCGAGCGACTGCCTCGCCTTGAACGCACTGCCATGGACGGGATTCATGGTCCAGAAATGGCAAACCGTTTCTTTGATGTGATGACTTTGCAAAAAGCGACTGCTTCGCTGCTCGTCGATGGTCTTTCGCTCGTAATTCAGACGTTGACTGGATTACTATTGCTTGCATTGTATAGCCCCTTTTTGTTGGCGTTCGATATCGTGCTGGTCATGGCAATGACCGTCATGCTCTACTTGCTCGGTCGAAACGCAGTTCGAACTGCCATCGAAGAATCGCTCGTGAAGTATCGATTGGCTCACTGGCTCCAAGATGTCATCGGCAATCCAATTGCATTCCAAGTGCACGGAGGGGGCGAACTGGTTATCGATCGAGCCAATCGCCTGACGGTCGAGTACTTAACGGCCCGTCGAAATCATTTTATTGTCTTGATGCGACAGACACTCTTTGCGCTCATGCTGTATGCGATATCGATTTCGTCGTTGTTATCGCTCGGTGTTTGGCTCGTGCTCTCCTATAGTTTGACAATGGGGCAATTGGTGGCGAGCGTGTCCGTCGTGGTCGTAGTCGTAGGTGCGTTTTCCAAAATCGGTAAGTCGCTCGAATCGTTCTATGATCTGATGTCTGCAGTTGACAAAGTAGGGCATCTCATCGATTTGCCAACGCTACCCCCCTCTCGTTCCTTCGATGCGGGAATTGGGCCGGTCGCAGTCCACTTGAAGTCCCTAAGCATCGCAGGCAAAGGGTCGCACGAAATCAAATTGGGTGACCTCACGATCGAAGCAGGACAACGCTTTGCCATCGCAGGCGAAGGCGAGTGTGGCAAGTCAGTGCTGATGCAAACTCTATGCGGTCTTCGACCTCCCTCAAGTGGTTTCATCGAGATTGGCGGCATCGACTCGCGAGAAGTGAATCGCTTTGCGGACGGTTCGATGGTTTCGTTCGCTTCGGATGTCGAGATCTTTCATGGAACGTTTCTGGAGAATATTTCGCTCAATCGTGTTTCGGTATCGGCCTCCGAAGTTCGCGACGCCTTGAAAGTCGTCGATATGTGGGACGAATCGTTGGGGCTCCCGAATGGGCTTGAAACGATGTTGCAAAGCGGCGGATATCCTTTGAGCAGTAGCCAGGCCCTAAGACTCATGATTGCACGTTCCATTGCGACCCGCCCACGACTACTGCTAATCGATGGTATCCTCGATCGATTGCCTCCAAAAATGCGAATGCGAATCTGGGAACGACTCAGCGACCGCAAGCAGCCATGGACCATCATCTTGTCCTCCCATGACCAGGAAATCATTCGACTATGTGATGGTCACAAAGACTTGTTGAACCAGACCGGATAGATTCCTCGAACGATCACGTTACACAATACTATGCAACCTTATACGCAGACTTCCCCGGAACTATCAAAGGCCCTCGTGCCCGTTGTACCCACCACCCCACGCCGCATGATTCGCTTGCGTCCCACGCAAAGCCTTGGCGAACGATTCCCCGCCATGCACTTGGTGCGTTCAAGTTGGTTTGCTAGATTGTTATCTCGCGTGATTTTTGTTTGCTTAGTCGGCTTCATTTTCGCGACTATTTTTCTTCCTTGGCAACAGACTTCGCGATGCGATGGTGAAGTGGTTGCCCGTTTACCGCAACTTAGACGCCAAGTCGTGCAAAGCGGTGCGAAAGGGATCATCAGCTACATCAAGCCCGATATTCGCGAGGGCTCGCTCGTCCAAGAGGGCGAAGTCATTATGAAGCTTGATGCACTCTCCAAAGACCAGCTAAACCAAACGCGTATCCAAGAACAAGCGTTGGAAAAATATCTCGATTTCTCTAAGCGAACGCTTGAAAACAGTCGCGCTCAAGTCATCACCGAAAAAGACCAATTAAGAGAGATGCTCGAGTCCGTCGATGCAAAAATAAAATCCTTAGACGCGAAGTGGAAGCAAGCCGTATCGGACGTCGAAGGTCAGAGGCGAAACCACGATCAAGCCATGCGCGAACTAGTCGTTGCAGAAAAGCTCAAGGGGGACGCGATTGCCATGATCGACTATCAAAGAGCGGTTAACAAAGAAGGCACCGAAGAGCAAAAGCTAATCAAGGCACATGGAGCAGAGGAAGAAGCCTTTCAAGACAAATTGAGTGAAGAAAGCAATCGGGACAGCAAACGCAAGGAAGTCGAAACCAAGATTATCGAACTCGATCAAAAAGTTGCCAAAGCCGAAGGCGACGTTGCCAAAAACGAGAAAGATTTGAGCGAGTTACGAGTCAAGCTAGGAGAACTCGCGCGACTGGAGATTGTCAGCCCAAGCAGTGGGCGGATCCAAGCTATTCTCGGTCAAGTTGGGACCAATGCAGTCAAAGAAGGGGACAAACTTTTTGAAGTCATTCCGGATACCTCCGACCTTGCCGTCGAACTCAATGTGAGAGGTCTCGATCTACCGCTGATCAGCGTTGGGGATCAAGTTCGATTGCAATTCGATGGATGGCCCGCCATTCAGTTTGTGGGATGGCCGAGCGTGGCGGTCGGAACGTTTGGCGGAAAAGTGATTGCTATCAATCCTGCTGATGATAGCAAAGGGCTTTTTAAAATCATTGTTGGCCCGGATCCGGACGATCCAAAGCAAGAAAAGTGGCCGGACAGTCGATATCTCAGACAAGGCGTGAAAGCCAATGCTTGGGTCATTTTGCGAACGGTACCTTTGGGCTTTGAAATATGGCGTCAATTAAACGGATTCCCAGCCAGCAAGTCCGAGGCTGGAGAGCAAAAAACCAAAGATCCAAAGTTGCCCAAGTTCAAATAAGATTGTTGAGGCAATTGGGCTTCTTATGTTTTATTGGGAATCCCGGTTGGGGTCCACTGGCATTTTCCCAGCAGGATGAACCACCCTCGAAACAGCTTTCGCTCGAAGAGCTTGAGAATCGGTTGCGGCAACGTCAAAAGGAAGAGAAGGATCGCCAGGCTTCCGAATTGCCCAACCCCGCTCAACCAAGAGGCGGATTGCGGTTGGATGGGACCATTCAAGAGCGACCCAAGAAAGATGGCAATCAAGAAAAAGCAGACGCAGCAACGGTTCGCGAGGCTGCTCCAACGACCGAGTCCGATTCGGCAGTGCTTGGACAGAAACTGCAACTGTCCGATGTGATCGCTTCTACCTACAGGGCTTTTCCGCTTCTCGAAATAGCTCGGCTCCAATCTGGGGTTGCAGCGGGGCAACAAATATCTGCCCTTGGGGCATACGATACGAAACTCGAATATTACTCGCTCAACCAGCCGGTCGGATTTTACGAAACCTATCGCAACGGAATTGGATTTGCGAGGCAGTTGTGGTGGGGCGGCTACGCAAGTGCCGGCTACAAAATTGGGCGAGGCGATTTCGAACCATGGTACAAAGAGCGACAAACCAACGAAGGCGGTGAGTTTAAGGTGGCACTTGTACAGCCACTATTGCAAGGTCGCGCCATCGATCCGCAACGGGTCGAGTTGTTTCAAGCCAATCTTCGTAGGCAAGCCGTCGCTCCTGAAATACAATATCAAGTGTTGATTGCCAGCCAAGATGCGGCAAGATCTTTCTGGCAGTGGGTCGAAGCAGGTAACGTGCTTAAGGCGCAAGACAAGCTGCTTGATATTGCCGTCAAACGCGGCGAGCAACTCGAGCGGTCGCTGGCCGTCGGCGCAGCATCCAATCTCGACGTATCACAAAACGCCCAGCAGATCTACGACCGACAATTTAAAGTCAATGATACACGTCAAAAATTTCGAGATGCCGCGTTCAAACTAGCACTGTTTTTAAGGGATGAGGCAGGCTCGCCACTTTTGGTGCCACCGCAATGGTTGCCGGAGGATTTCCCTGAAATCAACCAACTCCAGCCTGGTGATTTCGACAAGGACTTTCAAAACGCGTTGGCAATCCGTCCGGAACTCACGCTAATCAACCTAGACTTGCAGTCGTTGCGTTGGGACCTGACTTTGGCCCGCAATCAGATGCTGCCCAATGTGGACCTTACGATGCAAACTGCTCAAAACATGGGTCAAGCAACGTCGGATCCTAACGTAAAGGGGCCACTCCAACTTGAAGTTGGCGTGATTGGAGGCGTTCCGATTCAACGTAGAAAATCCATCGGTAAGGCCCAAAGTGCCGAAGCTAAACTGAATCAAGTGTCTCAGAAGTTCGAGTTCCAACGCAATAAGATCGAACTTGAATTGCGAACGGCTCGCAACGCGCTGGATATCGCTCAACAAAACGTGACGACTTCGCGCGAGTTGTTGAAACAAGCCAACATCACACTCGCGATCTTCAAAAAGGCGAACGAAGCAGGCGAAGTCGATCTTTTCTTTCTGTTGAACCAAGAGATCAAGGTCAACGATAGCGAAGTGAAGTTGCTGGAAGCGGAACGCGATTTCTTTACAGCATTAGCTGCCATGCAAGCCGCGCTGGGCTTAGACCCACTAGAACAAGCGACCCTGTTGTTGCTAGAGTAGGTGTTTTGAGAAACGAGGAACGCAATGGCATTGAGGGCGACTGGCATGATTGGTTGGCATTGGCTGTGGAGCGTGCTTGTCGGTTTGTTCCTGCCGGATATCTCAATCGCTCAAGAACCCTTGTTGAGGTTCGAGCTGTCGGTTCCGTCGATGGGCTCGAATCTCGACATGGTCGTCTACGCCCAGACCGGCCAGCAAGCCAAGTCGACCATGGATGCTGGTTTGAGGGAAATCGATCGACTCTCGTTGATTCTCAGTAACTACGATTCCGAAAGCGAAATATCAAAACTGTGCAATCAATCCAGCCTCGATCCGATTGTCGTAAGCGAGGATCTGGGACGTGTTTTCAAGCACAGCCAGCGATGGAATCGTCTTAGCGAAGGCAAGTTCGATATCACGGTTGGCCGTTTGAGTCAAATCTGGCGTGCTAGTCGCAAGCAGAAGCAATTGCCCCTCCAATCGGAGATCGACGAGGCCAGATTGCGGTGCGGTTGGCGGATGTTGCGGTTCGATCCCGAGTTTGCAAACGCCGCTGAGTTTACCACACCAAAGACGGTGCAAATGCTTGTTCCGGGAATGCAATTAGACGTGTCTGGATTGGCAACCGGATACATTCTCGACCGAGCGTTTGAAAAAATGATTGCGACGGGTTGTAGCTCCATTTTGATCAATGCGGGAGGAGATATTCGTGTTGGCGATCCTCCACCGGATCGGGATGGATGGCGAGTCGTGGTAGCTGGACTTGGGAAAGAATCGCCACCGCTTTCTTCGAGACTCATTCGCAATTGTGCCGTCACAACGTCGGGCGATCTCTACCAATTTGTCGAGATCGATGGACATCGTTATAGCCATTTCATTGACCCTCATACCGGTTCACCGGTCGAACGCCGTCAGAGCGTCACCGTATTCGCGGAAACAGCGTTGGATGCCGATGCCGGAGCAACGGCACTTGCGATTTTAGGCATCGAACGAGCATCGGCCCTATTCGAGACACTTCCACTGAACGAAGTGGTATTTGTGCAAGCCGATAGTTCCAACAGCGATGCGATTCGAATGCGGCATTTTCTGAAGTGAGGGCCCGAGCGTGATGGTGCTTGGATCCAAGATCGGCGGGCACAAGGCGGACCACTTCGCAATGGATACGACCTATAGTTGAAGCTATGATGTGTCCTGCGAAATGATGAGCGATTAATTCGTATTTGTGGACTATGGAAAAAAGGAGAGGTCGTGGAACTTCAACCGGTTGGAAAGTTTGCGGTCGTGCTCGAGTTGCTGGAATTGGCAGAAAGAGCGTTCGTGTACAAGCTTAAGCGGGAACGCCCTGAGATAACGCAACCAGAAATCGATGAGGCTGTATCCAAATGGTATCGTCATCGCCCGGGTGCTGAGTTTGGCGACGGAGTCGGAGTTCCAGGTGACCCAAAGCGATTTGGACTATGACAGAGATAGCAGAGGTCGCAGCACAAGTCGTTCAATGGCTAGAAAGCCACGGGATAAAATACGCATTGATAGGCGGGCTTGCTGTATCGTTTCGAGCCATGGAACGATTCACCAAGGACATCGACTTGGCCATCGTTGTCGAGAACGACCAGCAAGCCGAATCTATTGTACGGGAGATTTGCTCGCTCGGATTCCAAATTGAATTGTTGCTAGAACAGCAAGCGACGGATCGACTTGCAACGGTTCGGTTGGTCAAGCATCCGGGCGGCTCTGTTCTGGTTGATTTGCTGTTTGCCTCATCCGGTATTGAGGCGGAAATAGCTGCCGATGCAGAACCCATCGAAGTTTTTCCGAAGGTAGTGGTGCGTACCGCTCGTCTACATTCACTGCTCGCCATGAAATTGCTTTCTGCAGATCCCAAAACACGTCCACAAGATGAACTGGACATACGGAATCTACTTCAGGTCGCTCGACGCGATGAAATCGAAACAGCGGAAATACTGGTTCGATTGATTTCAAAAAGGGGTTACGATCGAGGCAAGAATCTTGTTGAAGACTTTTCACGCTATAAAGCAAGGTTCCTAGGCCCCTAGCGCCTACTAAAGCAGGGAGCGTAGCCGCGAGAATTTTTTGTAATTGTGATATGTACCACGTTGTCGAGATCGATAGACGCACCCTAGCTTACCAGGATCCGCATCATGCGGCGTAGTGGTTCTGCGGCTCCCCAAAGCAACTGGTCGCCGACGGTAAAGGCCGACAAATAAAGGCCTGACTGCGAGGGATCGAGATCAAGTTTGCGAAGCCTGCCAACGGGACATACCAAACCGCCTGTTACAGCCGCCGGAGTCAAAGATTGCATTGAAAGGGACTTCTCATTTGGGATCACTTTTGCCCATTGGTTTGCACCGGCAAGCATGTCCGAAATCTCACTTAACGGAACGTCTTGCTTCAGCTTGATAGTTAACGCTTGGCTATGGCAGCGCATGGCCCCGATGCGGACGCAGATACCGTCTACTGGAATCGTGTTGGGGGCTAGACCTAGGATTTTGTTCGTCTCTACGCGTCCCTTCCATTCTTCGCGACTCTGGCCATTTCCTAAGTCTTTGTCGATCCAGGGAATCAAACTGCCAGCCAACGAAGCACCGAATTGTTCGACAGGGTAGGCCTCAGACCGAATGGTCGATGCAACTTGGCGGTCGATTTCTAGGATGGCGGATGCAGGATCGGACAGCAGTTGCGCCACGCTCGAGTGAGCTATCCCCATTTGAGATATCAGCTCGCGCATGTTTTGTGCGCCGGCTCCGGAGGCTGCCTGGTAAGTCATGGAGGTCATCCACTGCACCAGGTCTTGTTGAAACAAACCGTGCAACGCCATCAGCATAAGCGAAACCGTGCAGTTGCCTCCCACAAACGTTTTGATGCCGCTCGCTATTCCATCTCGGATGACGCGGTCATTGACAGGGTCAAGAATGATGACGGCGTCGTCGTTCATCCGCAGGGTCGAGGCGGCGTCGATCCAATAGCCATTCCAGCCAGTTGCGCGAAGCTTTGGAAAGATGTCGCTGGTGTAATCACCACCTTGGCAGGTGATGATGATATCCATCTTGGCAAGAGCGTTCAAGTTGGACGCAGAACCTAGAGGGCCTGTTTCGCGGTTCGCAAGCATAGGGCCAGCGCCACCCGCATTGGATGTCGAGAAAAAAACAGGCTCGCAAAACGCGAAATCGCCTTCTTCGGTCATCCTTTGCAAGAGAACCGATCCGACCATTCCTCGCCAACCGACCAATCCAACCTTCTTCACGATGCTTACTTTTTGTTTTACTTTGGTTTTTGTTATTTGGTATTCGCTTGATTCGACTCTGGCCGACGCATTATGAGCCGAAGATTTGTTCGACGTTGCCTCGCAAAATTTGCTTGCCCAGGTCGATGGCACGTTCCTCCGTCCAGCCCCTGCCTTGGCAGAAATCGGAAGCCAAAACATCTGCCAAAATGCGTTTGTACATGCGGAATTTTGGAAGAATGAATTCCAGTTTGTACGCGTCGCTATAGTAACCTAGCTGTTTGTTTCGTGGAATGGCTTCCATGCGGCCTCGCAAGTCATGTCGAATGTAGTTAGGTGTGTTGCTGTACCACCAATGTCCATGGGTCAAGACATTCGGAAAGATCCACGCGTAGTCCACAAGTTCTTGATTGGTCACCGAAGCCAGGACTGAGATAGGGAATAAAAGGTTCGGGAATGCATTGAACAAGTCTGCGTACTGAATCAAGGACAATCGCGAATCATACAAATCTTGGCCTTGGAATACACCCATCGGATAGACGCGTCGGTTCACGCCAATCATCAAATCAAAAGGCATTTTGAATGCATCCGCAAATTCTGCGATATTCCAAAATACCCACTCCGCGATCAGCTTCTTGTTGGGTTCCGAAGCGTCCTGTCCCAGTTGGATGATGTCGTCGAGTGCAATCTGAGCGGAGTGACTGGTACCCAGGTGGCATTTTGGGCTAAACCATGGTGGCAACGAAATGGCACAGGCCTTTGCTCCGCGTTGCTTAAATCTTAGAAACAGCACCTCCAGCGATTGCTTGAGGTCCGAGAGTTTCCCAAGAGTGCATCCGGTTGATTTTTCGAGACGTTCGCGGACTTTGGGCTGGGCTAAGTGAAAAACGAGATCGTCGGTGCGCAAGCATGGAACATAGCGTTGCGAATCAAAGCCCTCGAGAGGATCGTCGAAGTCATTGGTCAGAAAAACCATCTCTACATTGCTTGCCTCGAGAACCTGGTCTTCCCAATTCTCGCCTGACATTTTCGATTCCGCTAAATCGAATACCGACTCCCAATTGGTTTTGTCGATCTGGTCTCCTTCGAATCCGAATAGTTCGCGAGACAGTTCAACGAACCAGGACCATTGCACGGTGTTGTCTATGTTGCAAAGATGTTCAAACAGGCGCTCCACTTTTTCGCGAGGAGAAATGTCTGGCTCTTCAATCAATTGCTTGTCCATTCCAGAGGAATGCGCGAGCTCAGTGTAGTAGTGATAGCCAAGCAAATCGGCCAAGGAATTGGCCGTTGGAGCATGGGGGTTGATGTGCGAATGCGAATCGATCAAAACAATCGAATCGAGTTCGTTATACAATCGAAGTTGAAGCGAGTCGGACATGATGAGATTGGAGTTGAATCATTTCGAGTAGGAAAAGTTAGCCACCACTTACGGGCGGAATCAACGCGATGGCGGCTTGAGCGATTTTGGAATCAATCACTTCACTATCATCCGCGAATTCATTGTTGAGTGCGATGCGTCCATATTCAACAAAAGGGCGAAGCGGTTCAAATTGGATTGCAATCGCTTCCTTGAGGTGTTGGACGGTTGCGGGGAGTTGTAGTTCAACATCAATGGTTTCCGAGTTGATGCTTTCGCGTGCGCCAGCGAACATTCGCACTCTGATTCTATCCATCGCGACACGCTCCGTCTCTGATTCTATCCATCGCGACGCGCTCCGTGTTGCATCGAAAAATCGCCGAACATGCCGAACATTAAGATGCAAATCGGCTTTTGCCGGTCCCGGAGACGGCCGATCCGATATTCCAGCATTGGTAGCCTTGAGATTCCACGATGGCTTTGATGTTGGCTGCGTAATAGGGACTGACGATCAGGGCCAACCCTATTCCCATATTGAAGACATGGTCCATTTCGTTCTGTTCGATCTGACCAAGCTTGGCGATCCAATGGAACACCGCAGGTATCTCCCATGTTCCGCGTTGGAAAATGAGATCGACGTTGTTTGGCAAGATGCGTTCCGTATTTTCGAGCAAACCGCCACCGGTAATGTGTCCAATACCATGCACGACATTTTTCACTTTGTAGTGCGATAGGACGGCCCGGGTGAGTCTGCTGTAGATGAGAGTTGGCGTCATGAGCGCTTGGCCAACCGTCAATCCCAGTTCGGGTACATGGCTATCGATGGTAAGACCGGCGCTTTCAAATACCGCTTTACGAACGAGACTGAAACCATTGCTATGAACGCCGGATGAGTTGACGCCCAAGATTACGTCGCCAGGTGCGATGTCGCGACCGGAGATCAGGTTCTTTTTTTCGACGACTCCTACACAGAATCCCGCCAAGTCATAATCGTCTCCTTGATAGAGGTCGGGCATGATGGCCGTTTCTCCCCCCAACAAGCTGCATTCGGCGTCGATGCATCCGTCGGAAATACCTCGAACGATTTCTTCGAGCAAAGGTGGATTATCTCGCGACATGGCCACATAGTCGAGGAAAAAAAGGGGTTCCGCACCGGTGCAAAGGATATCGTTAACACACATTGCTACCAAATCAATGCCGACGGTTGCGTGGTTTCCGGCTTTGATGGCGACTTTGAGCTTAGTACCGACACCGTCGGTGCCAGACACGAGGATGGGTTCCTGGTAATTGCGAGAGAATATCGATTTGGCGAAATCGAGCGAATATAGTCCCGCGAACCCACCATCGTTTCGTACGACCCGAGGCGTGAAAGTCCGGTGCATCAACTTGGGAAGTCGCTGCATTGCGTTTTCGTACAATTCGAGATCGACACCACTGTCTTTGTAGGTGATTGCCATCGGCTCGGCAGAAACTTTGGTTGGGGGATTCAAAAAGATTGCTGGAACAGCATTGTCCATTATTTGGCAGAATTAAAAAGTACTGGGTGCTCGTTCTGTCGCGATGCTTTTCCTAGGTCATCAGTGTGACCGAATACGCGCGCGGCAGAACGACTCGAAAGGTGCTGCCACAACCAAGCTGACTTGTCAAGGTTATATCGCCACCGAGCAACCGACAGAGTTCTCGAACAATGGAGAGCCCCAGGCCTGTACCAGAGTATTCTCTAGTAAGTCCGTCGACACCGGTTACCCCTTTGGCCTGTCGAAATTTCTCGAAAATTATTTCGAGGTCGCTCGGGGCGACCCCCACTCCCGTATCGGCAACCGACAAAAGAAACTCGTTGTCGTTCAGCCAATCGCACGTGACCGTAACCAAACCACCCTCGGGTGTAAACTTGATGGCATTCGAGAGCAGGTTTGTAAGGATTTGTTGTACTTTTCCTTGGTCCTGTGCGATTCGCATTTCGGTTTGACTGGAATCGATTCGCAAATCGATGTTTTTGTCCTCCGCCATTTTTCGAAGGATTTCACACTGCGCATGGAGCACAGAGAGAATGCAAAATTCGGTCGGGCGGACCTCCATTTTCCCTGCCTCGACTTTGGCAAGATCCAAGATATCGTTGATCATATCCAGCAGTAGCCGACCACTGCTTTGGATATTGGAAGCATAGCGGCGTTGCTTATCGGTAAGCGACTCGAAGCCTTGTAACACTTCGCTAAAGCCTAAGATACTGTTGAGTGGCGTTCGAAGCTCGTGACTCATATTGGCCATGAAATCTCCCTTGAGACGATTCCCTTCAAAAAGCTGCAAATTGACCCTGGCCAACTCATCGACCCGTCGATCGAGTTCTTTGTTGACAGACTGAAGCTGTTCCTGTGTTTCTGTGAGGTGCCGAAGCATGCGATTGAAGGATTCCGAAAGTTCGTAGAATTCATCGTTTGTGTCTACCGCAAATCGGATCTTTGTGTCTCCTCGCGAAATCTCATCGCTAACATGTTTCAAATAGCTTAGGGGTCGAATCACAAGTCTTTTCAAAACCCAATGAATAAAGAAAAGGGACATCGCAAGCGTACAAATTGCAATGGAAGTTAGTACGGAATAACTCCACATGCTTGAGACACGTGTGTCGCTGTAGGGCATCCGCACTCGTATGACTCGAAAGGGGTCCAACGAAGGGGATGTTGGAGGGCCAGTACTGGCTGGAAGTTTGGGGTGACATACGATACACCTCGTATCAAACGCGATTGGATGATAGTAATTGTAAAAACCGTCCGACGGGCCAGCCTCCTCAAAGATGGGCGTCTTGGGATTCGTACCCATCGCCTGAGTTGCTGCCGGGCTCGCTGAGTTCTCGGAAATCGTTGGTTTGGATGAACTTGATTTCTCGAGTTCGAGCTTGTTCAGAGCGTCAATGCTGTCCTGTTCCGCGAGCTTGGCTAAAAGAAGATTGACATGGATAAGATCTTCTCCTTTGGCGACTTCTGCCGAAATAAAATCGTGTTCAAGACCATCTTCGATTCGAAGGATCTTGTTTTCAAAGCGTTGTTGGAGCATGTGTTCTCGCAAAAACCCAAGTATCTGTTGGTTTTCGTCGGATTGGAGACGTTCCGAACCCGATTGGGACTGCTCGCCTGTGTAATAAGAGATGTGTTTCCAGCCGACCACCGAATTTGCATAGTCACGAGCCGATTGTCGGGTCGTCTCCTTGACCAACTGAGATGCGACTAATTGGACGGCATAAAATGCTAAAAGCAACGATGCTAAAAGGGCAAGCCCCAAAAACAAGAGACACTTCCGCTCCAGAGACCAATTGCCGACAAGCGATTTAAAGAAACTATTGGACATGGAATAATTAAAGGTGGAGTTGCGATCCTAAATGAATCGTCGGATTTTTCGGATTTTCAGGAGCGTATTTCCATGAATCTAAAGCATTTACGCTTTCAAGGACAGGTTTGATCCCGCGATCTTCCGAACTTGAATTTTGCGTAACTGGGTTGTTTTACCTATCCGGCACAAATTCCTTGCGGCTATTCCGCGATTGAATTACGATTACGCATGTTTCTCCGGTTTCGCCGGTTAAAGTACCTTTAAGCTTAACGTCTAAGATTTCAAAGAGGAGTTTGGTTCATGTCCAAGCCATTCACGTATTGGGTTCGACTGGCATTGGTTGCAACTCTGTGTACCATCACCACCTTCAGTCCCGTTTATGCCGGACGATGGATGGACAGGCTGCTCCACCGGGACGCTTGCAAAGCTCCTGTGAATTGCTGCGAAGTCATTAGTCCATGTGAGTCGAAGTGCGCTGCCGTTCCCGCCGCACCTTGTTCCGTGCTGCCAACGTCGCCATGCACACCCGCACCAATCGCGTGCGATGGGGCGTACCTGGAAACGACGAGCGTTCCTATGGTTGAAATGGAACCCGCAATTGCGACACCGGAAACCAATTTGCCAAAGGTAACTACGCCAGCCGCAGAAACCCCTGCTGTAATTGCGCCTGCCATTGTTGTGCCGGCGGAAACCGCTCCTGTCAGCCAAGCTCCCGTTGAGCCAACCGTCAATGAAGTGGCTCCCGTCGTGACGCCGGTTCCGACAAAGGTAGAACCTCTAACTCCGGTAGTCGACCCCGTTCCGGTAGTCGAGCCCGTTCCGACGAACCTAGATCCGGTTGTAGAACCAGCTAAGCCTGCTCCTGCCACCGATGACTTGTTTGGCACCGAACCAGC
>CAMBSL010000008.1 GCA_945870455.1 Pirellula staleyi DSM 6068 | reverse complement strand
CCGTGGAATCGTTGCGTGTCACGTTCGGCAAGCTGCGCTGGGATAAAGCGATAGATGTTCTCGCAAAGATCGCCGTAGTGCACGCTGTCCGTGCTGCCGACCAAGACAAATGGCGCGACGGCAACCTCCGGATAGACCTCGCGAATCGTTCGATGTAGTTGACGAAAGGCATCCGATTCGATACTCGACATTGGGGACGCTTCTTTGCCAAATGGAAGCGCCGAAACGTTAACACGTGTGTCGTGAATGTTCTGTCGGATATACGCCAAAGCCCCTTCGATCGAGTCCCCTGGGAGCAGTCGGAGATTGAGGGACGCGGATGCATGTTGCGGCAAAACGTTGACTTGGATACCACCCTTGATCAGCGTGGGAGCGACGGTCGTACGCAGAAGTGCATTGCTGCTCGGCTTACTGGCTAGCTGACTGCTAACCATGGGCCCTGTCAACCCAAGGTTGGCCATCGCCATCCGCCGACCAAACGACGGCATTTCTGGGCCAAGAAAGCGGAGAGTGTCGCGCAGCCCACCATCGATTCGGGCAGGGAACGGAGATGCTTGAACTCGGTGAATTGCTGAAGCCAAAATGCTAACCGCCGTTTGCGGTGGCGGCATGGAAGCGTGCCCAGCCTCCGTGGGAGACACGTCCACGTTGAGTTGGACATTCAAAATTCCTTTTTCCGCAACTCCGATCAAGGCCGCGGGTCGGTCGAGACCGGGAAACTCCGTAAAAATGCAGCCGCCTTCGTCCAAAACCGTATGCAACCTACGGCCGTTTCTGCGAAGCCATTCCGCCATTTTTTGGTTGCCATCCATACCGCCGAGTTCTTCGTCATGTCCCAGCGCAACGTAAATCGTTCGTTCTGGTTGGAATCCATCGGCAGCATGCCGATCTATGGCTTCGAGGATCGCCATGACTCCGTGTTTGCAATCCAGAGTACCACGCCCCCACAAAAATTTCCCGTCGTTGTGCCCGCTGAATGGAGGGTGCGTCCATTTCGAATAGGTGCTCGGTTTCAAGTCGGTATCCGATTCGACAGGCACGACATCGAAATGGGACATCAATAGGACGCCAGGCAAATTGGGATTCCGCCCTGGCCATTCGAACATCACACTGGGGATCAATGCGTCCTCAAAGTCGAGCCCAGTGCGACGAACAAACGGAGGGCGATGCAGGGTGGGGAACACGTCCGCCAAGTAATCTCGAAATCGATGCAGTGGAGAGTTCTCTGTTATCCGCGAGAGTGGTTCGGACACAGTCGGTATCTGGATCGCGCCTTGAAATCGATCGAGAAGCAATGCCTCATCCAGGGAGATTTTTGGAACAGATTCCACCTGAATCTGCATGGTTGAGAAACACAGGTAATTCCAACTCATGACACTTAGTAGCAGGATCAGAATGACTAACAAGACAAGGCCGCCACGCTGAGCGACGTTTTTCAACTTCCCCCAGCGGCGTGGGCGCCCTTGGCAATCATTTGACATAGGTTGCAAAATCCTTCCAAGATTCGACCATTTGGGCTGGTGTGATGTTCAACCTCTCGGCTGCCCTTCGTCTTTCTAGAAATTTTTTATCGACGGAGCTCAGGTAGTCCATTGAAACGTCAACAGTCTTATTTACGGGGGATTCCGGAAATCCAAATGAAACTTGTTTCTTGATCTCATCCGTTTTTTCGAGCGTTAGTGGTCCATCCGTCTTCCTTGAATCCCAAACCCGACCCTTTTTAAGATACTCATGATCAGACGAGGACAAGGACTCCAAGGGAACACGCACTTCCTTGCCTTTTGTCTTGCACAACAGAACAAAATTTGACCCTGTTGACGAGTAAATGCTCCCTCCTGGTGACGGGTTAAAGGGGCCTCCAAACTCAGCCCAGACTTTGTAAGTCTTCGAGTCGTGTTTCCAAGTCCAGACACGCCAGTCGGGTTGCTCCATTGAACGATACCGTTCTCCATTTTTCTGTACGAGTGATTCCAATTGGGTTGCACTGCCGAAGACACTCACCGAAAAATCGGACGGGAGTTGACCACGTTTACTGTCGACCTCAAGGCTGATGTCAATCTTCGGAAACGGATTGCTTAACTTGACGGCCACAAAACCAAATGGAACTTCGTGGCTCCGCGTAAAAGAGTATTTCGTTTATGAGCTCTAAGATTCCGAGTTGCTTGAGCGACGGTATTCAGTAGGATCTGCCGCAACCAAGCCACTTGCTGACCCTCCGTCTGACCGTGGTACGTTGATTTCGCTGCATATGCATTTAAGAGTGTTTTCTGAACAATGTCGGACGCATCCAATCGCCCACGGTATCTGTCTGGCAAAGCACGCCCGGCTAGACTCAGCAAGTAGTCTCGATGTTTGTCGAGAGCGATGGACTCAAAAATGCTGAACGTCATTCAGAAGCTCCATATGCGAAAATGCCGAGGCCTATGATAGACCAACGGGAGCACTTGTGTATTAGCACCGGATAGACACATAGCGTCAATGTAGACAACTTTACGAGTGTGAAAGTGCGCTGATCGCATTTATTTTTCGTTTTTCGACTTTTCGCGCGCATGATCGTAAAACGGTTTGGATCTATTCCAATAGTGCCGAAGTTCTACACTCCAATCTTAGGAAACCAGATTATGTTATTGAAGTTCCGAGGGCTAATAGCCTCGATGTTAGTACTTTTTCTTGTCGTTGCGCCCCAAGCACGGGCGGATATGGTTGTCTTTGGTGACAGCTTATCGGAGACAGGGAATTTTTCCATTGTCACTGGCGGAGCCTTGCCGCCATCACCTTTGTACTTTAACGGCCGATTTTCTAACGGGCAGGTTTGGATCGAGCGGCTGGCCGTGGCACTTAGAGAACCCGCTCCAAGTCCGAGCCTTTCGGGTGGCTCAAACTTTGCTTTCAACGGAGCACGGGCCGCCGGCGTATCACCCTATGGAACCCCCAATGTGGCCTTGCAAGTCGAAAGTTACCTTGCAATCAACGGAGGTGTCGCAGACCGGGACGACATTTTTGTGATTTGGGCAGGCGCCAACGATATCTTTTTTGGCTTGGGCTACGAGCCCGATTTTATCCACAACGCCATTGAGAGTATTTCGCTTTCGATCAAACGCCTTCATGCTGCCGGCGCGAGGAAATTTATTGTGTTGGACTTGCCACCGCTCGGTCAGACACCGTTCTTCAATTCAAGCATGGAAGCCTCCTATGCGCTCAACGCGGCAACGGCGGCGTTCAATTCTGGACTTGCAAGTGAGCTAAAAGCACTCAAACGACTGCCTCGCATCCGAATGTCAGACGTGAGGTTGATCAAGCTTTTCAATACGATCACACGAGCACCGAGGGTGTTTGGATTGCAGAATGTGCTTGATTCAGCGACAAATTACGATCCAATGACTGGAATCGGCTACAGCCTAGTGCCTGGTGTCGCCCCATCGCGTTATCTGTTTTGGGATAGTGTGCATCCAACTGCAAAAGGCCATGAAATCATTGCCGGTTATGCATTCGTCGAAACGATCATTCACTGCCGAGACTAGTGGTCCACACTCAAGCAGTACCATCGCACTCTCCGTGGAATAAAGCTATGCTTAGTTTCGAGAGCCAGTTCAAAGAATTCCACGCGGAGACTTGAGACCATGCGCAGTGAAGATCATCGTTGTGTGCAATTGGGCCGACGGGCCTTCCTCCGAAATGGAACACTTTTGCTTGCTACAACGGCCACCGTGGAGCCGTCGTTGCTATTGGCAAATCACGCGAAGGATTCGCTGAGGGTTGGTCTTGTGACCGACTTGCACCACGCCGACAAGCCCTCTGCCGGAAGCCGCCACTATCGAGAGACGCTTGGCAAGTTGGCCGAAGCGGCAAACCAGTTTGAGAAAGACAGGGTAGATTTTATCGTCGAACTCGGGGATATCATTGACGCTGCGGATACTGTTGAGACCGAGCAGCGGTACCTCAAAGAGATTAATCGAGAGTTCTGTGCCATCTCGAAAGATCGTCATTATGTGCTTGGAAATCATTGCGTCGACACGCTTACTAAGGCCGAGTTCCTGGGTGGCGTTGAGCAGAAGGAGTCCTACTATTCGTTCGATCGAGGCGATTTTCATTTTGTGGTTCTGGACGCCTGTTTTCGCAATGACGGCGAACCGTACGGCCGCAAGAACTCGAAGTGGAATGACGCCAACATTCCTGCTGCAGAGCTAGAATGGTTGCAGGCAGACCTGAGGTCTACCGATCGGAAGACAGTCGTCTTCGCTCATCAACGGCTGGACGTGAGCAATGACCATGGCGTTAAGAATTGTCCCGAAGTGCGAAGAGTGCTTCAAGATTCCGGCAAAGTGTTAGCCGTCCTACAGGGCCACAGTCATCAGAACGACCTTAAGGACATCGGCGGCATCCACTACTGCACTTTGGTCGCTATGGTCGAGGGTACTGGAGCGGAGAACAGCGGGTACTCGATCATGGAGATTGCGGCAGATGGTGTGATTCGCCTCACGGGCTTTCGAAAGCAGATTGCTTATGACTGGAGTACACAATAACGCAATGGTAGGGGCCGCGTCCTTTTCACGTGGGGGAAAAGCGGGGCAGTTCGCAGTTCGCGGTCAAAGCAGTATTTCATCGATGGGCATTCCGTGATCGATTTCTAGCCGTTTCCGGCCTGGAATTTCGAGCTTACGCGAGTCCAGTCCTAGCTGCTTCAAGATCGTTGCATGGATGTCGGTAACATAGTGCCGATTTTCAACTGCATGAAAGCCGATTTCGTCGGTTGCGCCATGCACAACTCCACCTTTGATTCCCCCGCCAGCCATCCACACGCTGAATCCATAGATATGATGGTCTCGACCATCGGAACCCTGCGTCCCTGGCGTTCGGCCAAACTCGCTGGCGAATAAAACGATGGTGGAGTCGAGCAAGCCTCGTCGCTTTAAATCTTGCAGCAATCCTGCGATCGGCTTATCGACCGCCTTGAAATTCTTTTCATGATTGGACTTGAGACCGCTATGCGCATCCCATACGCCCGCCCCGCCAGCACCATGTTGAACTTGTATAAAGCGAACGCCTCGCTCGATGAATCGTCGCGTCGCAAGCATCTGCATCCCGAAGTCACGCGTGGCCGGGTCGTCGAGGCCATACAGAGCTTCGGTCTCTTTGGTTTCGGAATTTAGATCCAATACTTCAGGGACCGAGGTTTGCATTCGAAAGGCTAGTTCGTAGGCTTTGATTCTTGCTGCCAATGCGGCGTCCTTTGGGTATTCGACCGCCTTCAACCGATTCAACCCTCCTACCAAATCGAATCCAACCTGCTGTTCCTCATCGCTGATGCCACTGGCGGATTTGGCAAAGTCGAGCGGATTGTTTGGATCCACTCGAATAGGGATCGCGTCGTGAGCAGGTCCGAGGTAGTGCCCATCTTTTGCATTCCAATACTCGCGATTTCCCATCGAAATGAACTGAGGCAAATTGTCATTGACACTTCCCAGTCCGTAGTTGACCCAAGCACCAAGCGTTGGATATTCGCCATCGAGCATATGACGTCCAGAATGGAATTGAGTCTGGGCTCCGTGATTGTCATCCGTTGTCCACATCGAACGAATGATCGATAGATCGTCTACGCAGGCTCCAACATGTGGCACCCAGTCGCTGAGTTCAATCCCAGCCTGACCGTACTTTTTGTAGCCAACTTGGAGCGGGTAAAGTTTGTTGCGCTGCTGCCCATTGGCATCGTTAACAACCGTAACGCGAGCAAGTTTTAGTTTGTCCGGATTCTGCGAGTCTTTGTAAGGTGTTTCGCCAATCGACATCCCTCCGAATTTGGTGAGCTCGGGTTTGGGATCGAAACTCTCCATGTGCGATACGCCACCGTTCATAAAGAGCCAGACGACGCTCTTGGCTTTGGGTGGAAAGTTCGGCTGACCATTCGGCGGCAACCATAGCTTCGTCGCGTCCGCACGAACGATCCCGTCCTGCGACAACATCGCGCCTAACGCTAAACCCGTAAATCCCATGCCCATGTCGGCGAGAAACGCACGCCGGTGAATTCCCCCATTCGACGTGAGACTTTTGTGCTTGCTTGCGTTGTTGGTCATAAGGTTAAAGTCTTAGCGAATCGTGACAAAGTCGTTGTGGTTTAGCAGCGCTAGAACCAAACTAGTTCGAGCGTGGGCAGCTGGATTCTCGCGTTTCTTTTGCTGAGCGATGGCTGCCAATCGGGTTAAGCCGTCGCTTGCAAGTAATTGTTCCTCCGAGGATGGCTCGACCGAAAGAACCGTCAGAAAGGCAGCTCGAATAAACTCTGGATCGGTGGCATCCGGAAACGCCTTTGAAATGCGTTGCGCGATTTTCTCACCCATCGCAGTAGCCATCTTGCTGTTCTCCAAAGCGAGAGCTTGTTGGGGAACGATGCTCTCCGCTCGGCGGTAGCAGTCCAATACACTTGCGTCGTCAAACATCGAGAGGAATTTTTGATGTTCGTTGTGTGAGTGAACGAAATAGAGACTTCGCCGCCGCGAGTTCTCGTCGTTCGCAGGAATCGATGGCCCACCGCGCGTTAGGTCTAATTCGCCCGCAAGATGTAGCAAACTGTCGCGAAGACTTTGCGCTTCCATGCGAATGGGATTTGCTCTCCAATAGAATCGGTTTTCCGGATCTCGCGTTTCGTTGTCAACGGATGCTCCAGCATTCGACGAGGACATGCGATAGGCCTGTGAAGTGACGATGAGCCGATGCAAGTGCTTCATGCTCCACCCATTTTCGATCAACTCGATGGCGAGCCAATCGAGCAATTCGGGATGCGTTGGCGGTGTCCCTTTCAAGCCGAAATCGAAGACGGTCGGCACAAGTGGTTTTCCCATGTGTCGCATCCAAATATGATTGACGGCCACGCGAGCTGGCAGCGGATGCTTGGGGTCGGTCATCCATTTTGCCAAAGCGGTACGGCGGCCCGTGCTCGTCTGCGGGAACGGCTTGCGACGCGACTCCTCCGTCTCCAGATTGGACTCAAGTGTCTTTAAGGAACCTATCAGCGGAGTGAAGTTCTCTGCAGGCATCTGAACCGATTGCTTCGCGGTATCAACGGCGGCCAAAGCGGTGGTTCGTTTTTTCTCGAGCTCATCTTTCTTGTTGTCATCCGCAAGAGCCACATCCAATTCTGCTTGGGCTGCCGCTTGTTCTGCTTTGGCAACTGCCGCGATCCTCTCCAGCTTGACCGCCTCTTGAGCAAGGGATGCTGCATCCCCGGTGGATGGCGGTTGGATGCGGGCATGTTCGGCAGCGGCTCTCGCCGGAATTGTCAGCGATTGAGCAATGGCAAAAGCCAACGCCTTTTCGGCAATCATGACGTTGAGCCGAGCTTGTTTGGAGTTGAGTGGTTTGTCGCCTGCCTTGAGCTTTTTCTTTCCCTTTGCCTCGGTTGAGTTGAGATTCGCAGATGTTTCATTCAATGCAGGCAAAGAGAGTTGATTTGCAGCCGGTTCATCCGCAGCCGCTCGCTCGGCTGCTTCAATCTCGACGAGCTTCTTGCGCCCGGTCTCAATTGTACCCTTGGCTGCTTCAATGGACTTCTCCGCAGCCTTGATATGGCTTTCGACGACAAAGGGTCGCAAGCTAGGTTGATAGGCATCAGCTGGCAGTGCAATGGGCTCAATGTGCCAAGATTCGTTGGTCAGAAAGGCCGGAACAGCAGGCTCCATCCGTTGACTCTTGTCGGGATTCCGATCGTCTCCTCGAATATGTAAAAACGTTTCCGCATCGAGATTGCAGTCAAAGGCTCTCGGCAGACCATCTCGTTCTGGGTCCACTTCGCCGGGCAGGAAATCGGTTCGGACTTGATAGGGTTCAAAAATCGCTCGCAGCCGATAGTAGTCCGCGTGAGCGATCGGATCGTATTTGTGGTCATGACACTTGGCGCAATTCATGGTTAGGCCAAGCATGGCTTTGGAAGTATGCTCAACGGTTTCGTCGAGCCAACTGGTTCGGTTGAATTTGAAGTATTGTCTGGCCAGAAACCCGGATGCCCGCAGCCGGTCTACGTCGTTGGGATAGAGTTCGTCAGCCGCCAACATCTCTCGCAACATTTGATCATAGCCTTTATCGGCATTGAGCGACTCGACGATCCAGTCTCGCCAATGCCAGATGTGCTTCTGCGAGTTACGAACTTCGGCCCCGAGCCCCCACCAGTCGCTGTAACGCCATACATCCATCCAATGCCGTCCCCAACGTTCGCCGTACTGAGGACTATCGAGCAAGCGGTTGACGACTTTGTCGTGAGCATCGGGAGAGGAATCGGCAACAAACGCATCGAGTTCGGCCAACGTCGGTGGCAAGCCGCACAGATCGAGCGACACCCTTCGCAACCAAACTCGTCGGTCGGCTTCGGGTTGTGGCACAAGCCCGCGATTGCGATGTTCGTTGGCGATAAAGCGGTCGACAGGGTTATGATTCCAGCGATCCTGTTCAGCGGATGTCGATTCGAAATTCGGAACAACTGGACGCACCGGAGTCTTAAACGCCCAATGGTCGCGTGGGTCTTGATCGGGCTTTTCGTCGACAGGACCCGTTGCGTTCTGCGCGATCCAGTTTCGGATGGCTGCAATTTGGTCGGGCTTCAAAGGTTCCCCTTCCGGCGGCATGCGGTCCGTTTCCTCTTTTGCCATGACACGCTTGAGCAGTCGACTTGAATCGACCTCTCCGGGAACGAGTGCAGGGCCAGATTCCCCACCTTGGATCGCAAGGGCGACCGTGTCGAGCCTCAAGCCACCCTCCTGTTTGAGGGCTCCATGACACGCCAAACACCGCTCGACGAGCACCGGTTTGACTTGTGTTATGTAGTCGACGTTTGCCTGTTGGTCGACGTTTGCCTGTTGAGCGAGCGAGGAGTTGTCGATCCAAAGCGCAGCCAACAAAGCAATAAGTAGTTTCGAATTCAAAGACACGGCGAAGTCGACCTAAAGGAGGGAGGGAGTCGGTCGGGAGTGGGTTCTCATCAATGTTAGTTCAAATTACTTGTTTTCAATGCAAACAACAAGTAACTTGACGCGAATAAACGCAAATCCAGTTCAACGAAAATGCAGCGAGCGTTCCAGCACCCACGACCCTGAGTCGTAAAGCAAGTTGGGTGGGCCATGCCTCTCTCTCTGATCTGGTTCACACCTTTTGGCCTACTAAACACATCGGTATGAGTCTTCGAGTGAAACAAACTGCTAGCCGAAGGGCGATAGCCCCGGTTCTCGACGAATGTCGAGCAATTGGAAAACCGGGGCTATCGCCCAACGGCTAATTAGGTTGAAAAACAGTTGCCGATGTGCTTAGCGAGGGGTCGAAACGGTCATGCTCGCAACACCCTTTTGAAGTGTTTGGTAGATAACGCAGTAGCGCTCCGTCAAGCTGATCAATTTGGCGATCGAGGCCGAGTCTGCGTCGGAGTCGACTTGAAAAAAAAGTCGCACGGCTGTCAAGCCGACCGGTGCTGAGCGATCGACACCCAATGTGCCGCGAAAGTCCATATCCGCTTCCGCGAGAATTTGACATTCGCGAACGTCAATGCTCATGCTCGTCGCAACGGCAGAAAAGGTCACGCCCGCGCAAGCCACCAAAGATTCCAGCAACAAGTTGGCCGAACAAGCATCCGCGTCGGTGCCACCCGCCGCGGGATGCAAGCCAGCTCGAATCGTGCCCGCAAAAGACTCGATCCTACAGTGTTGGTTTTTGACATCGATTTTGCCTTGAGTGCGAATCGTGACAAGTGCCGATTCTGGTTCGGTTCGATATCGGTCCTTCAACGGGGTTTGAATGGCTTTGAGCTGTTCGAGATTCATAAATGGAGATTATCCGAGCTGGAGCTTATCAGAGTACGGGTGTTGAACAACGCTCCCTAGTTTACCGATTTTGGGAGATTGCGGCATGATGCTCAGCCGGCGGTATCGACATTGAAACGCGCAACGCAAAGGGGTTCTAGAAATTAGCTGGCGGACCCGTTATTGTAAGCACTCAACTTTTTCTCCATTGTCAATCTCGATGCAAGAAAGTGCCTTATGCTTCTACATAAATTGAGTTATCCCATTCTCCTTTTGGGCATGCTTTCCAGCTTTGCTTTGGCAGAACCACCGACTGGAAGCAAGCGAACGGCATTCGACGATTACATTGCCAAAGAGGATTCGACTTACCAGTGGAAGCTTGAAAAGTCGATTGAGAAAGGACCGCTCAAAACCTCGGTGATCCAGTTGAAAACGCAGACATGGTTAACGACGAAAGAAGTCGATCGACCTGTTTGGGAACATTGGCTGGTCGTCACCATGCCAGAGAAAGTCACCACCGATCGCGTGTTTCTTCTGATTGGAGGAGGGAGCCATAATAGCGGTGTGCCAAACGGTCCTGACCCGATCACGGCATCCATCGCGCAAGCAACTGGCAGCATCGTGGCCGAACTCAAGAACGTACCCAACCAACCACTGGTCTTCCACAACGACGAACAACCTCGCACGGAAGACGACTTGATCGGCTATGCGTGGTCTCAATTCCTTGATTCGGGAGATTCAATATGGCTCCCCCGTTTGCCCATGGTCAAGAGTGTTGTCCGAGCCATGGACTGCATTACCGAATTCGCAGCGTCCGATGCAGGAGGCAAGCACTCCGTAAAGAAATTCGTGGTCGGGGGTGGTTCGAAGCGAGGCTGGACAACTTGGTTGACCGGTGCAGCCGATGATCGCGTCGAAGCCATGGTTCCGATCGTGATTGATCTCGTGAACGCCGAACCTTCGCTTCGCCATCACGCCGAAGCGTACGGATTTTGGTCCGAAGCGATAGGCAATTATTACCAACACAAAATTCTGCAGCGGTCCGATCATCCGCGAATGAAAGAGTTGCACGAGATCGTGGACCCATTCTATTATCGAGGCCGATTGAGGATGCCCAAGTACATTGTTAACGGCAGTGGAGATCAATTCTTTTTGCCAGACTCGTCGCAATTTTACTACGATCAACTCCAAGGTGAGAAGTTGCTACGGTACGTACCCAATGCCGATCACGGTCTTAAGAATACCGACGCGGTACAGAGCATTGCCGCGTTCTACAACATGGTAACGACGAACAAACCACGACCTGAGTACGCTTGGACATTTGAGGACAATGGGACAATTCGTGTTCAGCCGAAGACGAAACCCGCCAAGGTCTTGCTTTGGCAAGCAAACAATCCTAGGGCTCGCGATTTTCGTTTGATGACGATCGGGCCAGCCTTTGCAAGCACCGAGCTGCAAGCAGAAAGCGATGGAACGTACGTCGCGCCCAAGCCGGCCGATCAACCCGGTTGGACCGCTAGTTTTGTCGAATTGACTTACGATGTCGGCGGACCGTTTCCTCTCAAAGTCACGACCGCAGTTCGCGTTACGCCAAACGATCTTCCGTTCAAAGGAATCGACTTGACGAAGGTTGGTTACGAACCGGAATTGAACCAAGAAAAGGCTCAAACGGGCAAATAAATGGACGACGTCAAGTGTCTACTTCTTGATGGAAACAATCCGATTTTCGTTTCGAAAGCGGATGGACGGATGAAGTAGATGCCGGTTGTACCGTTTCATGCACATGGAAAAGGACTTAAATTCGCGAGAACTTAACGTCCAGAAGGGTGCAGGATGGTTGAGTGATGCTATGAAATACGTAGTTGCAAAACGCGCATCCCGCGATGATCTCCACTTTCTTGACGGTCGCGTTGAGTTTCGGTAGAGTTCATTAACGGAGCAGATTCGCCCCATTGCTGCCATGTGGTTGGTTCACCAACCAATAAGCTGGTTTACCGAATGGTTGGTGGACTCGTCGATTCGAAACGACTGGTTTTCGTTGAATCAAAATCGGTGTGCCTCTAGTTACCTCTTCTGTTTTACCGGAGCGATTGCTGTTATGAGTCGAAGATTACGAAGGACTGGCTTTACCCTCGTCGAATTGCTGGTGGTCATCGCGATCATCGGAATTCTTGTGGGTTTGTTGTTGCCCGCCGTGCAAGCGGCCCGCGAAGCGGCTAGGCGAATGCAGTGTTCGAACAATCTCAAGCAAATGGGATTGGCAATTCACAATTTCGAATCCGCGAACAAGTTTCTACCTGCGTGCGAGAAAGATATTCCGGCCGCTGCTTACCCCACTCCGTCCAATCCCTATGGTGTGCGTGCCACTTACGGTACGTTGTTCCACCTGTTACCCTACTTGGAACAGACCCAAATTTATAACCTGATCGATTTAAAGAGATCCTACATCGATCCGATTAACATGCAGCCGAACTACGGTACGGCAAACCCATTGGCGGCATCGCCGGTTCAAGCTTTCATTTGCCCCTCGACACCTGGAACCCCTCCATCGGATTACGGTCCCTATTTTGCAAGTATTGGCTTGAATCGAGGGGCATACATTGCTCCGAGAACGGACTACATTCCGATCAAGGGCATTCATGGTGCGTCGTTAGGTCTGTGCGCTGGCAAGCCGAATACGAACACCCGAAACGGATTGTTGGGCACTTCGAGTCCGGAGAACAAACCGACAATCAGGTTTGCAGAAGTCACCGACGGTCTCTCAAATACGATTCTCTTTGGTGAGTTGGCAGGTCGTCAAACGAAGTATTTTCGAGGAAAAACACTTCCAGGGAAAAGTACATTGGCTGATGGTGGGCTGACCCTCAATTCATACTATGCGGATGCGAATACCGCTCGGGAACTTCGCAGTTATAGTGGAGCCGATATTAACAATCCGGGACAAACGGGCTGTTCCGCTATCAACGTTTACAACGAAAACGGCCTTTACTCGTTTCATCCTGGTGGAATTCAGGTTGCCATGGGCGACGGCGCGGTCACGTTTCTATCGGAAAGCGTGTCGCCAGCAGTATTCGCTGCCGTGGTTACTCGCGATGGTGGCGAGATAGCGACGATAGAACAATAGTGGAACTCTCGCAGCGCCCGTCATTAAGCGAGCGGCAGCATGAGTTAACCCCGTAACACAGGCTGCTAGCGTTGCTAGCCTGTGCTTTTGAGACCATTACAAGCTGGCAGCCTGTGCTACGTAGTAGCTTTTGGTCTGCCGATCGCCTTAGGCAATCATCTCCACCTGTTTTTCGCCAAATAATTAGGACCGCATTCGAATGAAATACCTAGTCAGTTTTTTGGTAATGATTTGTTTGATGTTGTCCGGTTGCTCAAATGGGCCGAAACGCGTTCTTGCGGTCGGTTCGATTACGGTGGGTGGAAAGCCAGCCGAAGGAGCTCAAATTCTGCTTCATCCTCAGGATGAAACAAAACAAGTGGCTTCGGCTGTGGCGGCAGCGGATGGAACATTCAAGCTCGTGTCAGGAGGCGAGCCGGGTATTTTCGTTGGGAACTATAAAGTGACGGTCATATGGCCAGACGCTTCGAAAAAACCATCCGAAGCTCAGATCATGATGGGTACTGCGGACGTTGGGCCCGATCTGCTCAAGGGCAAATATGCAGTTAAGAGTCAGACGTCGTTGACAGCCGAAGTGACTGCTGGCACGACAACCTTGCCCCCCATCGCATTGTAAGGCGATGGACGAACGAGCGGATTTGGGGCTCATTCGTGGGTGTTGGGGCAATTGGCCTAAATAGACAAGTCCGCGATTCGCAACCGCAATTTTTCTAAAGTTCCGTTTTTTTAGCAAAAATGTTGCAAGGTGTGCGGGAAAGCGATACGATGCGAAACATGAAAGAAAGGGCTATAATGGATGGCTATCCTTCTGTGACCCTTTTTTGAGTGACTTTTTTTTCCATTGCGAGAAGTTTTTATGAATAGTCTTTCTCTCCGTCGACGCGGCTTTACGCTAGTCGAGCTTTTGGTTGTGATCGCCATTATTGGAATTCTAGTCGGACTGTTGTTGCCGGCAGTGCAAGCGGCTCGCGAGGCGGCCCGGCGAATGCAGTGCACCAACAACTTGAAGAACTTTGCTTTGGCGTTTCACAATTTCCATGATGCCAATAAAAAGTTTCCACTTGGTGGTACTGGGAATTCAGCAGCCACTGCGGTTCCACAGACGTGGCGACAAACCTGGGTCATGTATGTCTGGCCGTACATTGAGCAGAGCAATTTAGCAAATGCAAGTAATTACAAAGAGCGGTTTCATGTATCGCCCAACACCATCGGTAACACCCTCAATGGTACCACGGGAAGACGAGTTCCAATCTACTTGTGTCCTAGCGATACTGGGACGGTCGACCAGAATATCGGATTCTATCAAAGGACTCGCGGCAACTATGTCGTGAATTGGGGCAATGTTTGGTACGGCCAACGCGATAGCGACCCCGTGCTTTACACACAATCTCCATCCAGCAAGGCTCCCTTTAACAACGTCAATGGTGCCCGGACAAGGCCTGCTAAGGTCACTTTCGCCAATATTACCGATGGGACCTCGAACACGTTGTTACTGTCCGAGTATTTGATGGCCAAAAGTGCCAATGATAATGACTGGAGAGGTGACATCCATAACGATGACGGTGTATTCCGTTTTCATACACTGCTTACTCCAAACACTTCCTCGCCGGACATTATTTTAAACGGCTGGTACCAAAACTCAGGCGATCCTCTCATGCCAGCAGCCACCGGGACGACACAACGCAATGCAGCCCGCAGTCGGCATACGGGTGGAGTCAACGCTGCCCGCTGCGATGGCTCGATCGGATTCGTGAGCAACAGTATTTCATTAGCTATTTGGCAAGCCATGGGCTCAATGGATGGCGGCGAAGTAGCCTCTATCGACGAATGATCTTAGGATCGTTCGAACAATGAGAATCGCCTTTCGATCCGCGAAAGGTGCGTTCTTTCGACGTGCGAAAGGGGACTCTATTGCTTTGAGCGAACGTACTACGTTGGCATTGCAAAGCAACACGTCGCGTAGAGGACACTTGGTATATCTTTTTTAGGGAGAATTTTCTTGAGTATCGTCAAGTCGGTTTTATGTGTTTTGGCTGCTTGCACCTTAGGTCTTGCAGCCGGTTGTGGTCCGGAATCGAAGGTAGCCCAAATCTCCGGGAGTGTGAAAATTGACGGAAATCCAGTCGACAAAGGCTCAATTGCATTCGCCCCCGTGGATGGCAAAGGGCCTTCTGGCGGTGGCGAAATTGTTGGAGGAAAGTACAAGTGTGATGCGGCCCTCGGTGAATGCAAAGTCGAACTTCGCGTCCCCAAGTCGGTTGGCAAGAGAAAGCTTTACGATACTCCTGAGAGTCCAATGCAAGAGATTTTTGAGGAAGTCCTTCCACAAAAATACAATGAAGCAACCGAGCTACGTGTTCAAGTCCAGAAAGGTAAAAACGAGAAAAACTGGGACCTTATGCTCAAGTAGCTCACGCGTTCGATCAAATAGTGGGATAGGCGTCCAGCGTTGGAAGCCTATCCCACGGTAGAACTCTTACTTGGTCTCCACGACCCAAATATTGCGGTAGCGAACGGGGTTGCCGTGGTCTTGTAAGAACAAAGGTCCTGGTTCGGCGCCTGCTTTCATAGGCGCTGACGTCGTGTTGCGTTCGCCGGGCAACTCTCGATCCTTGTGAATAACGACTCCATTGTGAGTCACGGTCGCTTTCGGATTCTTGACAATCTTGCCATCTGCGGCATATTCGCCGGCCGTATATTCAATGTCATACGTCTGCCAAGTCAATGGTGGTAGGCACATGTTGACATCAGGCGGTGAGACAGAATAGATGCCACCGCATTCATTGTCCTTGCCTTCCAATCCGAAGGAATCGAGGACTTGTACTTCGTATCGGCCTTGCAGATAAACGCCGCTGTTGCCTCTGCCTTGACCGCGAGTTTCGGGTTGATAGGGGGTACGGAATTCGATGTGCACTTTATGGCTTCCAAACGTCTTCTGGCTAGTGCAGCCCTGCATAAGTAGCCCATCTTCCATTCGCCCCTTGTCAAACGCATCGACCGACTTGCCGTCGAATAGTACGATCGCACCTTGGGGCGGCTTCGCATCGAGAGTTGGGCTCTTGCGTTCAATCTTTTTCAAATTGGCATGTTCTTGGCCATTATTGGATGTGATCTTCGCGACACCATTCTTGACGGTAACGAAGACGTCTTCGGTCTCAAAGGCGATTGAGCCTTCCCTTAGCTCGCCATCCGCAGATCGCATCGTACCGCCACGTGCCCAACCGTCACCGGGGAGTCCTCCTTCGAATCCGACGGCTCGAAATTTCCCTTTTCCAAGGGCGATGACCTGCAAGCCAACCTTCACTTCCCCATCACTGGTTTTGATCGTACCTGAGTACTCACCTTGAAAGGGAAAGTCCGCGTCGGTCTTTTCGGGATCGGCATGAGTCGAATCGGCTACCGCGACGATGGACGTTAAGAAAACGAACGGGACCATCCAGAAACGATTCAAACCCATGGGCATCTCCTCAAATGTGGCGAACGAAAAGGAGTGGACATTATCCAGTCGTTCATGCCGAAATTCAATGCCTGGGGATCAATTTGTAATATAGGCTTCTGGCGTTAGCAGCCTGTCAAGCCGAAGATCAGAGGCTATTGGAACCAATCAGCTCCAGCGCGGTTGACGAAAATGCGTCACAGCGTTGGCTGGTTGAGGTACCATACCATGTTCTTTGGGCGGATAATCCTGAGGGCTAGTTCTCAAGCTCCGATCGCGAATTCCACAACCACAAAGTATGAAATGCCAAAAGCAGATACCGCAGTCAAGTCCCCTTTCTCCAACAAGCTGTTTGCATTCTTGCGAGAGCTAAAGAACAACAATGATCGAGAGTGGTTCGCTCAGAACAAGACTCGCTACGAAGAGGATGTACTGACACCGGCCATGGAATTTGTCCGTCAAATGCAGCCATGGATCGCCAAACAATCGCGTTATCTTTTAGCCGAACCCAAGCGAGTGGGCGGATCGATCATGCGGATCTATCGCGACACCCGATTTTCGAAGAACAAGACACCGTACAAGACCAACGTCGGAATTCACTTCCGGCATTCGATAGGAGGGGATGTTCATGCGCCTGGACTTTATGTGCACTTAGAACCGGGGGCTTGTTTCTTAGCGGCGGGAATTTGGCAACCGCCGACCGAGCCCCTAGCTGCCATTCGTCAATCGATCCTAGAAAACCCGTCGGACTGGAAGAAAGTCTGCAACAACAAGAAATTTGCAGCTCGATACAAGCTCGATGGAGATTCCTTGAAAACCGCCCCGCGCGGAATTGATCCAAAGCACCCACTCATCGAAGACCTGCGCCGAAAAAGCTTTGCGGGTGTGACACCGATCCATGAAAAAGCCTTTCTCCAAGCCGATGCAATCGATCAGATCGCAACTGCATTTGCGGATGCCAAACCATGGATGAAGTTTCTGTGCGATGCGTTGCAGCAACCTTTTTAAGCGAACCGGGCCGAACGCGTGAGGTAGCGTTCATGTCGTTCAGTGGGGACTACCCACTTCGCGGCAAGAGCGATAGCGACGAATCAAAGCATTCGTAGAACTATCATGCTTTAAGGCTAGGTCATTAGGGCTTTCGAGTTCACCGACAATTTTCTGAGCGAGGACTTTGCCAAGCTCAACGCCCCATTGGTCAAATGAATCGATGTTCCACAATGCCCCTTGAACGAACACGATGTGCTCGTAGAGTGAGATCAGCTTGCCTAACATCACCGGATCGAGACGCTGGGCCAAAAGAGTATTCGACGGGCGATTTCCTTCGAAAACTCGGTGCGGAACAAGCCAAGCGGCTGTTCCATCGCTTTGCACTTCGGTTTCCGTCTTTCCGAAAGCCAACGCTTCGGATTGAGCGATCGCATTGGCAAGCAGAATGTCGTGATGTCGTCCCAACGAATGCGCCGATTCGACAAACGCGAGGAAATCGCATGGAATCAACACCGTGCCTTGGTGTATCAATTGATAGAACGAGTGCTGACCATTCGTTCCTGGTTCACCCCAATACACCGGACAAGTTCTATAGTCGACCTTCTGGCCATCCAAAGTGGTCGACTTGCCATTGCTCTCCATAGTCAGCTGCTGCAAATAGGCGGGGAATCGTTTCAAGTACTGTTCGTACGGCAAAATGGCGACCGATTGCACGTCAAAAAAATTGACGTACCACATCGAGATAAGACCCATCAATACGGGCATGTTTTCTTCAAGCGGTGCAAGTCGAAAGTGCTCATCCATTTGGTGAAAACCATCGAGCATCTGCTGAAAGCCTGAGGGGCCAACGGCTAGCATGGTCGACAGCCCGATTGCGGAATCCATCGAATATCGACCCCCGACCCAATCCCAAAATCCGAACATGTTCGCCGTGTCGATACCGAATTCTGATACCTTGGCGGCATTCGTCGAGACGGCAACAAAGTGCTTTGCGACCGCTTCCTTGGAATCGCCCAATCCAGCCAACAACCAGTCGCGTGCCGTTTGCGCGTTGGTCATCGTTTCAAGAGTTGTAAAAGTCTTGGATGAGATAATGAAAAGCGTTTCGGCGGGGTTCAAATCCCGGACCCCTTCCGCAAAATCGCTTCCGTCAATGTTGGAAATGAAGCGGAATGCAAGTTCACGATCGGAATACACCTTTAATGCTTCATAGGCCATTACGGGGCCCAAGTCCGAACCGCCGATGCCGATGTTGACGATACTGCGAATCGGCTGTCCGGTATGGCCCTTCCATTGGCCGCTTCGAATTCGATCGCAGAAGCTAGTCATTTTCGCCAGAACGGCATGGACTTCGGGAACAACGTTGACCCCATCGACAAGAATCGTGGCACCCGGCTTGGACCGGAGAGCCGTATGCAAAACAGACCGATCCTCTGTAATGTTGATTCGGTCGCCGCGAAACATGGCTGCGATCTTGGACGGTAAATCGCATTCTCGGGCAAGTTCAAAAAGGAGTTTGATCGTCTCATCCGAAATGCGATTTTTCGAATAGTCCAAATAGATTCCCAAGGTGTCGAGGGTCAAGCGTTCGCCCCGTTTCGGATCGGATGCGAAAAGGTCTCGAAGATGCGTTGAACGGATACTGTGGAAGTGGGTTTGCAGCGCTTGGAAGGCGGGAAGCTGAGTGAAAGAGAGAGGTCTTGTATTCATCGATGGGACTTACTTGGCTAGTAACGGGAAACCAATGTTAGGCGAGGAGATATTGGAGTCGCACATTGTAACTTAGTTGCAATTCATCCGTAAGCGAATCCAAGCAGGTGCATGCAGTATTTGACTCGACTCCGCTTGGAATCTAAATCAGATAGTTAGATCGTAGTTGTCGCGAACCAATCGAGACCACGGCCTCAGCCGACTCTTGCGAGGTAGTGGAATGCACCAAGACGCTACTTACTTCATTGGCTCGCGTCCTCCGGTGATTGCACCGGAGGGGTCTTCACTGCGAAAGGAGATTTAGGTTCTTGCTGCACGGTGGGATCCACCTGCGCCCAGGGTGATGTCGGTTCCTTGCGTACATATCGAAAGTAATCGGCGATCGTGGCCATCGCATAAAAACGATCCGCCGATTTGAAGAGCAACGCTCCCATGGCGTCCACGTGCTGTCCAAAGTCACGCGTTGATTTTTGAGGTAGTCGCTTGGCCCTACCGAAAATCGGAAAGACAGCCAGCAGCACCAGCATCCCCATGAAAACCGCGTGCAACGTAATGACGTTCAAAGGCCATATTGTCAGCGACTCGAACCCTTTCTGCTGCTCGCCGCTACTATCTTTTCTCACCGGCGGATCATCAGCACCGGCAATAAATCCAACATTCTGACCCGGCAGAATTTCTATCAGCTTTTTTGCGATCACGCGGTTCGAAGAATTGATTAGCGAAATATTGGAAAGGAGCGATGCATTTGCGACGAAGATCACTCGCGAGCGTTTCCACTTGTCCGTTGTGATCTCTGCAATCAATGGTTTGCCTTCTTCGGTCGCGAGCAGATTCGCCAGGATTGGCATATCCTCGTTCGATAAACTCTGAATCGTGGCAAGCATATCTGCATCCGCTGGCCCCCATTGGAAATCAAATTCCAAGTCGCGTTTGGGCTTGCTCGACGTATCTGCGGGCTTTTTGTTGAATTGATCGATGAGCGACTGTTTGGAACCATCCTCAAAACCCTCCACGAAACTACGAAGAAACAATCGCGAATTGTCTGCATCAATATCCTCTGCCCAAGGACCGCTCAAACGCTCAACGCGTTCCTCGCGACTCCGTGAATGGTCACTTACAAACCAAGGTGTAGCAACTTTGGCTCGCGTGCTTGCTCGCAACTTATCAAGATCTCGTTGCTGCTCGGCCAAGCTTTGACGAGCAGGGATTATCTCGTTGCTGGAGCTTTCTTTGCTTGCAAGTTCATCGCATACTTGAGACCAATAGTCTGCCAGGGGCGAAAAATCGCGGCCAACGTAGACGAGCGTACGGTCTCCTGAAACCAGCCAACGATCAAGCCATTCGTAGGTCGCAGGGCGATGTGTTTCGAATGAATCCGGCGTCCAGACAATCGCCTCGAGTGTCGTCATTGCACGCGGTGACAACGAACGCACAACCACCGTTTGATGCCCTTCCGACTCGCACATATTACGGAACAGGGAAACCGATGCAGGGCTTTGTCTCGCCTCGAATCCTTCGCTACCACCGTACTCATTGCTCAGTCTGCCAGTGCATCCAGCATTGAGCACCATGGGGCACACAAGAAAAGCCCAAACAACTCGCTCCAGTAAATTCATCTTAGGGCACTTCCTGGAATGGCCGGGAACGATTCCGTCGGCGTGCCCGGCTCAAAGTGCTTCAAATTTTCTTCGAAAACAGGTAGCTGTTGCCAGATCGCTTCGAATGACTCTTGACTCAGTTGATGTTTACCGAAGAAAGCGAACTCGAAAGCCTGAACCAGTTGGTTTGTGAAGCTTTTTAGCATCTCTCGCCCCCGCAATTCTCGCAAATAGGTACGGTTGGTTTTTCCTCGCGTCAATCGGATACAGCGTGCTCCATCCATTTCGACAAGCACATGGCTAAATAGATAGACAATGGCTTTGGAGTAATCGCCGGCAGCCCTAAGCTTGGCTGCTTGTCCAAGCAAGCCCATTGCGGTTTGCTCGATTTCGAATGGCAAATCCTGAATCTTGGCTTTTTCACGCTCATGCGCGAGTAAATCCTTTGCTTCACGTGAACGAAAAAATCCACCCCCGTTCGAGCTATAGCGCCACACAAGGAACCCAGCCGCCAACGCGAGAAGAACCAAAAAGACACCCAGGATCGTCAGCCAGCCCTCGAACAACCAGGAAAAGACCTTCGAGAGCGAACCCGAGAGGGAGTCCCACCATGCGGAGTTCGTGCGCGGTTGAGGTGTTGCGACAGACGAATGTCGATCGGATACGTCAATCTCATTCTTGCGAGCCGCAACAGGCGTAATATTGCCCGTCTTGGCGTCAAACCAAACAGGATGTGTCGATTTCCGAAGTAAGTCATTCTCCATTGCGACATTCTTTGCAACGGATTCGTCTGCCGCAAGCTGTCGAACGTTTCCAAAAACCACGACTGCAACGAGAAGGATCAGGATAACGAGTCGAATCATTTCGCAAACTCCTCCAATCGCTGCGCTTCCGCTTTGAGACGCAACTCGATCTCCCAACCTTCGGTAAGAATTCTGGCATTCATGTAGGTCAAAAAGCGGATCACCGTTCCCCACGTTGCGACGCCCCACAGAATCAGCGGAAAAAAGAACAAATCCATCCAAGGCCCCCACCGCCAAATACCCGTCAAAACTCCAATCAAGAAAACCAATCCCATCGACATCGAGTAAACCGTAAGGAACTCAACCAATGCGACGCCGATATGCATGCCAAAGAGTTCCATAGAAAGACTGGAATGCAGCCAGCGAGATCGCTTGCTGTAGGCAAGTTGATCTGGACGCTTCTTGGACGAAAAAACGGGACATCGTTCCAATAAAAGGATCTCTGAGGAAAACGGACGAAAGCCTCGTATCAACACAACCATACCACACAAACAAAACAAATAGAACGTAATCTCAACCTCGGGCCGAAAGCTAGGGTCACCAAACATAAGCACAACTGGAATGAACGCGACAAGAGACATTCGCAGTATCCCAAGGATCAACACCATTGCCCCGCGCCGCGCCCAAATGCACGACATCACTTGTCGAACACTAAGCCGCTCGATGAATACGGCTTGGCCAATAAAATAGGTTACTCCACAAAGCGCTAGCGGTGCTTGGATAAGGATCAACGCTGTGACGATCGTTAGATACCGCAGATGAAAGAAACTCGCATCGGTAATATCACGCGAAGTCATCACCAGCGATTCGTAACGCGTCAACGGCCAAAGCAAAATAAAATCCGCAATCGCGAACGGGACGATGCCGAGAATCGCGATGATGGCGATCGATCGCCAGTACCGTCGCATCACGATAAAGCTCAGGTCGACCATTTCGACACCAGAGCGTTGAGCAATCTCGATGGCTGTTTTATCGAGCTGCATACCCCGCTCCGATCGTTCGCCACGGATTGTCTTCACTGGTTGCCAGCTCATGACTGAGTTCGGGGCGGGGGTATCCAAGAACAACAAAGTAGACCATGAGCAACCCGGAACTAAAAATCGCAAAACTTGCTTTTACAAAATAGGGCAACGGCGACGGCGACAGAAACCCCTCTGTAAATGCCGCCATAAAAAACAAGATGACCGAAGTCATGATGATGGGCAAAGCTCGCTCGGCATTGAGTTTAAACGACTCGATGCGCTGCAAGCCTCCCGTCGCAAACAAACCAACACCCAATCGCAAACCGGCGGCAGCCGATAAAGCGATGGCTGTTAACTCAAAGACTCCATGAGCCGTAACGAACTGAAAGAAGACATCACCCTGCTCAACTTCCGATCGGGTCATATAGCCAAATGTCGCACCGAGTACGACGCCGTTGTAGGCAAGCGCGCAAAGCGACGGCAGAATCAAGGGTCCCAAGGCAAAGCACTGCAATCCAATACTTGTGTTATGTTGAATATAAAATCCTGACATCGTGACATACTGATTGAAGTTTCCCGCCAACGGTTTGGCGAAACTCTTCTCCATCCCTTCGATCTGTGCTGCACCAAGAACGCGTTCTGCATACCCTGGAAAAGACCCTTCTGACCATGCTAGAATGGCCGAAAGAGTGAACAGACCGAAGAACACAACAAAGGCGACCTTGACACACGGGTCGCGAAAAATACTTTGCGGGGCGATCACGCCGATGTAGTGAACCCACTTTTGTGTCGGAAATCGTCTCGAGCGATAGAGTTGACTATGAGCGCGACCGACCAGTCGATGCAAGTACTCGACGGTTGCAGGTGGCAGTTGATATTGTTCGGACATTGCAAGATCCGTGCAAGCCGCGCGATACAGAGCAGAGAATCTTGATACCATGCTCCCATTCTTGTAAAAGGGATACTTGATGGACTGAAGCGAATCGCACATTCGCTCAAGTTCAAGCCATCCTTGTCTCCTCAACTCAACTAAGTCGGCGATTTTCATATGGGTGCTTTGATGGCTGAAACAGAAACAACGTCCATGTCGGCGGGATTGGCATTCAAAATGGGCGGAAGAGATGCCGAGTCCGATGTTGGCTTCCATTCAGCCGGACTTTCGAGTGGTAACCCATTTTGAGACCGCGCGAGCGAATTCGAAACGATCGGGGGTGGCAATGACAATCGCTTTTCGTTCGTAAATGCATCCTTGGAAACAAACTCGCGATAGTACAGGGCACACAAGAGCAAATCGGGACTGGTATCGTCTCGAAAGTCAAACCGCACGAGCAGCGGCTTTGCCAAATGAGCAGCAAGTTCTAAACGACGGAAAACCGGAATTCGACTTCGACGTTCTGCATACAGCGCAATCGCCTTGGCAAGCGTTGCATTCATTTGGAAATTAGCCGGAATATGCTCGCTCAGCGATACGACACGCGGATCCTCAAGTTTAATATTGGGTGGAATCCATGATCGTTCATTGACAACCACCATGGTACCAGCCGCCAAGTCCCCGAGCCTCTGAAACCGCGGTGTCAGAATCATGCATACCAATGACACAAGAAAAGTTGGAATCATGTACATGGGTGGAGCATCTGCCGAAAACATCTCCAGCGATACCATCGGAGCGAAATCCGCTAGCCGAAGAAAATTGCGAATCGTGGCTTGATACGCATTGATAGGCCGCCCATCCACCGAAATGACGCGAATTTTCGTTAGCCATTTGCCTGGTGTTTGCCCGTTCCAGTACGTTTCGAAAAACAAACCGTAAAACCAGTCCAACGCAAACCAAGCAATCATCACGCCAAGAAACAAGAACCCGCCGCCAAGGCCCCGGCCCGTAATGCCAACCAGTGCAATGAAAAACAAAATCGCAAGGAAAATGGCTATCCGCATCCCGAAATCGAGAACCAACGCCGGCAATCGACGAAACGGACCCGCCATGCGATACTCAAACCGAATATTCTCAGGAGTTGTCACGACAGCATTCAAGTCAATCGCGTCTTGTACGTTCACCGTTGGGCCCAGTCAGAAATAGCTATCGCGATGTCAGCACGAGCGTTCCATCCAATAACGCCCCGATTCTAATCTCTATCGTCCTGCCTTTCATTAGCCCCGAAAAAAAACTGGGGCGGGTGCAAGACAAGGTTTGAATCTCCAATAGGATGTTTCATTGGCAATTGTAGCAAAATATCCTCTTCTGGTATGCAATGTGCAACGAGCTTGTCACGTGCAATCCAACATGAAACAAAGGACTTGAGGACATAACCCATGATTTACACGGGCATCTGGATAGACCACCGCAAAGCCGTCTTGGCAAGTATTTCGGACGACGTGGAAACGTTGCGCACCATTCTTGCCGATCACGATGCGGCTGGCCACGCGGTGGTACCGTCATCGGCGCCGAACGCTTACACACCCAACGATTTCGTCGCGGAAGACAAGCTTGAACGGAAATCGGCAGCTCACTCGAATCGTTTTTACGATGAGGTCATCGGTGCTGTACACGATTCGGATTCGATTCATATCATGGGGCCGGGCGAGGCGAAGCTAGAGTTTAAAAAGCGCATCGATGAAGCAAAACTGAAGGGTCACATTGCGCCATTAGAAACGATGGACAAAATGTCGGAGCGCCAAATTGCAGCGCATGTGCGCCAAATTGTCGCTAAGTCGATCCAGTCGACGTACAAGGCACAAACGCGCTAGGGCCACAAACGTGGTGACTGTGAGGCGTTGCGAAAGCATTTAGGCAAAAACGCCGAGATCGAACGAGGGGGCTTCGTGAAGTTGCTTGTCAAATCCTATACAATGGGGAGCACAATCCAATCCGTCCACAAGTCCGAAGCGATTTTAAAACTCACACATGTTTTCTATATCATTGCGTTCCACCACAACTACCAAGAAATTGCGACTCATCATCGCTTGTTCCATTTTCTCGTCTGGACTTTTTTGCCAGCAAACTTGGTCTCAAGATGCTATTCAACCTGACGAATCCAGGTTTTTGGGCAAAACACGCCAGTTGACGTTCGAGGGCGTTCGGGCTGGCGAGGGGTATTTCAGTCGCGATGGCAAAGCGATGGTCTTCCAAAGCGAACGCGACAAGGAGAATCCGTTCTACCAAATCTATTGGATGGACCGTGAAACCGGGGACGTCGAACGTGTGTCTCCGGGATATGGTAAGACCACTTGCGCCTGGATTCATCCAGATGGTGATCGCGTCCTATTTGCCTCAACCCAGTTCGATCCGGATTGCATCCAAAAACAGAAAGCGGAACTGGAGGATCGAGCGGCGGGGAGACAAAAACGTTACGCTTGGGATTACGATGACCAATTCGATCTCGTCGAGTGGAATCGCAAAACCCACGAGTACAAGAAACTTACCGACACTCGAGGCTATGATGCGGAGGGATCTTACTCGCCCGATGGTCAAACCATCGCGTTTTCGTCCAATCGTTTGGCCTACCAATCTGGTTTGAGCGAGCGAGAAAAGACTTTGTTTGCAAATGACCCTGCAACCGCACTCGATTTGTACGTGATGAAAAGCGACGGGACGGAAGTCAAAAGAATTACCGATGTGTTTGGCTATGACGGCGGCCCGTTCTTTTCGCCCGACAGCAAACGGTTGTGTTGGCGACGTTTTTCTGAGGATGGGGCAACAGCCGAAATATACTCGGCAAACGTCGATGGGTCAGATGCCAAGCGTCTCACCTCGTTAGGAGCCATGAGCTGGGCGCCGTTTTATCATCCTTCAGGTGACTATTTGATTTTCGGAACGAACCTCAATGGATTTGCAAACTTTGAACTTTACATGGTCGATGCGCAAGGGGGTCACGAACCTGTTCGCGTAACAACGACCGACGGCTTCGACAGCTTACCTGTCTTTACACCAGACGGAAACGAGTTGGCTTGGACGTCCACCCGAACATCAAACAAGAAATCACAAATCTTCCTCGCTGAATGGAACGACAAAGCAGCCCGCGAGGCTTTGGGCCTCGAACGTGCTGGCTCGAAGGTTGGTGGGAGCGCCTTAACGCCTCCCTCCGTTGTTCAAATCGAAGGTGCCAAGGCCGAAGCAACGGCGGTAGTGAAAGCAAACGACCCGGACTATCGAGCGGCTGATATCGGTCGTCATGTGGACTATTTGTGTAGACCCGAGTTGGGGGGGCGATTAACCGGGACAGTCGGCGAAAAGCTGGCAACATCCTATGTCGCTAGCTACATGGCTTCGCTTGGATTGGAACCAGCGGGCTCCGACGAAACGTATTTCTTTAGCTTTCCATTCACTGCCGGCGTCGAGCTCAAAGCAAGCAACACGCTGACCTCAGGCGATCGCCAGTGGAAACTAGATCGCGATTGGAGGCCTTTGGTCTTTTCCAAATCAAGCACAATCGAACCTACGGATGTCGTGTTTGCGGGTTACGGAATGGTTGCTCCGGCCGAAGGTGGCCATCCCGAATACGACTCGTACGTTCACTTGGACGTGGAAAATAAGTGGGTCATGATGTTTAGGCAGATGCCCTCTGAGGTTAGCCCGGAACGCCGACAGCATTGGGCTCGATACAGTTCGCTTCGGTACAAAGCCATGGCAGCTCGTGATCGCGGGGCCAAAGGAATCATCGTTGTGAGCGGCCCTACGAGCGGTGTTCGGCAGCAGCTTGTTCCTCTTCAAATGGATGGGACCCTTTCCGGCTCGAGCATTGCCGCGATCAGTGTTTCCGATGAGGTCGCCGAAGCCTGGTTCCAGAAGTCCGAGGAAAAGCTTGCCGACCTACAAAAAGCCCTCGATAAGGGTGAAATGATGATGGGAATTGAACTCCCAGAGGTGAAGGTTAGTTCCACCATCGAAGTTCAGCAGGTCAAGCGGGAGGGTGTCAATGCACTTGGAATTCTTCGGGCGGGCGACAAGCCGGCCAAGTCGATGCTCATCGTTGGCGCTCACATCGATCACTTGGGAACGGGCGGGAGCGGTTCGAGTTTGGCAACGGACGACGAAAAACTCGGCATGCATCGCGGGGCAGATGACAACGCGTCTGGAGTGGCTGGAATGCTCGAGATAGCACAATCCCTGTCCCAATTAAAACGGGCTGGGAAACTAACGCTAGAGCATGATGTCCTGTTTGCCGCTTGGTCCGGAGAAGAGCTCGGGCTACTTGGCTCAGCCTACTTTGCAGATCATTTTTATGAACTTTACCCGACTCTCCCAAAACCAGAGGATGGCATCAAACTGTATCCGGCAGTCGTGGCCTGTTTGAATTTGGATATGGTCGGTCGACTCAGAGAGAATCTTGTCTTGCAAGGCATCGGGTCTTCGCCGATTTGGCCTCAAGAGATCGAACGCCGAAACTCGGTCGTTGGATTGCCGGTCACGTTGCAGAACGATAGTTACTTGCCAACAGACGCAAGTACTTTTTTCCTAAAGGGGGTTCCGATCCTTTCTGCCTTTACAGGTTCGCATTCCGAATACCATACGCCGCGCGACACTCCTGAATTGCTAAATTATGAGGGGGCCGCCAAGATCGCCAAGTTGATGGGGTTAGTAGCTCGCTCGTTGGCCGCTTCGAAAGAAATTCCACAGTTCCAGGAACAAAAGGCACCGGAAGGACAAGGGGCCAGAGCGGTCATGACTGCATACTTGGGCACAATCCCTGATTACGCACAAGGTGATATCAAAGGGGTCTTGCTCTCGGGCGTCGCCAAAGATGGCCCGGCGTCCAAAGCAGGCGTTCAAAGCAAGGACATCATCGTTGAGTTGGCAGGCCGCAAGGTTGAAAACATATACGACTATACCTATGCGATCGAGGCGTTGCGTGTCGGTCAGGAAACGGACATCGTGATTCAACGCAAGGGCGAGCCGATCCGGCTCAAGGTAACGCCACTGTCACGGCAATAATGACACTTTGCTAGTGTCACGGCAATAATGACGCTTCATTAAGCACATCGGTATGAGTCTGCGAGTGAAACAAACTGAGTGCCGAAGCACCGGTTCTCGACGAATGTCGAGCCATTGGAAAACCGGGGCTATCCCCCAACGGCTAATTGGGTTGAAAAACAGTTGCGGATGTGCTTAGCTTTTCAGATACGCGCTCAATGCGTCCCGGATCTCGGCTGGGATTTCTTGGCCTACAAGGGTTCCATTTTCGCGTTTGCAACAAACACTAGTCATCGATCCAGTCGCGATTGCCCTCGTACCGATAAATAACCTGTGTTGGTAGGTGACGCTTTTCTTGCCGAGAGCGGATAGAAAGACATCGAGTGAGACGATGTCTTCAAACTTGGCTGGAGAAAGAAAGTTACATTCCACTCGAACACGTGGCCAACTGACGTTTTTCCACGTCGTGCTATCGGGTGCCGATGTGGCAGAGTGAGCAACGCTCAACCCGAGAGAACGGAGCAAAGCATGCTCTGCTTGCTCCATATAAATGACGAGAGAGGAGAAGTGGACGATTCCTGCGGCGTCGGTCTCGCAAAATTCGACCCGACGCTCCCAAGAAAACTCCGCCGACATTATTCTCCGACGAATGGCATAAGAGCCATAAATCGTGCCCGTTTGACCGCTTGGCTTACGGCATGTTGGCTGGCTGCTGAGCAACCTGATTTGCGTCTGCTGACAATTCGGCCATGACGATTGACCAGCTTAGTCAAAAGCTCAATATCCTTGTAATCTACATACATTGGCCGAGGACGTTTGCCCTCGACGAGTAGTGGATCTCGCTTTTTGATCTTCGTCCGCACACGCGCTCGCTTGCGAGGAACTCTTTTTCCATTTGGGGGGCGACGCGAATTAAACATAGCCGTCAGATTTAGTTAGAACAGATCGAATTGTACGAACGCAAAGCGTTATTAGGGCTCGGTATGGTATCCGCTCCAGCAAACTCCTTCAATAGCCAAACGGGTGGCGAGGTCAGCATTTTTGTTGCCCGCCCGTTTGTCGACCCCGCAAGCTGGGGTTGGAAACAGGTCAAAGACTCCGAAACAGGGCATTTGCGGGAAAAATTGGTTGTCAAGATCTTTGGGTTTCCACCTGATTTGGCCCGCACTTGATGATATAACCTTGAGCTCAATACCATTTTTGCTTGAATTGTCACGAGGAATTGAATGTCGGAAATTGATAAAAAGATCGCAGATCTCGGCCTGGTGCTGCCCCCAGCTCCAAAACCAGTCGGCTTGTACAAACCCATGCTGATGGTAGGAGCTTTGGCGTATTTGTCCGGGCACGGTCCGCTCAAGCCCGATGGCACCCTCATCCTGGGCCGAGTGGGAGCAGATCTTTCGGTTGAGCAAGGGCAAGAAGCAGCCAAACAAACAGGTTTGGCCATGTTGGCAACTCTGAAGGCAAGCCTTGGCTCACTCGACCGGATTGTTCGTGTCGTGAAAATCCTTGGACTCGTTCGTTGTACGGATGATTTCGGACAAAGCCCAGTGGTGATCAACGGTTGCAGTCAATTGTTCGTCGATCTCTGGGGAAGCGACCTTGGAATCGGCGTACGGAGCGCGCTTGGTACCAATTCGCTTCCCGGTGGAATGGCAGTTGAGGTTGAGGCAATCTTTGAAATCAAGCCTTAAGCAATTCACATGACCGATCGCCAAACACTATCCTTCCTCGCCAAAACACTAGAGCGAGCTGGGCTTCAGCCGAAAACAAAGTACGGCCAGAATTTTCTCATCGACTTCAACTTGCTCGATATTCTCGTCAAGGGTGGAGACATTCAAAAGACGGATGTCATCCTCGAGGTAGGGACCGGAGTCGGATCGCTTTCCAAGCGGATGGCACCGATGGCCGGTGCGATCATTACCGTAGAGATCGACCGTGACCTCCAAGCCCTTGCTGCCAAAGAGCTGCGAGGTGCGGACAATGTGACGATGCTTTCGTTCGATGCGCTTCGCAACAAAAACCACTTGCGTGAAGAAATGCTCGTCGCGGTTCGGGATCGGTTGGGATCGATTCCGAACGCAACTTTCAAGCTGATCGCGAATCTGCCCTACAACGTTGCAACCCCAATCATCAGCAATTTCTTGACCGTCGATCCCGTTCCGGAACGAATGGTAGTAACCATCCAAAAGGAACTTGCGCAACGCATCGTCGCCAATCCGGGCTGCAAGGACTACAGTGCACTGACGATATGGATGCAGAGCCTATGCGACTGCGAGATATTGCGAATATTGCCTCCGAGTGTTTTTTGGCCGAGTCCCAAGGTCGATTCGGCGATTATCCGTGTCACACCCAACGCTCAGAAACGTAGCCGCATCGTTGATCTTGAGTACTTCCACACGCATCTTCGAGCTCTTTTTTTCCACCGACGAAAATTCTTGCGCAGTCAACTGCATACGGCCACTCAAGATGACTTGTCAAAGCCGCAGATTGACGAAATTCTTGAAAAACTCGGGCACCAGCCCAACTTGCGAGCGGAACAACTTTCGGTCGATCAAATCATTGAACTTCTCGAAGCGACTCGAACCATGACTTTGGCCTCCGCGAAGGAAGCCAAACCGAACAACTCTTAAGTCAATCACTGGAAGTGACAGCATGTTTACAGGATTGGTCGAAGCAAAAGTTGGTTTGGTAGAATCCCAAATCGAAGGGACAGGCAAGCGGTTGGGCTTTGACCTCGGGCACCTTTGCGACACCGTTCAGATCGGAGATAGCATTGCACTCAATGGATGCTGCCTCACGGTTGTCGAAATTCTAGGGACAACATGCTGGTTTGAGCTTGGAGCCGAGACACTTTCGCGTACGAGTCTGGGAAAATTAACGATCGGCTGCCTTGCCAACTGCGAACGGTCGATCCGCGTGGGTGATCGGATGGGCGGGCATTTCGTCACCGGACACGTGGATGGTTTAGGAACGCTCAAGCAACGTCGCGACGAAGGTGAATGGTCCTACTTTACCTTTTCGGCCGACAAGCCTTTGCTGAGACAGATGGCTTCGAAGGGCTCGATCACCATCGATGGGGTGAGCCTTACTTTGGTCGATGTGAACGACGCGATCTTTAGCATCGCGTTGATCCCACACACTCTCAAGGTAACCACTTTAGGTGATTTGCGAGTAGGCGACCAAGTCAATCTTGAGACCGATATCCTAGCCAAGTACGTGCAGCGTGGTCAGTTCCCACTGGCATAAATCCAGTGGTAAGCACATCGGCATGAGACTTCGGGTGAAACAAACTGATAGCCGAAGGGCGATAGCCCCGGTTCTCGACGAATGTCGAGCAATTGGAAAACCGGGGCTATCGCCCAACGGCTAATTGGGTTGAAAAACATAGGCGGATGTGCTTATGAATCAAATGCCCTTGGGTTTATCCAAGGGCATCGTTACCTTCACGCTAGGACGAACTTAGTTGCACGACGCTCCGCCGTCGTGATTCCTGCGACGCGGAGCGTCGCACAACGAAGAGCATACCTACGTCTTCGTGAATCGCGATCGATAAACGGGTAGTCCGTTCCTGCGAGTCCTGCGCTCGAAATGCGTTAGATAGTCCATGTCGTGCGTGGCGGGAGGTTCGCTGACAAAAAACGGGCCGTTGAGTTTTGTGACTTGATCGATCAACTCCAACGTCCCTTCGTAGTAGTCAAGCACATCGGTCCAAAAATGCAATGATCCGTTTGGCTTGAGTGTTCGTTCAATGTTGCGAAGTGTTTGTTCGCTGAGGACACGCCGTTTTTTGTGCCGCGATTTCCACCAGGGATCTGGGAAATAAACGTGGACCGCTTCCAACGAGCAATCGGAGACATCGCGATCGATGACAGCGACTGCGTCGCACGCAAAAAACATCGCATTGCTCAACCCGGTTCTTTCGACACGTGCCTGACACTCGTTCGCGTAGTTAACAGCCAGTTCAAGCCCGACAAATCGATGCTTCGGGTTCTTGATGGCGGCATTGGTCAAAAAAAGTCCTTTCCCCGACCCGATTTCAAGTTCCACGGGTAAATCCGTCGACAACCAAGCTCGAAACGTTGTTTCCCCATCGGTTCGATTAAAGCGTTCTCGAAAAAAAGGCGTTTCTACTGCTTCCGCGATTTCAACAAAAGCATCGGGATTGTTGTTTTTGGGGGCCGAGGCCAGCGGATCGTGTTGCATACAGAACGTGTTGGGTTATAACCGAGTAGTCGCGAAAATCTGACGTTTCAAGGATACGCAAATTCCGCCTCACCGATAGTCGCTCCTACGATAATCGGTCCTACCACCCATCCTGCAAACCGCTGAAAACAAGGCTGACACGATGACCATCGAAAACAAAAATCCAAAACAAAACGAATCCAATCGACGGAGCTTTCTTGCAACCTCGGCGACTACCGCCGCAGTGGCTGGCACCGCAATGGCTGGTACCGAGAGCTTTCTATCGCGAAGCGCTCACGCTGCCGGCAGTGACATTATCAAAGTCGGGCTTGTCGGCTGTGGCGGCCGAGGAAGCGGTGCGGCAAAAGATGCCATGACTGCCGACGCGGGTTGCAGGCTCACTGCGATCGCCGAGGTTTTCTACGATCGATTGGAAAATGGGAAAGCCGGCCTAAAGAAAGCCCTCGGTAGCCAATACGAGGTTAAAGACGATCAGTGTTTCTCGGGCTGGGAAGCGTTGGATCAAATTCTAAAAACAGACATTGACGTGGTATTGCTTGCTACTCCTCCCGGATTTCGTCCCGCTCAAATGGAAGCAGCGGTTGCGGCAGGTAAGCACGTTTTTTGCGAAAAACCTGTTGCGGTTGATCCCGTCGGCGTTCGTCGCGTGATGGCGGCATCCGCCGCCGCCGCTCAGAAAGGACTGTGCGTCGTCTCCGGGCTTTGCTGGCGCTACGAGTATGGAGTCCAAGCGACTATCGACAAGATCCACTCCGGCGCGATCGGTGAACTCGTTTCGATCCAGTCCAACTATCTGACGAGCACGCTTTGGGAGCGAACGCCCAAGCCGGAATGGACTCCCATGCATAACCAAGTTCTCAATTGGTTGTACTACAGTTGGCTTAGCGGCGATCATATCGTCGAACAATTTATCCATTCCTTGGACAAAGCCATGTGGCTTCACCATGATGTACCACCCGTGCTCTGTTACGGAACGGGTGGACGTCAAGTCCGAACGGAAACTAAATTTGGCGACGTCTACGATCACTTCTCAATCGTTTACGAATGGGCGGACGGCACAAAATGCTTTGCGTCCACTCGCCAAATGGCCGATTGCCACAACGAGACCGAGGACTTCATCTACGGAACAGAGGGTACGGCCAAAGTCTTGGCAAACCAAATCAAAGGCAAGACAGACTGGAAGTTCGAAGGCAAGAAACCAAGCATGTATCAGCTCGAACATATCGCACTCATGAAAGCGATTCGCGACGGCAAACCGATCAACAACGGCGACTACATGTGCAAGAGTACTCTCATGGCAATCATGGGACGCGAAGCGGCTTACTCAGGTCAAGTGATCAAATGGGACGATGCACTCGCAAGCAACCAGAAGCTTGGCCCTGACCGACCTGATTGGGGACCAGCACCCGAAGTCGAAATTCGTATGCCGGGTCAATACAAGTTCAACCCACCGAAATGAGATTTGATACCGAGTCCACTATCTGTGCCATCGCGACCGGTTCCGAAGGTGCGTTTCGTGGCGCGATCCGAGTCACTGGGGCTTATGCCGTCGCTGTGGCGGCAAAAGCGTTTCCCAATCGTCCCGAATCAACGTGGACTTCGAACGGAGCGGTCCGCTTTCAGGAAACAATCTGCTTGGATCGATTGGGGCTATTGCCGGTCGATATTTTCGTATGGCCAGATTCTCGGAGTTACACCGGCCAACCGTCGGTCGAACTACATTGCCTCGGTAACACGATCGTTTTGCAATCCATCCAAGCTAGGCTCATTGAGTGCGGTGCCGTTCTGGCTCAGCCAGGCGAATTCACGTTGCGAGCTTTCTTGGCAGGACGGCTCGATCTGACTCAGTGCGAAGCGGTGTTGGGGGTCATTCACGCTGCGAATGATCGATCCCTCAACATTGCCTTGTCTCAGTTGGCAGGTGGACTTTCCCAACCGCTGAGCGAACTCCGACGGTCCCTTGTGAATCTGCTCGCCGATATCGAAGCAGGACTGGATTTCGTCGATGAAGATATCGCGTTTATTAGCAAATCTCAGATCAGCGATCGTTTGTCTTCTGCGCGCGTCGTGATTGAGTCCTTGTTGCAGCAAATGGAATCACGCGCCGCCCAAACGGTTCAATTGCAAGTTGCCATCGTCGGAGCGCCCAACGCTGGCAAGAGCTCGCTCGTCAACGCGATTGCAGAGCAAAACGTGTCGATTGTTAGTTCCGAACCAGGTACCACCCGCGACTATGTTCGAATCCGGATCGATCTCGATGGAGTTCAGATCGACATTCTCGATACAGCCGGAATTGAGGAAGCCGATTCGACGACACCTCGCGGAATGGCTCAACAATTTACCCGCGAACAAATCGACCAAGCAGACTTAATTCTTTACTGTTTGTCCGTCGAAGATGGCGACGCCGGGGCTTGGGCCGATTCTCATTTGCTAAACAATCCAAAAACACAAACTTGGTTGCTCCATACCAAATGCGATCTCATTGCCGGGCGAAGTGCAAACCTTCATCGCTCCCAACGCGACTTCATGCTGAGCACACGTGAACGTGCGAGTGTAGAACGACTCATTCAAGCGTTGCGGGCTTGGGCGTTGGAGCGTCAGGAAAGCGTCAATCAAGTCGTACCGATCACAGCCGCCCGTTGCCAGGCATCACTCACCAATGCCATTCAAGCAATCGCACATGCTCAAGAGGCTACGCTCCAGTCACGCGGTGACGAAATCGTCGCAAGTGAGATTCGATTAGCTTTAGAAGAAATCGGTTTGGTCGCCGGAACGGTGTACACAGATGATATACTCGACGCATTGTTCAGTCGATTTTGTATCGGCAAATAGTGCCTTAGCTCCTTTTTTCATTTTCACAAAGCAATGACTCCCTCATTTCGCTGGAACGACTGCGCTTCAATGGCTTCAATGGCTTCTTTGTCGAGACTTGCGTTCGTCGTCGCCCTCCTGCATGTCGTATGGCTCGCTCCCGATGTTCGCGCGGACTGGCCAAGCATTCTTGGCCCAACGCGAAACGGGATGGCTGACGCGAGCTGTAATTTGCCAGACTCTTTTAGCGGCTTGCCAAAACAAATTTGGAAAGTTGAAGCTGGGCAAGGATACGCGGGGCCTGCCATCGCAGGCAACAACGTTATTCTCTTTGATCGCGTCAAGGATTTCGATCGCGTTCGCATGCTCGACGCAAGCACCGGCAAAGAAATTTGGCGCCGCGACCTCAATGCAAAGTATCGAGATGGAGTCGACCCCGATAAGGGGCCTAGAAGTGTTCCATCGATTCAAGAGAAAAGTGTCCTCGTCTACTCTGCCGCCGGCGACCTCACATTGCTGTCGCGAAAAGACGGAGCGATCCTGTGGGAAAGATCCTTGCGATCGGAATACGAAGGGGACGATGGCTATTTTGGAGCAGGCAGTACTCCCCTGGTTGTTGAAAACCGTGTGATCGTGAATGCAGGCGGAAAGTCGGCGTGTATCATCTGCGTCGGGCTGAACGATGGCAAGACTCTGTGGACCGCTTCCAAGGGGGACGCGAGTTATGCATCACCAATCCTGCTCGGGGCAACTGCGTCATCTGCACACACTAAAGTCGTCGTCGTTGTTCCCGCAAGGCTAGCGACGCTTGGCCTCGACCTTGAAACTGGAAAAGAACTCTGGAAAGTTCCCTTCGGACAACGTGGCCCCACGGTAAATGCAGCGACTCCCATCGTGACAAGTCAAGGAAACATCTTTTTGACCGCCAGCTACGGAATCGGTTCACTAACGATTCGACCCAGCCAGTCTTCCGCAGAGATCGTTCGCAAAGCATTTGAGATAAGCAGCCAGTACGCTTCGCCTGTGGCCATGGATGGCAAGATATTTGGCAGCGATGGTCGGGAAGATCAGGGAGGCGGCACATACAAGTGCATCCGAGAAGACGATGGAAATTTGGTGTGGAAGCAACCCGACATGCCGATCAGCCACACAATCGGGATTGGCCAAAAACTTTTGGTATGCGGCATCGATGGCCAACTTTGGTGCCTGCCTTCGAGCGCAACGAAGTTTGAACCGCTTTGGAAAACAAGCTTGCCGAAGGGTGTCTTTCGAGCGATACCTGCACTCTCAGATAATCATCTCTTCGTCCGGACATCCAGCGGTAACGGCGATGCGTTGTATTGTTTTGACCTGAAGTAGCTGGTTCGATTCAACGTCGCCGGTTCATCGACAACTAGTCTAACCGCCGCCGCGGTCCTTGAGTCCTTTACGCTCGCGTCGCGAGCGTTACATGAAAGTCGAATCATCCGCATCCAACTTACCAGACGACTGACACCGTTTCGCTACGATATCATCGTGGCGCGATTCAAACCGTCTGGCGTTACCAAACTACCAACCCGCTCTCTACTCAGGCAGGTGGCCTGTTTCGATTGTTGGGAACGGACCCGTCAACGCTTTCATAAACTCCACTAAGTCCGCCTTGTCTTGAGCGGTCAAGTCAAGCTTCTTGATCTTGTCACTCAAGTACGGATTGGGATGACCACCCTTGGCATACCATTCGACAACTTCCTCAAGAGTCTTCTGGCTTCCGTCGTGCATGTAGGGTCCGCTCTGGGCAATATTCCGAAGGGTCGGTGTCTTGAACGCACCCTTATCCTTCTCGACTTTGGTTTGGGTAAACCGACCCAAGTCTGGTTCGGCTGCTTGCATACCAACACCCAAATTATGATAGAGTTCGTCTGCGAAATTGACACCGACGTGACAAGCGGAGCAATTCGACTTTTGATTGAAGAAAAGAGTCCGGCCTCGTTTGGCTTCCTCGCTCATCGGATTCTTGTCAGCCGCCGCCTTGAAGTCGGTGTATTTTTGGAACAAGGCTGGGTCCTCCGTTTTCAACTCCTGAAGGTCCGAAAGCTCTTCCGGAAACGCTTCGAACAATCGCCGAAGTGGTTCGTTGGTATCGTAGGGACTTGGACCGGTGACGATTGTCCGCTCGAAAGCAGCAATGGCCTTGCCAACCATGCCGATATCCGGCTTTCCGCCGAACACGCGTTCGAACTGGATTCGATACCCCTCCTTGGCCGTCACCATTTTGACGACCCCCTCATGCGTGAAGCCCATCTCAATCGGGTTGGCCAAAGGTCCGATCGCTTGTGCCTCAAGGCTCCCTGCGCGACCGTCCCAAAACTGGGCCTTGCTCAAGATGCGGTTGAAAGAAACTGGCGAGTTCCGATTCCCCAATTGGCCGCGAACTCCGACTCCGAATTGTGTATTCGCTCCAAAACCGGCTACCGGACTATGGCAGTCCGCGCAACTAACCGTGTTGTCCCCAGACAACCGTCGATCGAAATACAATTGGCGACCAAGCTCGATTTTGGCACGTGTTAGTGGATTATCCTCTGGAATGTAAATTGCGTCCGCTCCAGCTGCCAATCCTTCCGGAAGAGAAACCTTTAACTCGACGTGATTGGATGGGTTATCCAAGAATTTTTTGATTTCGGCGACGGTTAATTTGTCGGATCCGGGGATACCTACCGCCAGTGCGTCTTTTCCAAGTTGGACCGAATCGATTGCGTGAGTCGCTGGTCCAAACGAGCACAGTGCGGTGACAGCAAAACTAGCGCGAAATAATAACTTCTTCATTGCCATAAGAATCCCTAATGATGATCGACGTTGACATTTTTGAGAAAACCGCAGGATCGATTACCGTTTTAACGGAGACCGTTTAAGGAAAAGTATAACTAAGCGTCAATACGTCTAACAACCGCTCTGGCGGTCAACCCATCGGGAAAATTCTGGCGTGGCCTGAACGGTTTCCCAAACAATTTGTGGCAATTCGTAGGGATGATGCGATTTCAGAAAGTCAACAACTTCGTTCAGTCGAATGGCCCCAATCTTGATTTTGACGGAGTATTCGCTTTCAATCTTCACCGATTCTTCCCAATAGTAGATGCTTTGAATCGGGCCGGTAATCTGGACACAGGCGGCCATTTTTTGTTCCACCAGGGTGCACGCTATCTGTTCGGCGACAGCGTGCGTCGGAAAGGTTGTCGTAATCACAACAACTTTGGTTGCGGTCTCGCTCAAGCCAACCCTCGTTCGACAAGCTGACGTTCTTGACATTCTTCTTCGAGGATGTCGCGATGCAAACGCTGGAATTGTTCCGCCATATCGGCGATCTCGTCTCGCTGCGGATCGTAGTTTTGAACATGATGAATGGTCGAGCCGAGCTGGTCGATAAGTCGACACTGCAAACACTCGATGTCGCGGAGTTCCGAATAGAGACCTGGCCGCTGACAGGCTACATTCTCAAGGTATCCTTCACCTGCCACTCGTGTAAAATGTTGATCGAGCACCCATCGAAAGCTGACCAAGTGCTCCATCAACTTGCTCCACGTTGCACGCTGATGGGGATGTTCGATCCATGCGAGAAAGTCATGCTCAAGTTCGGACAAGCCCTCCTCGATTCCAGACTGACTGTGGTTGAGGCACATTTTCATGCCATTGAGTTCCCATACGTTTCGATTCATTGCCAAGAACCTCAAACTAATAAAGGACTACTTACGTCGACAAACTGCACGCTACTAGTGTCGCAACTTTTGGATTCCCCCGTCAAGCATTTTTCGAAAATAGTTATGGGATGCAAATGAACCGTCGTTGGAGTATTCAATACCTGGCAGCTATGTTCGCCGGCTGCTGCACGGCGATCGTTCCGTGGAGAGGCCGAAACACGGCCGATGCAGCCAACCACTTTCTGCAAGGGTTCGAAGCAGAGCTCCCATCCATGGGGAGCAAAATAAATCTGCGGTGGTACGACGGTCGCTCGAACTCAACGCAAATGGTTCTGTCCGCAGCCACAGCCGTGGCGGATAAATGGGTCAATATCTTGAGCGATTACGAACCCAGCAGCGAAGCCATGATGGCTTGCCAACAAGCCGACTCGGGGAATTGGGTCCAGGTTTCAGAGGATCTCTGGGATGTCATTCTAGCTTGCGATCAATGGAATCGCTGGAGCAACGGAGCGTTCGATGCAGCCCTCGGTGCGACAACTCGCCTTCGTCGACAAAGAAAGCCCGCTACCCCCCAACAATGGACACAGGCTCAAGCCTCAAGCGGTTGGCATTTGCTTGCAATCGACCCATCGAAACGATCGATTCGAACGACTCGCCCTGGCGTTCGTTTGGACTTCGGTGCAATAGGCAAAGGTTTGGTGGTCGACAAGATTTCCGAAGAGCTTTTGCAGATGGGAATCGACCAGTTCAACATCAATGCGTCTGGCAATATGCGGATGGGTAAAGCACCCGACAATACACAAGGATGGCCCGTTTCCATCGATGTCCCCGTCACGGACCCAAATCAGGAATCGCTCGAATTCATGAGGATGCGATTAAGTCATCGCGGCGTGGCGACGTCTGGAGATCGGTGGCAGAGATTTCCGGACCCGATCGAAACCAAAATCGGGGCGACCGATAGCAAAAAAAGCAGTCACATCGTGGATCCGAAAACTCTAAGAGGAGTTTCAGGGCACCATAGCGTTACCGTCATCGCGGACAATGCAATGGACGCCGACGCCATCGCAACGGCAACCTCCGTCCGAACACAAAACGACCTTGCCGGTTGGCTGCAAACGCTCAAACGCCTCAAACCAGGCGTTCAAGTCCTCATCCTGTGCAAAGACGAGGAGTCGCAAGCCATTCGAAGTAGGTTTGCTGAAGGATAATCCGCAGTCAACTCTGTCTACCGGGTGCAACTCTATCTGCTGGGTGCAACTCTATCTGCCGGGTGCAACTCCGTCTGCCGGGTGCAACCCTCTGCCGCAATCACCCCAGTTCCGCAACGTTTTTAATCCGCAGGTCGCGGACTCACCTTCAAAGCGGCCAACCATTCCAAGGATTCTTTCTGCCAAGCGTCCCACATGGGACCTTCATAGCCGTTGAGACCGTGATCACCCGTGGCAAGTTCGAGGTAGCGGGACGCAACCCCTTTGGCTTGGAGAGCTTCGAAGAACGCTTTGCTATGATCCGACGAGACGACTCGATCATCCAAGGCGTGAGCCAAAAAGGTGGGGGGTGTCTCGGGCGCGACTTGTTTTTCGTTTGAAAACCATTCCAATTGTTCTGTGCTAGGGTTATCTCCTAAAAGGTTTTCCAAGGACCCTCGATGCATTTTTTCATTGAACGAGATAACAGGGTAAATCAGGACCATGAAATCTGGACGACAGCTTTGCCGCTCCACTGGATCGCTTGCATTCGGGTTTCCAAGATCAAAGTGAGTACCGGCTGTAGAAGCCAAATGACCTCCGGCCGAAAAGCCCATGATGCCAATCCGCTTCGGATCGAGCGACCACTCTGCGGAACGATTGCGAACCATTCGCAAGGCTCGCTGCGCATCGAGCAATGGGACCATGGATCGCCCGTTTGGCAGTCGATATTCCAACACGATGCCTGTGATGCCATGCCGATTCAACCAGGCTGCGATGCCATGCCCCTCTGCACCGGTAACCAAGCCTCCGTAACCACCTCCCGGACAAATCACGATCGCTGATCCATTGCTCTCGGTCGGACGATGCACTGTGATCCAAGCGTCGGACGTCTCACGCTTGATATCGTCGATGGGTGCGTCGTTGTCCCACAGCGAAATCTTAATCGGATCATCAATCGGCTTTTGATCTTTCGATTCTTGTGCGAAGCCGCTTGGAGTGGTTAGGCTCAAGATCATTCCAACAACGATACGGTAGCGGCGTTGCATATGTTTTATTTCCTCATTCGGCGTTTGCGTTGATGGCTCTGAAGAAGTGCGGGAGTGCAGACATAGCGCCGAGAGTCGCCGACGTTAGCCCAATGTGGAACCATGTTGAACAATACTTATATTTGCGGCTTTTTGTAGGACAGGCTGCCAGCGCTGCTAAGCACATCGGTATGAGTCTTCGAGTGAAACAAACTGACAGCCGAAGGGCGATAGCCCCGGTTCTCGACGAACGTCGAGCAATTGGAAAACCGGGGCTAGAGCCCAACGGCTAATTGGGTTGAAAAACAGTTGCGGACGTGCTTAGCCTGTCTAGCTAGCTAAACAATAACGGGGTAGGAACGTTAGAAGCCTGCCCTACTGTAGGAGCCTGTCCTACTGCAGACATCTGAAATTTTTTTCGATCGAACGTCCCTAACCCCAAACTCGGATCATCGCTTGGCTCTTTGCATGATCAAGGCACTGACGGCAAAGACTGCAAAACTGAGGACTGCCGTTGCCAGGGAACCCCAAATCAAAGGCATTCCCGACTCAAGATAGCGTTTGACTCGAAACAGATCGGGCGGATTTGCGTCGCTCAGGCCTTGCCGAGCCATCACATTCCAATAATCCCAAGTGTCTGCGGGCGAGCTTTTCGACGCCAACTTTCTGCGGTCCGACAGGTAGTCTTCCTCGGTGATCGTCAGATCCATCTTTTGTTCCGCAAGAGTCGAAAGTATCTGATAACGCTCCCAAATCAGCGAACCGCAATAAAAAGACGCTGCCACAGCCGCGAGAAATGCAATGGCAGCCACCGGCCCGAGCCAAATGGGAGCGCTGCTGCTCTTGGCTTTTTCCGGTGTGTCAGAAATGGATGCGAGCGATGCCATGTTGCGAATGGTTGGCACGTCAAGACTCTTCGCGCATTGCGGGCATGGAAGCGACATTCCCGCTTGGCTACGGCTGACGGGGATATTTGCCCCGCAACTACAAGGCAGCAGATATTGTGACATAGATCCTAGATTTCAAAATGGCAAAAGGTGAGTTCGACAGACGGTACGCAACGATTCGGTTAGATGCTTAATTCTAACGATCGCATGCGAGAAGCACGATAGATTCTACGCGTCCAGCGTCTAGACCTTGGGAAGTTCTCAGTTAGAATGTGGATGCCACCGGAAAGTTTGTAAGACAGGCTTTTCGGGGGAGCGGGGACCAAAACAGGTTTGGTGTCCGCACCCGACCGACTGCATTCATCCCAATCCTCTTGATCGCATGCCTAGAATTCCGCCGATCAAGCTGCAAACCTAAGCCCTCGCCCAATTTCGTTCGAGTCACGTAAAGCTTCCACCCCCCCCACGTTTGTTAGCAAACGATTGGCTGTTGCGGTTGCGAACAATTCAACGAACACGACCAACGAAGCGACGAAGTAGTTTAGGTAGTTGAGTTGAAGTATGTTCGGGTTAGGCACCATGGACGGTTTAAATTGGTCGTGTTCCCTTCTCAGCGATTATTTCCGCAATTATTTGGCCCACGTGTACATTGGCGTAAACGCGAAATACACTGGAGGCCCAGGTCGACACCTTTCGGCTTGCGGTTTTGTTAGAAGCAGTACGAACGGACGTCCTTTAGCCACGGTAGGCTTTCCTTATTCGTAAAAATTTACCATTTATCTGAGGAGCTCTGTCTGTAATTAGTTTGGTGCTACACTTCCTTTGCCTCGCTTTTGCAAGGTAGTAGGAAGCGAGAACGCAACGTTTTCCATTGGTCCACCCGAAAAAAATGTTTCAATGAATCGGGGTCAAAGCCGTTAACTTGAACAGAAAATTTTTGCGGGAACCAAGGTGGAACAACGCGTTTTCAAGACCGGAACTTTGCTTACATACGAGCACTCCGATCCTCCATTTTTTTCATGGTTTCAGGAGCTTTAACCTTGTTCGACGGCCTGTTGGATTTCGATGATGATTTGCCGCGCAGCGCTGACGACTTGGATGGCCTTCGCAAACTGTCGCTCGAGGAGGAAGGTGATGACCTAGGCGATGCTGTTGTCGTTGATGCAGTCGCTGCCGACGAGCAAGTCCAATTGGAGAGCGAAGATGATTTGCTGTCCGGAATGGATGAGATCGAGACTTGGTCGGATGACCCAGTCCGAATGTACTTGACGCAAATGGGAGAAATCCCATTGTTGACGCGTCAAGAAGAAATTCGACTGGCCAAAAAAATCGAAGTCACTCGACGTCGATTCCGTACCAAGTTGCTCGAATGCGACTACGTGGTCCAATTTGCCTTTAAAATCCTAAAGCGGGTGTATACCGGCGAATTGCCATTCGATCGTACAGTCCAGGTTTCGGTTACCGACCGCCTGGAAAAGGATCAGATCCTTGGACGATTGCCGCACAACCTCAAAACACTGGACGTGCTGCTCAAACGGAATCGTCGCGATTACCGCAACTCCCTGAGCAAGTCGCTGCCAGCCAAAAAGCGTCATGAAGCTTGGCAATCTCTCGCTCGTCGACGACGCAAGTCGGTTCGATTGATCGAGGAATTAGGCCTGCGTACTCAGCGGATCGAAACGATGATCGGAGTGCTCGAGCGATTGAGCGACCGCGTCGATGAGATCATGCACGATTTGGCAACGCTCAAATCGCACCAAGTGGCTCCCTCACAAGTCGCTCAACTGCGTCGCGAGTTTCGCCAGATCCTGGTCGCAACCCAAGAGACCCCAACCTCGTTACGCAAACGCGTGAAGATGGTTAAAAAGGTCTTCACCGAGTATCAACGCGCCAAGAAGCAGTTGAGCGAAGGCAATCTACGTTTGGTGGTGTCGATCGCCAAAAAATATCGGAACCGCGGTTTGAGTTTCCTGGATTTGATCCAAGAAGGAAACGCGGGACTGATGCGGGCTGTCGACAAATTCGAGTATCGTCGCGGATTCAAGTTCTGTACGTACGCCACTTGGTGGATACGTCAAGCTATTACCCGTGCTGTTGCAGATCAAAGCCGAACCATTCGTATCCCGGTCCACATGGTGGAAACCATGTCCCGCGTTAGGAATGTTTCTCGGCAATTGCTGCAAGAGTTGGGCCGCGAGCCGACACTTGAGGAAACCGCTCGCCGTGCGGAGACAACGATAGAAGAAGCTAGGCGTGTGTTGGCCATGAGCCGATACCCAATCTCGCTCGATCGCCCTGTTGGAAACAGCGAGGATAGCCAATTTGGCGACTTGCTGCCTGACGGTACGGCCGAGAGCCCCGCAGTCGGGGCAGGACAAGAGATGCTACGCACTCGCATCAACGCAGTATTAAAGACACTGAGTTACCGCGAACGCGAAATCATCAAACTCCGATACGGGCTTGGGGACGGTTACAGTTACACATTGGAAGAAGTAGGCCACATCTTCAAAGTGACGCGTGAACGCATTCGTCAAATTGAAGCCAAAGCGGTTCGCAAACTCCAGCAGCCAAGCCGATCTCAAGAATTAGTCGGGTTCCTCGACTAAGTGTATCATCCTTAACGAGTCGCTAGTCCGAAACCCCGGTTGAACACCACAGTCCAACCGGGGTTTTTTTGTTTCCTGAGGAGCCGAAAACGCTCGCGTCGGGAAGGGCTCGATCGACACAGGAGCAAGACCATTGTCGAACGATTGTCCTCAATCGTTCATGAGCCTGCTCAAATAGCGCAAAGCCCCGATATCCGCGAAAAAACAAGCGATTGAGGACAATCGCTTTACTCTGGTTCCATTTAGCCTGAGTGCGAATTTGATTTGCTAAGTAAGTTAGACCAGTTTTTGCAGTACTTGCTCGTCGATCAAATTGAGTATGTAGTTTGATATGCCCTCCGCGATATGGGGGCTATCGACACGAACGCCAATTTCGATATTTCGTTTCTGGCCTCGCTCGGTGAAGTTGGCGGAAGATACGAACGCATATCGCTTGTCCGCCACAATACACTTTGCATGGAGACTAGCTCGCTTGCTTGGGGCTGGATCGATGGCTCGCGGATCGAAATACAACTTCGGCAACGGAAACCCCTCTGGCCATTGCTTCTTCTTGAATTGCGTCATGTACCGATGACGGATCTCGTATTCGGTTGTCGAATCATGGCCGTCTCGGCCAACGTTTAGGCACATGATGACATTGAGCCCGGGCTTCTTGTTCATTTCTTCAGCAAGCGTGGCAAATACTTGTGTACCCTGGTAAACGCTGTAGCCAACTATCAAGACGTTCTGCTGTGCTTCGCGAAACAGTTGCTGGACCACCACACTTGTGTCGCGGTTCATGATTCCTGGTAGGTCAGGCCCTGATGCGACGAGTTCAATCAGCTCATCCATCGACTTTGCATTCGAACGAGATTCAACAATTGCGTCGAGCAATACTGCTGTCTGGACTTCGCTGAAGCAATTGCTGTGAAGGAATGCAAGGTCGGCAACTAATTGAGCCGCGTTGGTCAACGAATACGCACTAAGTCCGGTCACAGACACCGGCATTTTCAAACGCTGGCTACGAAAGGCCCCTGCCAACTTACGCAAATCGGTAGTGCTCAGTCGATGCAGTGCTTCCATCAACTTAGATCCCGAAAGAATTCGACACCCGTAGCTTCGAGCGTTGAGACGACCAGCGTTCGGTCTAGGAACTCGTTGAACTGCTCGCAAGAGGTTTCCGAAATCAGCAAACATCCGTGACAAGCAGCGCCATGAAGAAATCGTCTCTCATATGGGCTTGTAGGTGAGTGGCTAGCACAAACCGGGTCATTCGAACAAAGCTCGCCATACTCCAGCGCGTTTCGAATGTGGTCACCGATCTGTCGTCCCGTTTCCACCAAGCCGCCCAAAGTTCCTTCGGCGTCCGGCGAACCCGTGTATAGCAGCACCCCGTAGCCGACACTGGGTATACAGTAAATACGTTCTCGCACCGAGCTGGCGGGATAGCCGCATTCCAGTGAGACTGCAGTCAACAACAAGTGCGAAAAGGTGTGAAGCATATAAAATGGCAATAACGGGAAATCCTCTCCGATACGCGTTGATGCATTGTGCTCCTTGCGCCACACATCAAGCCCCGAAAGAAGCGTCTGCCCGTAGGCCATTACCGCATCGCGCCTCGCCCATTCCTCAATTGCAGCTTTATTGAACTGAATGAAAATCCCTTCGCCGCGATTTTCGACCGCTGGCAACCATGTTGGAGTATCACGAGTAATTGCGGAACGTTGCACTCCGACCTCCAGTTCACCTTCAATATCGGGCGAAGCTGGTTCAAACCGGGTAAAGCCAACCTGGGCTATCACCTCACGTAATCGATGAACCAAAACGACGCGCTCGATATTCTTCATCCAAGGCGCGTCCCAACTCTCCCGAGGCAAGCAGCGAGCAAAGAAATCGCCATCGGGTTGATCGTTTCCAATTTCATCCTTGGCGGCGACCAATGTTTCTAGCTCGGCTTCCTTGACTGACTTACCAGCCGTATTCTGTGCCCCACGACGCGATTCGATTTCTGCCCAAACCTCTTCGTTCGTGACACCTTCCAAAATCTTGCTGACACGGGATTTCTTTCGCTCGTGTGCAATATCGTCCATCGATTCGGCTTCCTCGATGAATGCCCAAGCGGTATCCACTGCGATCTTGACCGTTTCATCGCGTGGAGGCAACGAAATCACACTCATGGTTTGCGAAAAGTAGGAGTTGCTAGCGGTGCGAATCAAAAATTTATTTCGCTGAGTGCATTCCTCTCTGCTCTGAGGTCCTAGCCACGGACGCGCCCCGTCGCACAGCCCTAACGCCCCCGACTCCACGGCTTCTTTCAGCAGGCGAGATTTGCCACATTCACAACGGGCTCGAATTCCATTGATATCGCCACTTGTATCGGTTTCGTCCAGCCACATCGGCCGTCGTGGGCAGTCCCTATCGGCTCGATGAATAAAAACAAACCAATCGATATCTCCGATGTGTCCATGAGGACATGCTCTCACAAAACGGATAGGAATCACAGGCCGAGCTTTTCGATCGTCATCGACAAACTTACCGTTCGTCAAGCCGCTCGCCTTGATCAGTCGTCTCGACCGAATACGCTCTCGACCCATGGTTTCAACGTTGACATCCTGTGTTACAAACCACTCTGGAAACTGCCAAACAGTAATCCCGTTTTGAGGCCGCGTTGGATCGCCGTGATCCGACGGTGGAGCGAACAGTTTTAACTCGCCCAATTCAAAAACTCTCATTAACTTCGCGAGAAGCCGTGGTTCCTGAATCTCGTCCTCCACACCGGTCCACAAGTCCAGGCCAGAGACCATCACGCTATGATTGGGTAAATCCATCATAGAACCTGGTCCGAAGGCGCCAAGAATTTGACTGCGCCGGACCTTGCCATGCGGTTTCTTTTGGGTTCCCTTCTTAGGCATTTTCTTCCTCTACTTCCACGTTATCGAGTCGGCGCATCCACAAGTTGACTTCGGGTTCCACATCGCGCATCGATCGATTTGCGCGAAACTTTTTATGACGTGCTGGCATGGATTTAAGCTCTGGGTCTAAGAACGAATAAAGTAACTGCTTTGCATCTCCAACCTCAGTTTGGTACTGTGTCGTAATGCTCGCATCTTTGTAGTCCGTGACAATACGTGCCCATTCATCCAACAAATCAATACATTGCTGGCGGACCTTAGCACGCAGGGCATTCGATTCGACCGCCGATTTGAATGACCGATGTTCCTCGGCACGCTTTGCGATCGTGTCTACGACCTCGTCCAGTTGCGAACGTGAATGCAGAATCTCGCCGGCACCACGTGGCGGAGTGAACGACGCGAAGCTGTGTCGGGCTAGCGCGATCAGCGTTGCTGCCAACGCTCGATCGAGGGCACGTGGCGAGAACGGCGTGACGCTTGTCGCTTCGACCGCACGATAGAACGACTCATGGTAGGCCGTGAAGCGTTCGTAGTGAGATCGATCGCGAGGCCGATTTAGATTGAAAATCGTCACCACCAGTCCCGGTAGCTTCGAATCTCGCCCGACACGGCTAGTTGATTGGATGTATTCTGAACTCGTCTTGGGCTGTCCAAAGACAACCATCAGCCCCAATCGCGTGATATCCAGACCGACCGAGATCATATTTGTTGCCAGCGCCACATCGACTGGCTTCGGCTTTTCATCATCAAAAAAGTGAGTTTGCAAACGATTCTTTGCGGCCGAAACTTGGTCCGTCGACACTCGGCTCGTAAGCTCCAATACCTCATATGCGATTCGACGATTTAGGAAAGATCCTTCCGACTCGTTTTCACGCTTTCGTGTTCCATAAGCTGCCAGCGCATTGGTTACTTCGTCTTCAACGATGCGCCGTGTGCCCCCCAGCTCGCGCAGGCTATTGAAGTAGCCCAGTAGCGTCATGTACGGATCCGCTGGATTTGGGACCTCTTTCTTGTGCAACTGGTATTGCTTGTAGGCGGCTGCCAATAGAGCTAAATAGGTTCGAAGCAATATCTTCTTTGGACTTCGCCCAGGAGCCGCAACGCCTAAATACTGACGAGCGTTCTCTCGTGTCGCTGGAATCGTTTGTGCAAAGAAGGAATCGCGACGATCCGGCCCTGGAGGCGGAAAGATATCGACCGTTGGACGACAAAACAGAGCCTGAATCTGACTTCGAGCGCGTCGGACTGTCGCGGTTGACGCGATCACCTTCGGAGCAATCTTCTTGCCATCAATCATTCGCGACGAGAGTGCATCGAGCGCCGTCTCGTACAAACCCGCGACGGTTCCCAGAGGACCGGAGATCAGGTGCAACTCATCTTGAATGATCAGATCGGGCGGCAGCAGTTGTCCATCCGGTAGCGGTTGCCCTTGTCCCGGTGCACAGGGGCCATAAAACCCGTTCTTGTCGTAGCGGTCGACACGTCCAAAGAATGCTCCCACCTCGCCCGTCCACGGCATCGCCGCAAACTTATCGATCGTCGCGATCATAAAGCATGGCAAGCGACGGTAGATGGGCTGGTCGACTCCGAGGATCGGGAGATTCCGACCGGATCTCGCAGAAAAATCGCAGTCGGGTTTCAGGCAAACGACTCGTAAGTCCAATGGATGGATGGCGTTGGGTAGCAGCTTAAACGAATTGCGTCCAAACTTTTCGCCACACCAGGGGCATTCCTCCAGGGGAATGGGCGATGGATTGCGATCATCGCTCTGATACGCGATCGTTTTGGATAGTGCGGAGCGAGGGTTATTGTCACCCTTTTGTCCCATCACGTTGGGGGTCGCTGCTTGACCAACCCACAATCCGATTTCGAAAGGCCACGAGCCAAACTTCTCTACATCCTTCTCGCGCTCTAACTCCAGTGCACAGATCAAGGCAGCCGCGCGACCCAATTGGTCGAGCGTCAGTAGTCGCAATGTGTAACGCATCAAAACGCTGAGCCCAGCCGAAGAAATGCCAGGGTTTTTCAACCGACGGAATAGTAGTGTGAAGGCCGCCAGCCCGAGATAGGCTTCCGTTTTACCACCGCCCGTCGGAAAGAACAGGAGGTCGACCGTCTCGCGATCTGGGTGTTCTGGGTTGACCACACCCGGCAAGTTCATGAGCACAAATGCCAACTGAAAGGGACGCCACTGAGGATCACTAATCTTCATTCGCCTCTTGGCCGCAGCAGCCATTGAGCCGTTGGCAATTTTGAACGCTTCCAATGCGAGAGGATCTTTTAATTGGGCAATTCCCTCCTCGATTCGGTTTGCTGCAACCGACGCACGATCGAGCAACAGGCCAGCAATCTCCTTTCGCCTCGCAGATACTGCGGGCAGGTTCTTGCGCTGCAATTCGATCCAACTGCGATAACCCGTAACAAGCGGAGCCAAGCTAGCCTTTGCGGTTTCGCCATCCGACAGTTGTGCGAGTGTACTCATCGACAGTATCACATCAGGCATCGACGCTGGTGCTACTCGCTCTACCTCCGCCAACGGCAAGAACTGCGTTAGAACCTGAAGACACTCACCGTCCTGCATGATCGCGTGTGCAGAGACATTGTGTCCGACCGCAAACTCGCATGCGTCCCGATACTGCAAATCGGCAACACGAACATCCCAGTCCTCCGTCTCCAGCGAATGCAAATTGGGGCGTGGTACGAATGGGGCTTTTGACTCTACTTTCAAGCAGGCTTGAAACGCGAACTCCTGATCAGGCGTATCGTCTGTCCCAGGCTTGCGATTGTTGACCAGGAACATCGAGGCGCTATATGTCCCCTCAGGAATTCCACCGTCACCACTCGAGGCGGGCACCTTTCGTAGCGAGATCAAGATTGACAAGCCTCGGCTGTTCGGAATTTCAATCTCGGTTTTCCAGCGGTCCTTGAACACGATCTTGATTGGAAACGATTCGACGTGGCCGGTTCGTTTCCACAATCGAGTGAGTCCATCTTCGGCATCGAAGGCGGTGTAATCGCCCCACGAAATCGTCGCTGTCAACTCGGTTGCTTTGGATGACAGCAGCAAGCTGATCCCAATCGACGAGGGGAACTTTGCCTTTCG
>CAMBSL010000007.1 GCA_945870455.1 Pirellula staleyi DSM 6068 | reverse complement strand
AGCACCTTGCCGGATGTGATCACAGGCGGAAACTGCAGGTCGACGATTGCAAACCCACGCATGCCATGCACCACAACCAGTACGCCCGCAAGGCCGCGAATGATGGGAGCCCGTAGTCTTCATACGGGTGGCGTCAACACGACGCGCTGCGACGGATCTGTCGGTTTTATTTCGGACAGCATCGATTTTATAGCTTGGAATGCGATTGGAACCGCTGCCGGTGGTGAAGTAGCCAACGTCGAATAATATACCGAAGAGGATCCACATCTTTTGATCTTGCTCCCCTCGCCCTGTACGCGAGACTGCTGATTTAGTGGATTTGCCGCAGGCAAAGGCTCTATCACAACCCGAAGCGCGAGCGAGGGCCATGAATACACGAGCGACCGCGCTCGTGCCAAGCGATGGTAACCCGACGCGTAAGCGAGGCTTTGACTGCAATTCCTCGCTTACCGGCTTGTTGCTTTAGTATGGTTCGATATGGCCGAAGGTAACATCACAACCCGAAACGTGAGTGAGGGGCGAAGAATCTCTCGCTAACGCTTCGGGTTACCATTAAATCAACAAGCCGTAACGCTTCGGGTTACCATTAAAAAACTGATTGCCACCTTACTTAAACAGCGTGGCTGGATCGGTTGCCCAAAGTTTTCTCACCGCCAAAGCACCGCTGATGGTGCACATCAAAAACGTCAAACAAAAAACGGATAGCACCCTGGGAGGCGTCAGCATCATTACCAGCCCGGTCCATTCTGAAAGCCAAGCGTACAATAGCCAACTCAGTAACCATCCCGGTAGAAACCCGAAAACGCTCAAATAAAAGGATTGGAGCATCACGAATCTCAGAAAATAATAGGGACCATAGCCCATGGCTTTGAGCGTGGCAAACTCAGCCAAATGGTCGTGAATGTCGGTGAACAAAATTTGGTAACAAATAATCACACCGACGAATAGTCCCATGACCGTTCCAATCGAAAAAATGATTCCAATGGGCGTATTGGTTGCCCAAAATCCTATTTCACGTTGAATGAGTGCTTCCCGATCATAGACGTGAATTGCGTCTCCAAGCAACACTTGCAATTCATCCCGAACCGCTCGTTTATTCGCCCCATCATGAAGCAACACCAAGCCAAGATCGACGGCTGCTAAAGGTGGCCTTCGCCCGTTTCGAAAGGGAAAGAACCTCTCCACACCTCGGTCCGAGAGAATGAGCGAGCCATCGTAAACAAAGTCCGTTCCAATTTCGACCCAATCCTGCATTCGAACTTGCCGTCCAGAGAGCTCGATTTCTTGTGCGCGCAGTTTCTCCAAATCGCGTTTCTCAAAGCCATACTTTGCCTTGCTTTTTCGGTCAACCAAGGCGTCTCGTGCATCGACTAGCAATCGGCATTTCGCATTCATGGTGGGATCGGAAAACACCTCGCAATCGAGCGGAACGCCAATGGCCCGAATGGATCGGGACACATTTCCAATGACACGTACCTCTGCAAGTGCTCGATCGATATAGAGTGGCTGGACATCGCGTACCGACCTTAGGCCACGCGCTCGCTGTAACAAACCGAAGTCGAATCGTTGTTCGCTCGGGACGGTGTAGCGTGCGGGGCTGATGATCACCAAATCGGCCTTGACCATCCGGAGGATTTGCACCGTGCTATCGAAAAGACCGTTCAAGAATCCAATTTGCATGAACATCAACACGACAGCAAAGCCGATCCCCGACGAAGCCAGGGAAAGCTTCGAGAAATTGTTCGTCGTATTGAGCCACGCAAGCGGAGTTCTCATCGAATGTTGGGTGTTTAGATCAAAAGAGAGAGGCAGGCTCTGCTTTCCAAAGTTTCCGGATCGCAAGCAGTCCTGCCATTGTGCACATTAGAAACGAAAGACCGAATACGCCAACCGCACGCTGCGAAGTCATAAACGTAGGTATGCCCGACAGGCTCGCGGTGATTTTATACAAGACAATCGAAAAGACGAAGGAAGGCAGGTAACCGAAGACGGCCAGTAACCAGGCTTGCCGTAGAACGGTTTGGGCCAGATAAAGCGGCGAGTATCCCATTGCTTTAAGAGTGGCGTATTCGTGCAATCGACTTGCAACGTCCGTCGCCAATACCATGTAAACAATCGCCGCTCCAATGAGGAACGAAAGTACGACACCCATGGAAAAGATCATGCCGATAGGTGTCTCGTTCAGCCAGCGTCGTCGTTCCCAAACTTTCTGCTCTTCCATAGTCAAGATACGTACGGCCATTTCCGAACGAGGATCCCGTTCTTTCATCCAAGTGGTAATTGATGCTCGCACGGCACTCGGATCGCGACCTGGCTTGAGCTGAACGAGTCCAAGAGAAACCCGCTGACGAACGTCAATTCCAGCTCGCATTCCAAATCCGACGTCGCTCACTAGAACGGCACCATTGGTGGCCAATCCCGTCCCCAATTGAAAATGCCCTACGATTCGAGTCGACTTGCCACCGAGTTCGGTCTCCTTCGAAATATCAGCGTCGGAAAATTTCTTGCAGTTTTCCGGACCGTATTCCGCTCGAGTAGCGCGGTCGACCAGCATTGAATTTGGATCTTTGATCGCATCGAGTTTATCTGAAAGCTCAGTCAATTGGATCACCGGTCTATCCAGTTGCATTCCCATCATGCCGACTGTTCGAAACGAGCCGTCTGGCGGAGCATAAATGCAGTTTTCGTTCCGAACGGGATTTTGCCAACGCTGTAGCATGATAAAAAAGGGATCAACGCGTTCGACATCCGGATGCGCTGCAACCATGTTCATCCAGGCTCTTTCGATGGTTCGCGGTTCGTAAAGATGAACATAATCGGGGGAGCGCATGACTAACTGGCCACTCAGATTGCCGAATACGATCGTTGCGGTATTTCCAACCGCACCGCGAAACCCTAATTGCATAAAGATCAAAAGCAAAGCAAACGCAACCCCCAAAATACTCACGATTGCTCGCGTCGGTTGACTGATCAGATTGAGCAGTGAAATGGGGGTGCGTCGAAAAACCGGCATCAACAACGGAACGGACTTTCATTCATGGCTTGAGAATCCTGGCAAATCCATGACAATCATAGCACGAAAGCGGCCCGCAATTTGCGGGTTCCGCCCGAAAGCATAGCTCTAACACATTTCAACCTGAACTAGGAATCAACTTTGGCATCTCCATCCCGCAGCGGCGTGTTTTCGGCAGGTATGGACGATCGCTTGGCACGCTTCAGCGAAAGCATTTCCTTCGATCACCGTCTGTACAAGCAAGATATTCGTGGCTCGATCGCACACGCCAAAATGCTTTGCCGTCAATCGCTTTTGAGTGCCGACGAGTTTTTGTCCATTGAGCGGGAGCTAAGAGACATTGAGTCGATTTTGGACCGTGGGGAAATGCCTTTTCGAATCGAATTGGAAGATATCCACATGCACATCGAACAAACCTTGATCGATCGATTGGGGGATACAGGCCGCAAACTGCACACGGCCCGATCGAGGAACGACCAAATTTCGACCGATCTGAGGCTTTGGGTTCGAGAAAGTCTTGATGCGGTGGATGGTTTGCTTAAAAACTTGCAGCGAGCCTTTTTGAAACGATGCACAATGGACGAAGGGGTTGTGGTTCCGGCGTATACGCATATGCAACGTGCCCAACCTGTACTCGCAGCTCACTATTGGTTGGCGTATGTCGAAAAACTGGAACGCGATCGAACACGTTTAGCGGATTGCCGTAGGCGAGGCAATGTTTGCCCGTTGGGCGGGGCTGCCGTAGCCGGCACTAGTTTACCCATCGATCGGCACTATTCCGCCGAGTTACTTGAATTCGAGGACGTTGCGGCGAACAGCATCGACATCAGCAGCGATCGCGATTTCGCCGTCGAATCGGTGTTTGTATTGACGATGATTTCACAACACCTGAGCGGTTGGGCTGAGGAGTGGATACTTTGGTCCACCACCGAATTCGGGTTTATCAAACTGCCGCATGCTTTTTGTACGGGCAGTTCGATCATGCCACAGAAAGTAAATCCCGACACTCTTGAACTGACACGTGGGAAATCCGCCCGAGTAGTGGGAAACTTGCAAACGTTGCTTGTTCTCATCAAGGGGCTACCCTTGGCATACAATCGGGATTTGCAGGAGGACAAGCCGCCGCTCTTTGATTCCTTTGATACTGTGATTGCTTGCTTGGAACTGGCTATTCCAATCGTCGAGCAATCCGAGTTGCAACCTCAGATCATCTCGGCACGATTGGACCAGGGCTACCTGGATGCGACCGCATTGATGGAGTCCTTGATCGCGCGCGGGATGCCTCAAAGGACCGCTCACCATAAAGTGGGTGCGTTGGTTGCCATTGCAAAATCCAGATCGGTTGCCTTGGTCGATTTAACGGACGCTGAAATCCAGTCGATCGACGAAACTCTTGACGTCTCAATCCGAACTACACTAGGAGTCGCTGGTGCCGTTCGGTCTTACAAGTCCTACGGCTCGAGTGGACCTGAGCAAGTAGCTCACCAAATCCACCGCTGGACCGGCAAACTCTCCCCATAAAAACAACTTTCCCCGCGTCAAACTTCAAACTTCAAACTTCAAACTTCAAACTTCAAACTTCAAACTTCAAACTTCAAACTTCAAACTTCAAACTTCATAAATGCGTCCAGATTTCGTCTATTTCGATTTAGGCAACGTTCTTTTGTTTTTCGATCACAACCTCGCCATGCGCAAGATGGCAAAGGTTGCAGGTGTTTTGCCTTCGCAGATGCATTCGATCGTGATGGATAGCAATTTGCAGATCGAGTACGAAACCGGAATGATCAGTGGATTGCAATTCGTCAATCGAATCGCTGACTCGCTAGATCGGGAACTCGACACTTCGGAAATGCTACAAGCGGCGGCAGACATGTTTGTCCCTAACCCACAAATTTTGCCAGCATTGCAACGCGTGCGTGAGATGGGCATCCCCATGGGGCTTTTGTCCAACACCTGCGAGGCTCATTGGAATTGGATCGGCGAATTGGAATACCCCCAAGTGGTTGGATGGTTTTCACCTATCATTCTGTCGTACGAAGTAAAAAGCATGAAACCCGATTCACGTATTTACGAGGAAGCTCAGCGCGTGTCTGGTGTCGAGCCGCACAAGATTTTTTTCACCGACGATCGAGAGGACAATATCCGAGCGGCCACGAAAGCGGGCTGGTCCGCTGAGGTCTTTGTCAATGCCGATCGCCTCATGAAGACAATGGATGGATGGCAGTGATGACCCAATTGCTGCGACAATTCACGCGATTTGGATGCTTGATCGCGATCCTGACAGGCGTCTGCATCGCTGCGATATCCGCCGAAGATTCTGGCGACAAGCCTCACCTCTTGAAAACCAAGAGTTTGTCCAACGTGGTTCGAGTGCATCGCGATATCCTTTCCGGGGGAGTCCCCGTTGGTGCAGATAGTTTTTCTGAACTCAAGGAGCTTGGTATCAAAACCATTCTCAGCGTCGATGCAATGAAACCCAACATAGCCTTGGCTCGCGAGTACGGAATGCGTTATGTCCACCTGCCGCATGGTTACGATGGGATACCCATGAGTCGCGTCCTTGAGATTGCAAAGGCGTTTCGCGATTTGCCCAAGCCAATCTACATTCACTGTCATCATGGTAGGCATCGAAGCCCAGCGGCCGCGGCAACCGGCTGTGTTGCCGTCGGCATGATCCGCCCGACCGATGCGATGGCCGTGTTAAAACTCGCTGGAACGAACGTAGGTTATCAAGGTCTTTACGATTGTGTATCCAACGCGCAAAAACTCAATTTGGCAGAACTCGATTCCGCTTTGGTAGACTTTCTTGAGGTTGCTCCGATTCCACCGTTGACGGAAGCAATGGTCTCCATCGACGCGATTTTTTCGAAACTCTCCGTTGCAAACAAGCAAGGTTGGCCGACAAATGATTCGCATTCGAGCAATGCTTTACTGTTGGTTGAGCATTACATTGAGATCGTTCGCTGCGAAGATCAAACCATGCACCCACCGGAGTTTTTTGGATTGTTGAGAGAGGGAGAAATCCATGTCAGCACACTTGAGAGATTGATTCGAGAAGAGCTGGATGCGACGGAATCGAATCGATTGAAAGTCGGCAAAGTGATTCTAAGCGTGGAAGCAAATTGCAGCGAATGTCATGCAAGGTTTCGCGACGTGCCGAAAGGTCCCTAATCTTCTCTTGCGTCACAATTTTGATCCAATGGATCGCCTTTCCTTTCTCTGAAAAATAGCCGGTACCAAAATAAGACTGTGATAACGACGAAAACGTTAGGGGGGACAGCCCTGATCGCTTTATTTGGCATAGCGATGGGAATTGTTTATTTTTTCCCGCCCGCCGAGTATTCCATCTATCCCAAGTGTTTGTTTTTTCAGTACACCGGGCTTTATTGCCCGGGTTGTGGGGGATTGAGAGCGACGCACCATTTGGTGCACGGCCGAATCGCGGATGCATGCAAAATGAACGGCTTAACGACGCTGTTCTTACCCACGTTGCTCGCCGTTTTGATTTGGCAAAAGTGCATTGTAGATCGAAAAAAGGCGTTTTTACACTTGAGTGCGCCGCCAGTGATCTACTGGTTTATCGCATTTTTGGTGATTGTTTTCGCGGTTGCGAGAAATGTTCCATGGCCTCCGTTTTCGTGGCTTGCTCCTCATTGAGGCGATCCTTAGGCATTTCGTCCAAGACATTTCGCGGTTAATATCTTAGGATTGTTTCTAGCCGAATTGGCTGTCAGGCGAACGGCAGCTGGCGAGATCTCCACAAGAACATCAACCAGAGTTAAGTCATGGCAAAGAAAAAAAAAGCGACAACCAAACAAAAGAGTACCGGTCGAATCGTAATGCGAACAGGTGAAGCACTCGTTGAGGCAGAACCAGCGTGGTCGGCCGCCGAGCCAGAAGTTGTCATCGGTGAACTAGATGGCCCGGTGGGTTATGCGATCGCTCAAATGATTGGCAATCAAGCCAAAGGGCACTCGAAAATATTTGCAATCCTAAATTGCGACGTACAAGTCCGCCCAACCACGGTCATGGTTAGTAAAGTCACCGTGAACTCGGAGAAATACACTAACATCCTGATGGGTACCGTCCAAGCGGCAATCGCTCATGGTGTCTTGGATGCGGTTCGGGCCGGTCACATCCCCAAAGCCAAAGCAAACGATCTTGGGATTATCGTTTCGGTTTGGCTCGACCCGTCTATCGTCGATGCAAAGTACGATCCAGAAGTGCTCTTCAAAACCAATCGAGAAGCGACGACCAAGGCGATTGCCAAGGCCATGAATAACGAGCCAACCATTGATTGGCTGCTCAAGAATCAAGATTCCGTTCCGCACTTTTTCCACCAATTGGCCCTCGATGGCAAGCTTTAGGCTTGGTAGTTCGAAATTGCACGAAAACGAGCAACACGGGAAGCATTCACATCAATCGAAAGCAGTGACTATTGAATTATCTACAAGCCTTTTTGGCTTACGTTCTCTGGGGCATCTTTCCGCTTTACTGGAAGCTGCTACCAAGCGTTAATTCGTTTGAAATCATTTGCCATCGGATTGTCTGGTCGTTGCTGACATTGCTCGTTTGTATCGGTTTGAGTCAGCAATGGCCTAGTATCCAAGCGGTGCTCAAAGACTCCAAACGGTTGATGCTGTGCTTCATAGCTGCTTCTTTGATCAGCGTGAATTGGCTTATTTTCATTTGGGCCGTTCAGAATGGTTACGTGGTTGAAAGCAGTCTTGGATACTTTATCAACCCGATGCTGAATGTCGTTCTCGGTGTACTCTTGTTTCAAGAAAGATTGCATGCGATCCAATGGCTAGCGGTCTCGATCGCGGTGGCCGGTGTCGCAGTAATGACCTTGCAAACCGGGGAGTTTCCGTGGCTCGCGTTGACTCTTGCAACGTCGTTTTCGCTGTACGCAGCGGTCAAGAAAAAGACGACCATGCCGGCGGTTGCGGGGCTCGGGATGGAGACAGCGATTTTGGCCCCCCTTTCCTTATTGGCTCTGGGGTATTTTTCTTACTCGAATCAATCGCTTGAACCACGAACAGGTACAACATGGATATTGCTTGTGCTAGGTGGCCCGATCACGACGTTGCCTTTAGTGTTGTTTGCGGCGGCGGCTAAAAACGTCCCGATGGTCGCGATGGGAATGCTCCAATACATTGCACCTTCGATGCAATTTGCCTTTGGAGTCTTGTTATTTGCGGAAAAAGTGACAGCGGGGAGGGCAATCGGCTTTGCATTGGTGTGGCTTGCCTTGATAATCTTTACGGGCTTTGCGATCGTATCCTCTCGACGCTCCGCAAAGGATAGGTCGTTCCATTAGTTGCATAGGCTGCCAGCCTGTCAAGCTGAAAATGGCAGGTTAGTAACCCATCCCACATGAGCATTGCTGGACAGCGACCAATTAATAAATTACGACGCAAAGCGTCGTGCAACTCATCTGCGACATCCGGTCGTACGAGAAAAAGGGGACTATCGTATGGGTAGAGGTACCATTTGGGATCGTGTTCTACAAAAAAAGAGTATCAAGCGACTCAATGACGAATCGGACGAGCGCGAATCGAATGGACAATCACTCCACAAAAGCCTCAATCTCCTTGACTTGACATGCTTTGGAATTGCGGCAGTCGTTGGAGCAGGAATCTTTTCAACACTGGGAAGAGCTGCGGCCGATGGCGGACCAGCGGTTGCGATTCTGTTTTTGCTAACGGCAATCGCATGTTTGTTTTCGGCCTTGTGTTACTCCGAATTTGCTTCCCGTATACCTGTTAGCGGGAGTGCTTACACCTACTCGTACGTCGTGTTTGGGGAGCTGATTGCCTGGCTCATCGGTTGGAATCTATTGATGGAGTATGGGATCGGGAACAGCGTCGTCGCGTTTTCCTGGTCCGACTATTTTTCCAATATTCTCAACGGAATGGGTTTCCCATTACCCGATTGGCTTCAAAACGATTACTACTCTTGCTCTGAGGCAGCCGGAAAAACGGGCGAACTCAAAGCGACAGATACCAAGCTCATTGAAATATGGAATAGCGCTCCTGTTATCGGCACATTACGGATAATCTTCGACTTGCCCGCGCTTGCGCTCAATCTCATCATTACATCGCTGGTTTACATCGGAATCCATGAATCCAAGATGGTCAGCAACGCCATGGTGTTTCTGAAACTGTTTGTCGTGATCGGGGTCATTGTCATCGGTTCTTTTTATGTAACTCCCTCGAATTGGGTTCCCTTTGCCCCGAATGGTGCAACGGGAGTGCTGCAAGGAATCGCGGCTGTCTTTTTTACGTACATCGGATTCGATGCCATTTCGACGACGGCGGAGGAATGCAAGAACCCGAAGAAAGATCTACCCCGTGCTACGATGCTGACTTTGGCGATTTGCACGATCCTTTACATTATTCTTGCGTTCGTTTTGACGGGTATGGTAAGTTATGCCGAATTGAGGGTAGACGACCCGTTGGCTGTTGTTTTCACGAAACACAACTTGAATTGGCTATCCGGGATCATTTCATTGAGTGCTGTCGTGGCGATGGCCAGTGTATTTCTTGTCTTCCAACTTGGGCAACCTCGGATCTTTATGAGCATGGCTCGCGACGGCCTATTGCCTCAACGATTTGCAACAATTCATCCCAAGTTCAAGACTCCGTCTTTTTCGACCGTCGTGACTGGTTTCGCCGTGGCCTTGCCAATCGTTTTTCTAAACTCACAATTGGTCACCGACTTATCGGCACTCGGTACTCTCTTTGCGTTCATTTTGGTTTCCGGTGGGATTCTAGCCTTGAGCGACACCGATCGAGAGCATGGAAGCGAGGCACCTGGTTTTCGCGTACCGTATTTTAATGGCAAGTTCATCGTCGTCTCGCTGCTGGCAATTTACAGCTATTTCATGCGTTCTATGCCCTTGAACCATGACCTGACACGTGATTGGTCCGCGGAAAAGATTCCTTACTTCGTATTCTACGCTGTCTTTGTATGGCTCGCGGCAATGACATGGGTTCGACGTTGGTCCTTGATTCCGGTATTGGGTGTCATCACAAATCTCTATTTGATCGCAGGGATAGGGCATTTGAATTGGCTAAGGTTTGGCGTCTGGTGCGCAATTGGACTCGTTGTTTATTTTGCGTACGGTTATCGACGAAGTCGCCTTCGGCTTAACGAGTAATCATTCGAGATGCGGTTGCTCATCGACGGCTACAATTTGTTGTTTCAAAGCATCGTCATCGAAAGAGGCTTAATGGGCAAGAATGCGCTGCGAGCAGCCCGAGGTCGCCTGATGGAGCTGCTGATCGAGCTGATTGACGACTCAGAGCGAGTTGGCACGATGATCGTGTTCGACGCCAAGGAAGCGCCAACCGGTTTGCCTGACAAATACTCGCATCACGGCATCCAGATTGTTTTTGCTCGTGATTGGGCTTCGGCCGACGAATTGATCCAAATGGAGATTCGAAAGCATCCGACCCCGAAACGTCTTACGGTGGTCTCGTCGGATCATGCTATCCACAGAAAAGCGATTGCTCGGGGAGCAAAAGTGCTGGATAGCGATGCATGGCTCGACGAACAGTTCGACCGCCAACGAAGACAACAGGAGGCGAATCAAGAGAACGCATGCAATCCGGATCCGGATATCAAGCAACGCGAGTTGAGCGACGAGGAGAAAAGGAAATGGCTAAAGGATTTTGGATTCTAGGACGTCAGCCTAAAGCGTACTAAGCACATCCACATATGTTTTTCATATCAATTGGCCATTGGGCGCTAGCCCCGGTTTTCCAACTGCTCGACATTCGTCGAGAACCGGGGCTATTGCCCTTCGGCACTTAGTGGTTTCACTCGAAGACTCATACCGATGTGCTTAGCGAGATACCAGTAACGTACGGCTAACGGTTAAGCGAGAGTTTTGCGACATTGGCTTCGTTGAACGGTATTGCGGTTCAAGATGGAAAATAAAAAAGAGGCCGACCTGTTGGTCGACCTCTGTAAGAATCCTCTCGGCGAGTCACGCTTGCTTACGAGTTGCGGAACACGTCTAAAGCGAGACCATCTAAGAAATCCAGTTCATCATCGGTTTCGGAGTGAGCTGATAGATCATCGTTCCATGCCAACACTTTGTCGAAATCATGCGAGGATGGCATTGGCCCATAAACCGAACTGTCGAATGGAGTGATTGCTCTCTTCTTGGTAAATGGCACATCGACCAATTCCGTCGTGAGTGGAGTTGAATTTGAGGTGATAGCCGGAGCTCCCTCGCCTTCTCCGCCAGCCACATTACTGCGATTGTTCAAATAATTGATGACTGCTAGAGCGTCCAACGGCGACAAGTAATTGTCCCGATTCACATCCAAGAAATATCTTCCTGAGCCGCTTTCTCCATTGCCGCCGCCAGTTGCTGGGGAACTCAGAAATCCGCTGGAACCCGTGTTCATCGAATTAACGAGAATCAAGACGTCGATGGGGGACACGTATCCGTCGTTGTTCACGTCGTATGCGTTGGTTGCGTTTGTGTTCCCTTCGCCTCCGCTAGATCCCGATCCACCTGCTGCCGCTACGATTCGGATTGAGTCTGACAAGTACCGGATTTGATTTGGTGTCAGAGGAGTGGTGGGTTCGAACACCAAGCTATCATGAAACGGCTTGATGTCGGCCGGATCGCCAAGGAAATTGGCTGTTCCCGTATTGCGTGCCGTTAAGGTGATGGTGAATTGCAGTTTTTCACCCGAGCCAGTTGGGCCATCACTGGTTTGTACCGAACCGATTTCATTCACGACACCAGGAATTCGAATGTCACCCGACTTGCCATTGCTGTAAGCGGGATCGAAAACGACTTGGAATCCTAGACCGGCTGGGTCAGTGCTGGCGTTGACCGATACTAACCCCTTATCGTAGAGAATATCTTGGAACGCAGCAAACACCCCTGGCTTGACTGCCGCTGTGCGTATGTCCTGGACGTATCCACGCAGTTGGAACTGTTGCCCAACGATGACCTGATCAATGGGAACACCCGAGAGATCCGTCGCATCAAGTCGCAGCCGAATAAAATCGTCTGCGGTGCCCGCTCCGACGTGCAAGCTAACCGTTGCAGTCGAAATGAATCCTCGGTTGTCCGTGATGGTGTACTTGAACTGTTCTAATCCGACAAAGTTAGAAGTGGAGACATAACTGATTGTGTCATCGCCTTGGTTATTTCGATTAATCGTTGTCTGGCCGTTCGCGGGCTGCGTAACCGAAGTGATTCGGACAGGTGGTTGCGTACCCCTAACATCGTTGGTCAAAACGTCAATGTTGAAGGCGTTTCCTGCAGCGATGTTGAAGCGAGTGTCGTCGACGGCGAATGGGAAATCGACGCCACTTGGAACGATTTCCAAGGTTGCACGTCCGAAGCGAATCTGTTCGTTAGGAACACGCGTGGTTGGCGTGTTGTAGAAACTCACCTCCGAATTCGGAAGTCGATCTGCTGGGTCCCCTACAAACTCTGCAATACCGGCTGAAGACGCTGTAAACTCTAAGACGACAACGGGAATTGGGTTTGGTTTATTGAACGAGGATACTAAGCCAACGTATGCGCCCAACTCATCAAGAATTCCAGGTGTCTTAGCAGTTCCATTGATACCGGTTTGATAAGGTGCTACGAATGTTGCTGCAAAATCCAGAGGACTACCAGTTCGCGGTGCATTGGGTGTGACTAAACCTGACGAGTAAAGCACATCGAGGTAGGCAGAGTAAACGCCCGGATCTGTGACGTTTCGTGGAGGAATTTCGGCCGCAGCTTTTTCGGGACGTAGGTCGTCAACAACAACAACAACCTTAAATGTCTCACCTTGGCGCACTTCGGTAACTGGCTGGTCTGCACTGTTCAGAAACTTGAAGCTGAATTCAACTTCGTCATCGGCTCGTGCACCTTGAACAGTGTGAACTGTAATCCTAGCTGAAGTTGTTTTACCGGTTGCATCCGTTGCTGTGTAGCTGAATTGCTCGGTGCCGCCGAATCCGCGGGCTGGTGTGTATCGAATACTCTGTCCACCAGACCCAATCGTCACCGATCCACCTTTGTCTGGGTCCGTGACACTAGAAACAATGAGCGCACCGCCACGACCTTCGATGTCGTTGGCAAGCACACTCAACGGGAATCCTATCGAATTGGTTGGGACATCAAAAGAGTCGTCAACCGCAACTGGGTCGACAAACTGAAGCGCGACAGTTACCGTGACTTTGGCGGTTTCTATTCGCCCCGATTGACTCGTCGTCGTATACGTGAATTCGTCGCGTCCTACAAAGCTGAGAGCTGGCGTATACTTGACCGCTTTGCCACCCGCATCGATGACAACACGACCGCCATTTATTCCAAGACTTACACTGGTAATCGTCCAAGGATCGTTTGGCAATGCAAAGTCGTTTGCGAGGACATCCATTGGGTTCAGTTGGCTATTGCGTGCAACGGTAAACGAATCCGGCTGCAATAGAGTTCGAGGGCCATCGACGACGCTAAACACATAGTCTTCCACTTCGCCGGTTTTGGATTTGCCCGTCGGGGCTACGTTTTGATCCTGAGACAAGCGGAACCGAGCAAAGGCTTGATTCACTGCTCCGGAAGGTGTCGCGAAAGTAATGTTGTTTAAACCATTGGCAACCAAGACGTTCTTTGCGATCTGCTCGTTTGCAACGTCGCCCCAAATACCATTGCCGTTAAAATCGATCCAGCCCTGGAGGTAACTTGGTGTTCCGGTCGTGTTGGTCACGCTGACCTGAATAATGTTCGAGCTGTCCCCTCGTACAATCGGCGCGAGTATGACAACACCGTCTTCATCGTCGATGACTAGGCCATTGCTACCAGTGATGCCCGTAGTATCATCTCCGGTTGCAGTGGCCGTCGGTTGGCCATCCTGTTCGGAATCAATATTGATACCGAGACGAAGTCCTGCTGTTAAACCGTGTGATGCACCATTCGCTGCTCGCGTTGTTGGGTATGGTGCAGGAGCATCACCCCAATCAGATGACTCGTTGTTGCCGAAGTCATATCCACGGAGCGGATTCGTTCCATCAAAAGTTACGACGTGTTGGCCAGATGACGGATAAGTCTGAATGTAGCCGGATTCAACGACTTCGCGGATCGCAAAAGTCCCTAGCGATGGGGGAGTTAGTGAGTACGAACCGTCGGCCTTGGTGATGCTGGCAGGCTCACCCAAGTCGGGACGTTGATCGCCGTCGAGATCGAGATAAATATAGACTCCAGCAAGGCCAGGTTCGCTCGCATCACGAATTCCATCCCCGTTATTGTCTAGCCATTTAAAACCGGTTGCTAAATCTGAGGGTATGTTGAAGCCAAAATTGGCTGTACCGCCACCGGAAACTCGCGCCACTCCCGACGCTGGGGCTGTGACTACCCAATTGCTTTTTGGGACTGCGCGAATATTGAACGTTCCCGTAGGCACCGAAAGCGTGTAGGCTCCGTTGGCGAGGGTTAATGTGGATGTGTCACCCGCATCCTGAACGTTGTTGCCATTTATGTCCGCAAAAACGGTCCAGTTCGCTAACCCTTCATCACCGGTATCCTGACGTGCATTCCGATTGCGATCATTATACACGATGCCCGTAATGGTTGAACCAACCATGCCAGTCCCCAGTGCATACGCCATATTGATCGCATGATCGGTTCTGCCGGTAAATCCTTCGGCTATCGCATATCGATCTTTAACAAAATCAATATCAATATCGTCAACGGTTCCAAAAATGCCATCGACTCCGACCCCAACTCTGGACGTTGACAGTGGAAGCCCACCCGAATCCATTAGGGCCAAAATGCTGTTGCTATTCTCTTGATGGAAAGCACCCAGATAGTGACCCATCTCGTGGCTAATGGTTGCCGAAATTGCTTTAACAAACACGTCTAACGTGGACCTCGTTGCAGTTCGCGGAATAGTGCGAACATCGTCACCCGGCAGAAAGTAGGCCTCGGGCAATACAATCGCCGTTTCCGTACGATTGTAATTACCTATGTCAATGCTCTGGGCTATACCGCGTACTGGAAGCGGAAACTCATTAAAGCCGCCACCGATAATGACGCGAGAAACATTTCTATCCGCCCATGGATCTGGATTATCGCGACTGTTTTGGAACTCAATATCGAAACTACCAGGTCGGCCATCTGCGGAGAAGTAACCATTGTTGCCCGTGAAAGGCAACGTCCCTTGAAAGTTTTCCTTGATTCCGGCGATGATCCCATCAATTAGGGCATTTTCGTCGCTCCGGAGGAATCCGAACTGCTCAACTGTATCGATCAACGAAGGTAAACGCACGGAGATTGGCACTCCAAAAACACCTGCATTAAAAATCTGCCCATTGAAGTCCAGGAATATAATCTGCTTGGTCCCAATCGGCTCGCTCTCAATCGAGTTTCTGAATGCTCGCAACTTCAGAGCATAAGGACCGATTCCATCCGCAACGCGAACATAATACCTACCCGTGGCAGGGATGATTTGGGCGAAGGTCGTAACGCCGGGTACGTTATAAAGCGGCGACGAGAGCGGGAATGCCGTCGACGAATTAAATGTGCTACCGATAATCTCAGACCCCGACGAATCACTCAGTGATACGTCGAAAAAAAACCTGGTGCCCGTTAGCGACGCCTCGAGAATGTCGCCAGCACGTAGGTCAACTGCGTAGTAATCTTCATCAACGATACTGGTCGGAGTAGCACTTGACAATTGACCAGATATATTAGCGACGGAAAAATTGCTAGGTAGAGTCCCGAGCGGGATCAATTGTGCCTGCCTAGGAACACTATTGGGCTCCACTTCGGATGTATTGAAGGGTGACCCGTTCTCACCTCCCGAACGCGTATTAACAAGGTTTCCGGTGCCGTACTGCAACGCAGACCGCCGAGCATATTCTGCTGGCCCAATGCTGACCGTGTTGTCCGCGGTGAATTTGCCAATCGGAGGATAGTACCATCCGTTCACATCAGGCTCTACCGTCATCAAGCGACGGTCTTCCAGACTTTCCAGAAACATTCGACGTTTCGAAATTTGATCTCCACGAAGTACCTTTTTTCGTCGAGATTGTGCGCCGAACTGACGTTCCTTAGTCATGACTTACCCAGCAGTAAAAGAAAAGGTGCTAAATCCAGGAGCGAAGCATAGTTTACGACGATCGGATGGCAAAAGTGGTCCTTGCTAGCCTACAGTCTCGAATGCAGCGAACGAAAAGGTTTCGAACTCCTCGAATCAATCCTAATTACGACACTGTACGTGTCAACAAAACCTTCCGCTAGTAAGATACGAGTAGGGCGTCAAAGTTCCAATTAGGGCGTATTTTTGTTAGAACCGGTACAAAAGCGACCGAAAACGGGGCTCGCCGGAGATTTGGGTTTATTTTTCATTCAAAAAACTTGGTTGAATTCGTGCCGTGAAAAAGATTTCGAGCGAAAAATCGACTGGCGTTCCTGAATCTAATTTTTTAGGGCGTCGAGATCGCAGCATTTTCCTGCCTCAACAAAAAACCTGGTCCGATCACCGCGCTTGGTTGACCAGTTGCATCCTACATACAGTATTATTCGTTGCGTTGGGGATTCTTTGGCGGCCGCAAACGCGTGGGACTGCTGGCGAAGCGGACCGACCAGTCGGAATCGCAGTCCTTCACGAAACGAATCAAGGGAACGAGTATTTTTTGGCTGGTGGCTCAAGTGCCGGCAGTAACGCCAGCACGACCAAGCCGAAGCCCACCACTCTTTCGGTCAACGACTCAGGCGGGCCACCTATTTCCGTCGAAACCCTCTTGTCACAATTCGTCGGAACGAGCAATTCGTCCACAACGAATGGCTCCAATTTAGACGGCTCGCTCGGCTCCGGACTCTCGGGTGATGGCAACACAGCAGGCAACGGGACGGGAGCTGGTCGAGGCAGCGGCAACAAAATCAAAACCTCGTTTTTCGGCACCGAAGGAACCGGTGCTTCGTTCGTTTTCGTCATCGATCGTTCGGATTCCATGAATGTCTATCAATCGGCCCCATTGAATTCAGCCAAACGCGAACTACTCAATAGCATCAAGTCTTTAAACGAATATCATCAATTTCAAATCGTTTTTTACAACGATTCCTTGCGCCCAATGTCCACTTTCGGCAGCTCTGGACGAATGATTTTCGCATCGGATAATGAAAAAAATCGCGCGGAAAGATTTGTGCGAGGTATGCCCGGTGACGGCGCGACGAATCATATGCCGGCTCTTTTGCTCGGACTATCGTATGGTCCGGACGTTCTGTACTTCTTGACGGATGCCGAGGATCCGTTTCTGTCGCCCGCTCAATTGCGTCAGCTCCAGCAACGCGCGGAACTATCCCGAACCACCATTCATTCCGTCCAATTTAGTGTTGGCCCCGCTACGAGCAACGGTGGATGGATTCGAGAGCTAGCGGAAACGAACCGCGGCACGTACAAATATGTCGACGTCACCACTTTGACCGCGACTCAAGAGTAGTTTTCCAACCCATGCAAAATGTTTTCGAGTTAGAACATCCGCTCGCAGCCCATCATCTGTCCATTCTGCGAGACACCTCGACTTCGCCCGCCCAATTCCGAATCCAAATTCAATTGCTTTCGATGCTGCTGGCCGTTCGCGCGACCGATGACCTTGTCCTCACGCCTTTCAAGGTTCAGACTCCTCTAACCGAAATGTCTGGTAAAAGAATGGCCCAGCGGATTGGGATCGTGCCAATTCTGAGAGCGGGACTGGGTTTGGTCGAACCTGTCCTGCAGTTGCTTCCGGATGCCGCCGTCTGGCATTTAGGGATGTATCGCGACGAAACGACCGCTATGCCCGTGGAATATTATTGCAAACTTCCAAGCGGAAATGCAGTCGATGTGGGGCTCGTCCTCGACCCCATGCTCGCGACCGGAGGCTCGATCCGAGCTGCCGTCGCAGCTCTGAAAAGGTGGGGCGTGCAAGACATCCGAGTCTTGAGCGTGATCGCTGCTAGACCCGGTGTCGAGCAGTTTCATCAAGACTTTCCCGAAGTCAAGGTGTTTGTCGCTGCCATCGATGAAGAGCTAAATTCTCACAAATTCATCGTTCCAGGCCTGGGTGACGCTGGCGATCGAATGTTTAACACCGAACACGATTAGATAAACCCAGGAGACAAAGGTGTAGGCACGCTCCGCCGTGCCGTTCGCAGTCAAGCTTTTGCTTGGATTCCAGGTGGACGGCACACGGAATGTGTTGACTGCTTTGATTTTGGGCGTCCGTGTCTGAATAAACCAAGGCAAACAGGCTGGGCGTGGACTTAAAGCCGTGCCCTGCCACCACTGGCCCTGTGTGTAGGTCCCCGTTCGATCTATGCAAGCTTCCAAGCTTGGATCAATTGTTCCGCACCTGGACTCAGGCGACGTAACTTTTGAATGATCGTTGCCTTCTCTGTTTTGGAGGCCTTCTCGCTTTTCTTATGCAACAGTTCCAGTTTTTTCGTTCGATGTCTTCGTTTGCGGAGTTCGCGTTGACGTTCGGTTCCGGCCATGGAATTTTCTTTCTGACAAGTTTCGTTGATTCAAATGGGATGTGGGGAGCCACCTAGGGAAGCACAAACGTAACGAAATTTGGGAAATTCGTCAATGTTGCCCATTCATGCTCGGAGTGACCTGGATAGCTATCGAATTCTTTGCCAAGATGTCTGGATGTCCGCAACGTTCCTTAAAAAAGATGATACTCGAGAGTTTGAGAGCAAGTGATGATCGAAACGACCGCCATAGTCCTTGCGGCTGGCAAGGGAACTCGAATGAACAGCGAGCTCCCAAAAGTACTTTTCCCAGTGTTGGGAAGACCGATGATACATTGGGTGCTCGACGCACTGGAGTCGGCCGGAATCAACAGAATGATCGTAGTGGTTGGCTATCGCAACGATCTTGTACGAAGCGAGTTGGCCAGTCGGGGCGTCGAGTTTGCACTCCAATCCGAGCAATTGGGAACGGGCCACGCCGTTCAAATGTGCAAGTCCCTTCTTGCTACGGGAACATCGCCAGTGCTCGTCGTCGCTGGAGACTCGCCTATGATTCAACCCAGTTCAGTAACGGAGCTAATACAGGAATTTGAGAAAGAAGACTGGAGCTGCTTGCTCGGCACGCTTCTCAAGGACAATCCGCAGGGACTGGGTCGCATTGTGCGTGATTCAGAAGGCCGCTTTCTGCGAATTGTGGAGCACAAGGACGCGAATCCAGAGGAGCTGCAACTGCGAGAGGTCAACATGAGCACTTATCTGTTCAAACGCACAAGTTTGCTTTGGTCTCTCGAGAAGCTCAAGAACAATAACTCACAATCCGAGTACTATTTGACGGACAGCCCAGAGCTGTTAATGCAAAACGGCATGAACGTCGACGCTCGCCCTGTTTTAAAGGCTTGCGAATCGCTCAGCATCAATACGGTGGCTGAGCTGGAAATGGTCGAATCCAAAATGCGAGAAATGGGCTATCCATGCGAGAATTAAAAATATTTAGCGGCCGGGCCAATCCTCAATTGGCAAAGGATATTTGCTCATCCCTCCATCTCGACCTTGGTTCCATTTCGCTCGGTAAGTTTCCGGACGGTGAGAATTTTTGTAAAGTCGAAGATGACGTACGAGGCCGAGATGTCTACTTGATTCAGTCGACCTGTCCTCCCGTCAACGACAACTTGATGGAATTGCTCATCATGATCGATTCCTGCAAACGCGCAAGCGCCGCAAGGATCACCGCAGTCATTCCGTACTATGGATATGCACGCCAGGACCGCAAGGACGAAGGCCGAACGCCTATCACTGCCAAGCTTGTTGCAAATGTGATTACCCGGGCGGGTGCTGACCGCGTATTGACGATGGATTTGCATGCTCCGCAGATTCAAGGGTTTTTTGATGTGCCGGTAGATCACTTGTACGCGGCCCCCGTTTTGACCAATTACTTTCTGAGCAAGTCCTTTGACCCAGCTGAAATCGTGGTTGTAAGTCCGGATGAGGGGAGTATCAAACGAGCCATCGGACATTCCAAGCGTTTGGGGGGCAAGCTTGCGATTGTGGACAAGGTTCGCGATAACGCTTTCAAGACTCAGCAAAAAAACATCATCGGCGGGCCTGTCGAAGGAAAAATATGCCTGATGTTCGACGATATGATCAGCACGGCGGGCTCCATTTGCGGTGCCGCTCGTTTGGTCCATGAAGCGGGCGCGAAAGAGATTCACCTCGCCGCGACACACGGAGTCTTGTGCGATCCAGCTATCGAGAATCTTCGGAAAGCACCCATCGATAGCTTGGTGATCACCAACACGATCCCTTTGCCGCTAGAAAAGCGGCTTGACAGTATCCAAGTATTATCCGTGGCTCCCTTATTGGCCGAAGCCATACGCCGCATTCACTCCAATAAATCGATCAGCCAAATGTTCAACTCAGACGATTCATCGGTCTAAACGACTCCATTCATCCCTACTCGGATTATCGAAGGGCTTATCGAAGGGCTTCGAACAAATTGCTACGGTCATCTGTCCATTGAACGGGTTTGCCCGCCGGAAAGATCTCTTGGGTTTGCCCAATAGCAGTCTGAATTGTCTCTCGATGACGCGACAGCAAGACCCAAGTGGATTCCAACGCAGCCGAATTCGAATCGTCTGCGTTCTTGACAACGCCCGTTGCAAAGGAATCATCTAGCGCAAGCCCCGCAACAATCGACCGAAGATCAAAATAGAGATTGGAGATATGGATCGCAAGCACGCCATCTCGCTTGAGATGCCGAACGTATATCCCCATCGCCTCTCGTGTTAGCAAATGAATGGGAATCGCATCACCACTAAAGGCGTCTAAGACCAGTACGTCGAATGCCTGGGATGGTTCTCGTTCCAGAGTCAAGCGGGCATCGCCGAGTACAATGTCGATTTCGGCTCGCGAACTCTTCAAGAACGTGAAGTAATCGTTTGCCATTTCGATGACATCTGGATTGATCTCGTAGAATCGATATCGATCCCCCGGCGCGCCATAAGTCGCTAATGTGCCAGCACCAAGTCCAACCACTCCGATATGTCTTGATCGGCTGGATTCGTGATTGAGCAACGCCAATCCGGCGCCAGACGATTGGGTGTAGTATGTTGTTGGTTGCTGTTCTAGACGGACATTCTGAAACTGCGAACCATGAACGATGCGACCATGAACTAAATTGCGCATCGGTTCGCCCGTTTTTTCATCTCGCCCCGCGGCGACGCTTAAGACTCCATAGAAATTGCGTTTGACGGTCAACTGCTTATTCGAGTGTGAATTCCAAAAACTAAGCCAAGCGACGGCAACGATGAGCAGTCCAATGGCGAACGCGGCCTTAGCCCAACTCGGAACTCGCTTGGACCAAACCGAACTGCTTTGTAGATACGTTTCGAAGAATACGAGTATGCATGCGTACAATCCGAGTTGCCACTCAAAGTAGCCATTGAATAAAAGTGGTGCGATCAGTCCAACAAAGATACCGCCACAGGCCCCGCCCGCCGACATCGTCATATAAAAAAATGTCAAGCGACTTGCGTGTGGTTTAAGTCCAACCAACTCACCGTGGCAAACCATACAAGCACAAAACAAACCCAAAAGGGACAACACGAGCTCCACGATTAGTGGCGTTTTGTACTCCAAAAGTTTCAGCGAATACAACACAAGAAATGAAACCGTGGCCAACATGATTAACGGCCGGCGGCTATACCATCGATCGCTATCGAATGTCAGAATGAAACTTAGCAAGTACAGCGCTAGTGGAATAACCCAGAAAAAGGGAATGACCCCTGTATCCAAGCAGACTTGATTCGTGGTTGCCAAGAGCATGACTGAGGGAAGCATCGACAGAGTAAACCAGGTGCCCACAGTCGCCCATGGTAGCCTTTCTCGGACTACCGCATCGGCAGCCGTGTAGCTTAGTCGCTTCGTAGCTACCGACCGGTAGAGTACCGTGGCAGACGTCAGGCACAAACCCACATAAACGACGAAAGCGAGCGACCATAATGTGGATTGTTGTGTCGACGAAAGCATTGGTTCGATGACGAAGGGGAAAGTCAACAACGCGAGCATCGACCCAAGGTTGGAAAGGGAATAGAGTCGATACGGATGCTCACATGCCTTGGATTGACTAAGCCAGGATTGAAGCAAAGGACCAGTCGAAGAAAGCAAAAAGTAGGGTGCGCCTACCTTGCAAACGAGCAGCAGCATGATCATCCAGGTGGGAGATTCCGCTCCCATCGGCTTCCAATCAGGGGTCGGCGTAATCGGTAATGTGCAGAGCGCCATCAATAGCAACATCGCATGCAGCGTGAATTGATGGGCAAGTTGCATGAATCGATTTAGAACGTATGCATATGCGTATCCGCCGAATAGCAATACTTGGAAGACGAGCATGCAGGTCGTCCAAACGCTTGGGCTGCCGCCGAACCATGGCAAGATGTACTTGGCCATGATCGGCTGTACCTGGAAGAGCAAAAATGCACTGACAAAAATCGTGGTCGCAAACAAAAAGAACGTGAATCGTTTCAAATAGATCGAATTCACAGAAGCGGACTCCGTGGCAAAACGTAAGGGAGTGGACAAAACCTGCGAACCGCAGTTTCAAAACCCTACCCCCAAAAGTGAGCCATCACATCTCTCTCCGTATGTGAGCGAAAGGAAAGATGAATGAATTGCGAGTAGCCTATCGACTATAGCAATTGTGCCATCCGAGCCCCAAACTCTCTCGTTCCCTGGCTCGGGGGCTGCCCCGCTATTTCGCGGATACTCGGCTCGCTACGGTGGCGGCCCCCGCACTGCTTTCGTTCGCCTTCGTTACGCAGCACTTCGCACATGGATCGTCTCAACCGCAGTTGCTGGCACCGGAATCCGTTCCAGTTTCCCGCCGAGAGTTGCGCTTGCGAAAATGGTGGATTGAATGTGGCAAAGCCTCGGAAGCCATTCGGCAATCGAGCGACCCTGCAAAGAATCAGTTCCCCATTCGCCGTCGATAATCACCAAATCACTCGGCAAAACGGTGTGTGCAACGCGGGCCAGGGCGTTGACAGGTTCTCCCGGAATCAGATGGGCTTTCACACCAAAGGCAGCCAGCATACGATGGGCTGCCTTGAGATTCAGGTGAGGCGTTCCTGGTTTCGCCGACTCAAACGCATCGACGCCAGCGTAGCGAATTTGTGCAACTCCTTCAGGCGGTACGCACAGCGAAAGAACCTGCTTCGTTCGCTCTCCCGAACCTATTCCAATCTCCAGGATTGAGCCGATGGGAGTTTCAATTGCATGCAGAAAAAGCCCGCGCTGACCCACAGGTCTAGAAAAATAACGCCAATAGAGCCGTTGCGTCCAACTCAACCGAGCCATGATTCGCGTTCCACGTTTGGTAGTGATGAGATTTGGGGTTTCAAAGATCAGTTCAACAAGGCCGGGTTCGGCGTTGGAACTCGCTTCCGTGCAATTTCCAAACACCAAAATCGGCTGATGCAATCCGTCATCCGTGCAGAACAATTCCCTAGACGTCCTTGCCAAGATACTATCCGCTGACGACCGACGAATGTGTGTATCGGTCCGCACAACGCAACTAATTGATACAGTTTGAACATACCCGAATCTCTTGCCTGAATTGCCTAATGTATCGAACATCGATGTCTTGGATCCGTCGAAATGCGACCACCACTTCTTTTCGAAACAGGAGCCCTACCTGCATTCGAACCCCCGATTCCTCAAATCGATACCGGAGTGTGTTGTAGCGAATGATCATGGCTGGGATGACAATCACCATGGCCGGACCAGACAAGAAGCTGGCTAATAAGTAATAGGCAAGCAGTTGCGGGGATGGACGCTCCAAGGCCGCGAAATCTAGGGACGAGGATTGCGTAGGCATCGCTTCGATATAGCAGACAGCACAAGGCGTGCGGGATTCGAATACCACAGGCTGGACCTGTGGATTCTTAGACCGTAGTCCCCAATCGCCAATTTTTTGAGTTATCATGTCTCTCTATGATCGCCTCGAAACAATCGTTTACCTTTTCTACCGAACCTTGGCTTGTAGGTTTGTCGTTCGTCATTTGTGCGTTGACGATTGCTATGGCCTACTTTGCTTGGCGTCGTAGCGGCTATTCCAAACCCGTTTTTTGGCTTGAGCTATTAAGATGCTCGATCGTCATTGCGGGCGCCTTTCTTCTCAATCAGCCGGAATGGGTTCAAGAGTTTCGATCCGACGAAAAACCCGCATTAATTATTTTGTCGGATTCGTCTCAAAGCATGCAGACCAAAGATGTTCTGGTGAAAAGCGAATCTGGCCAAAGCGAAGTTCAGTCTCGGGCCGATGCCGCGTCTCCTTTTCTCCAGGCCGACGCGTGGAAGTCTTTGGCGTCTCGAATGGACATTAAGTTTAATTCGTTTCCCAGTGATGGCACGAAGGACGGAACGGATCTATTCGCCGCGCTGAGCAACACCATCGAATCTTCGCAGCGAATATTGGGGGTCGTATTGATTTCGGATGGCGATTGGAACTCTGGCCAGTCGCCGGTGAGCGCGGCAATGCGGTATCGAGCCCAAGGCATACCGATTGTTTCGATTCCAGTGGGAGCCTCAACGCGATTGCCAGATGTTGAGTTGCTCAGCGTCGATACGCCGACATTTGGCATTACCAACAAAGCGGTTCGGATTCCGTTCACGATCGAATCGGCGCTCCCTCGCGATTACGTGGCGAATGTTGTGGTGACGAGTTCGGATGGAGAACGCATCAACAAGGAAGTTCGAATCACAGCCATGTCCAGAACCAGCGATTCGGTCGTGTGGACTCCCAAAGGCGACGGTGACTTCACATTGACAGTAGACGTTCCTCAACATCCGGACGAACTCATCACCAGCAACAATTCGATATCCACGCCGATTGCCATTCGGGCGGAACGGTTAAAGGTTTTGGTGATCGATAGTTTCCCGCGGTGGGAGTATCGCTATTTGCGGAATGCGCTCTCCCGCGATCCTGGAGTTGAAGTGTCCTGTTTGTTGTTCCATCCAAATCTCGACAAGGTCGGTGGTGGTAACAAAGACTACATAAAGGAGTTTCCCACTGAGATTGAGGAACTCGCCAAGTACGACGTTGTCTTTTTGGGGGACGTTGGTTTAGATCAGGGTCACCTGACGTTGGAGCAATGCAAATTGCTGCGGGGGTTAGTGGAGTATCAGGCTAGCGGCTTGGTCTTTATGCCGGGTTGGCAAGGGCGTGAGCATACGCTTGTCGACACGGCGCTCGATGCCTTGATGCCAGTCACGTTAGATCCTTCGCAGCCGTATGGATTCGGTTCGAAAACGCCGATGCGATTTGAGTTGACCGAAGCGGGCCGACGAAGTCTCTTAACGAAGCTTGCGGATACACAAGATGAGAACTTGGACGCTTGGAACACGCTTCCGGGATTTCAATGGTACGCACCCGTCATTCGAGCCAAGGCAGGAACCGAAGTCCTTTGCGTCCACCAAGAAATGAGCAACGAGTATGGACGAGTGCCATTGCTGGTGACCAAAACGTTTGGGGCCGGCAAAGTGCTGTTCATGGGTACCGATGGGGCATGGCGTTGGCGACGGGGAGTCGAGGACAAGTATCATTATCGTTTTTGGGGACAAGTCGTTCGATGGATGGCCTATCAGCGCAACATGGCCAAAGGGGAATCGATGCGATTCTATTTTTCGCCTGATCAGCCCGTGTTAGGGCAGACGCTTTCTCTGCGAGCCAACGTCATGGAAACCAATGGGGAACCATTAGCGAGCGGTGACGTCACCGCTAGGATTGAGGCACCGTCGGGCAAGTTCAAAGCGATCCGTCTCAACAGCGGAGGCGTGGACAGTTGGGGATCATTTGAAGGCCGATACGAAATCGAGGAGCCGGGTTCGCATTCGGTGATCCTGTCTTGCAAGCAGACAGGCGCGACCCTGGAAACTTCCTTTTTTGTGCAGGGAGCAACCAAAGAACGAGTTGGGTTGGCGGCACGCCCCAAAGTCCTTGAAGAGTTATCAAAAGTGTCTAACGGCAAAGTCGTACAGTTGACCGATAGCGACATGCTGCAGACGTTTGTTGGCAATATCCCAGACCCACCCTCTATTTTGCGAAGACTGCAGTTGTGGTCACATCCATTGACGATTTTCTTGATGGTGACAGCGCTTACGATCTTCTGGATCGGTCGAAAATGGGCTGGAATGATTTAGTTTTTTGCTTCGTTTTTCTTGCATTGCAACGTGGATGAGTCCATGCCATTTACGATTTCAGGCCGAGTAGAATCGGGGGTTCAATGAAATCTTCGGTTTCGGCTGTTTCGAGCGAGTGATCAAAATGAAAATTGCTTACGCATTCTTGTCCATCTGTGGATTTCTTTTTCCTGTGCTGTGCTTCAGCTTGCATTTTTCGCAACGCGGCGAAGCAGCGTGGCACGAATTTTTCGCGGCACCTTTTGCCACTTGGGTTATCTCCGGATTCACATGGGACTTATTGATCACAGCCGCAGCATGCACGCTTTGGATGTCGTCCGAAACGCGTCGGCTGAAGATGCCTGGCTTTCATTGGCACTTTCTCGCTATCTTTTTAGTTGGCATCTGCTTCGCACTGCCCACATTTCTTTTTCGGCGCGAAGGGTATCTAGCGAACTCCCGAAATAAGCAACCGGAAGACAAAGGATCGCAATAAAATAATGTGTCCAACAGAATGGCGTGGACACAAGGCCATTCCGTTGGCTCCGCTGGCCTTGAGCAATTAAAGCCTAGGTTGGGTAGTTCATCGTCTGCTGCATGCCTTACCGCCCGAGAACGAAAGTCTGCTACGTGTTATCTCGCCGAGGGATCTCTTCTCGCTGAGATATCTGTTCTCCTGCCTTGCTATCTGTGCTACTCTCGTTCCGAAGTTGATAGCACAGATAGCAAAGCCGGAGAACAGACGGAGGTGTAGATGGGAGACATAAGGATGGAGTGCTTTCTGGTTGAAATAACGGAGCAACTCATTCGTGGCTTCTTTGCACGGGTCCAGCGAAAAAACAACCACGCTTTCGGAAAGAGTGCGAGCGGCGACATAACATCAACTAAGTTTTGCAAATGAGAACGTCCCTCCAACGCTCCACCTGACGCCCGGCGTACGGGTGCCGTATTTGCTTAGTCGGCTGAGGCCGATGGACAGAAACGAGATAAACAATCACAATCACAATCTCGGTGTTGTGATCTCTCTCCTAGTCTTTTTCCTTATTCGGATCGAATTGCTATGCTACGCGCACTTTTTTCGAACTGCCTTTTGTTTGCAATGCTGATCGGTGTGGCCAACGCTCAAACGGCACCGACCATGAGAGCACTCATTATCGACGGACAAAACAATCATGGGGCTTGGCCCAAGACAACCGTGATGATGAAAAAGTACTTGGAGGACACCAAGCGTTACACCGTCGACGTCGCGAGAACGCAGACCACTTGGCAGGGAGAAGACTTGCTCGCAAAATACCCGCTAAACGACGGCATTAAGAGAGAAGCCGCAAAAAAGGCCGTTCCAGATCCGAATTTCAAGCCCGACTTTTCCAAGTACAACGTTGTCATTTCCAATTTTGGTTTTGGGGCTGCACCTTGGCCTGCTGAAACAAATGCAGCGTTTGAGAAGTTTGTTGCCGGCGGAGGTGGTTTGGTCATTGTCCACGCGGCCGACAACTCGTTCGGTGATTGGGAAGAATACAATAAAATGATTGGCCTTGGCGGTTGGGGCAATCGAACCGAGAAAAATGGTCCCTATGTCTACCTAAATGCCAAAGAAGAAAAAATCACCGATAACTCTCCTGGAAAGGGTGGGAGCCACGGGTCGCAGCATGAATTTACAGTCGTGGTTCGGGATGCAGAACATCCTATCACCAAGGGCATTCCAAAATCTTGGTTGCATACAAAAGATGAGCTTTACGACAAACTCCGTGGACCTGCTCAGAATATGAAGATCTTAGCGACAGCTTTCTCAAGCAAAGCGCAAGGTGGAACGGATCGTCATGAGCCTATGGTCATGACGATCGATTATGGCAAGGGACGTGTCTTTCACACGCCGATGGGCCACGCGGACTATTCGATGGAGTGCGTCGGTTACATTACCCTTTTTGTTCGCGGCACAGACTGGGCCGCAACCGGATCGGTTGTCGATTCGAAGATTCCTAGTGACTTTCCAACTGCGGACAAATCATCGCAACGCAAATTTGACTAGGGAAGCTGAAGGAAATTATGGATCTGCAACCGACGGAACTGAAGCTCACCGAACAACGATCCCTTGAGATTGTTTGGAGTGACGGCAAAAAAATGGATTATCCATACGGTGTGCTCCGAATGGCTTGTCCCTGTGCGACTTGCCGCGAAAAAAAACGAGCCGAAGCAGTAAAACCCAAGGGCTTGCTTCAAGTGCTATCTGCTGCGGAAACCGTGCCATTGGCGGTGACACAGATGCGTCCCGTTGGAAATTACGCTTACAACATCACTTTTTCTGACGGTCACAGCTCAGGTCTGTTTACAATGGAGTTGCTTCGTGAAATAGGGACGTTAGTCGAAACCTAAGGTTTTCCACTCCGCATGCATCTCAATCCAATTCGATTCGATCGCTTTAAAAGTTTGGTTCCTATCCAAGACTGGGATGATTTGTTGTTGGTTGGATGGCGGGAGTGGGTCGCATTGCCAGAGTTGGGTGTCGACAGGCTTCATGCCAAGCTTGATTCCGGAGCAACGGTCTGCTCGTTGCATGCCGAACGGATCCAAGAGTTCAAACGCGGCAAAGAGAACTGGGTCCGCTTTTTCGTATTAGGGGATCACGATCGCCAAGAGTCCGCGTACCATTGCAATGCAAAACTCGTTGGCTCTCGCTATATTCGATCGTCTAACGGGCATATCTCTTTGCGTCCAGTCATTGAAACCATGCTTCATATCGCTGGTTTTCAATGGCCTATCGAAGTTACATTGAGCAATCGCGAAACCCTTGAGTGCAGGATGCTGATTGGCCGCTTGGCCCTCGCCGGTCGATGCCTGGTCGATTGCAGTCGCTCGGATGTAGTGTCTCGATAAGACAGCGATGGGTGCGATGGGTGCTTGTTTGTCCTTGGGGGAATAGCTAACATCAATTTTCCCCCTGCACGATGGTCTACGGATAGAAAGCCTCATTCCTCCCCAAACCTTTAACAATCGAGTACCACAATGGGTCGTTCATCGCGTCGCGAGTTTATCAAAGCGGCGAGTGCCACGCTCGCCGCCCCTTATGTCATTACTTCAGCGGCTTTAGGAAATGAGTCACGCTCACCGGCCAGCGATAGAATTGTTATGGCAGGTATCGGGCTCGGCAACATGGGTAAAGGTGACCAAGGCGCGTTTCTTGGTCGCAAGGATGTGCAGTACGTTGCCGTTTGCGATGTGCGCAACTCCGTTCGCGAATCTGCAAAAGGAAAGGTAAACGAACGTTACGAAAACACAGATTGCAAAGCGTACAACGATTTTCGTGACCTTCTTGGCCGATCGGATATCGATGCGGTTCACGTGGCAACGCCGGACCACTGGCACGCAATCATGGTGATCGAAGCGTGTCGTCACGGGAAAGATGTGTATTGTCAGAAACCTGAAACGCTGACCTTGCGTGAAGGTCCATTGATGATCGAGGCGGCTCGTCGGTATGGTCGCGTGGTTTCGGGTGGCAGCCAACGCGTGCTAGAAGACTACAAAGGAATTGTGAATCAGTGCTGGGGCGGCGAATTGGGCAAGATCAAATCCATCAACGTGAATGTTGGCCCGCTTTCACAAATTTGCAATCTACCTGTCGAAGACACCTCGAGCGATATTGATTGGGACTTGTGGCTTGGGCCTGCGGCATGGGCTCCTTATAATGCGGCCCGATGCAGTGGGAGTTTTTCGACTGCAGGCAACAGTTGGCGTTCCTACGTTGATTATTCCGGGGGTGGAATGACAGACTGGGGCGCGCACCATTTTGGTGGAGCAACGTTTGCAGTCGATGTGCGCGAACTTCAACCCGAGGAAGTGACCTATATTGATGAGAAAGAGGGAAAGCATTTGAGTTTGCGTTACCCCAACGGGCTAACGATTACGCACAATCGCCCAAAGACTGGCAATCTCGCCATCGAAGGCACTCCCGGTGAAACTCGCGAGCCAAAACCGGTCCCCACTTACAAGGGAGAAGGCGGCATCTATGGTGACTTCATCGAGTGCGTCAAGACTCGCGAGAAGCCGTTCCGCGACATTGAGTTAGGGGTCAATACGACAGCCATTAGTCATTTGTGCACCATCGCTTATCAGTTGCAACGCTCGCTCAAATGGGATGCTGCCAAACAAGAATTCCTTGGGGACGTGGAAGCCAATCGGCTGCTTGATCGTGCTCGTCGCGAACCATGGCAATTGTAAGCTCCGAAAACTAGATTTACTCTCCATTCAAATAAGTATTTTCCTGAGGTAGTATCATGTTGGATCAAGCATTTGAAGCGTTGAAGACTTACGATTGGGGCGCAGAACGCAGTCCCCTTGAGCCGATCAACGAGGCGATTATTTCCAGTCGCAACGACGCAGTGGCACGCAAAGATTTGGAAGCTCGGTTGATCTCCGCGTTGAAAACGCCGATTTCCCGAGATGCAAAAGATTATGTATGCCGCAAACTGATGCAGATAGGAACGGCTGCTTCGGTCTCGACCGTAGCGGAGTTGCTTGCGGACAAAGACCTTTCGCACATGGCTCGTTTTGCGTTGGAGCGCAACCCGGCTCCCGAAGCGGCACAAGCGTTGAGAGATGCGCTACCGAGAGTTGCTGCGCCGCTCAAGGTAGGGATCATTTCCTCGTTGGGACAGCGGCGAGATGTTGCCAGTGTCGCATCGCTCGCCATCATGCTGAATGATACGGATGGAACGATTGCTCGCTCAGCCGCTTTGGCCTTGGGCGCGATTCGAACCAGCGAAGCAGCGAAAGCTTTGGGTAATGCCAAAGCTACTGCGCCGGAAACTCAAATTGCGATTACCGATGCAAGTCTATCGTGCGCGGAATCGCTCTTGGCAGTGGGCAACAAAAGTGAAGCGCTCGTCATTTACAAATCGTTGCTTGGCGAAGGGCAATCCAAACATGTGCGACTCGCTGCCACTCGCGGCATGTTGGCTTGCAGCGGGAAATAGTCGTTTCGGCTTACCAAATCCCGCAGGCTCGTCCTGCGAATCGTTGGGCTTTTTTGCTGCAAACAAAACGACACCCTTTATTTCGCAGGGCCGCGAAGGATCATTTTGGTAGCCAAGAACCTAAACTTCCGCAGGGTAAACTTGCGGGATTCATTGGGCCACGCTACTGGACTGTTCGCGACAAACGCGGGGTTTCGTCTTTAGTAATTTCGAATCGAGGAGAATGAACTGTGCGGTATTGTGTTTGGCTAAATCGTGGATGTTTCGGCTTGGTTTTTTCATTGGGATTGTTGGGAAACATTTCGCCTGCTCAAGAGAAAAATACCGAGCTAATCCGCATGGTTCTTGAGCTCCTCAACGACAAGGACAAAGACATGCGTGCCGTCGGCTTGGAACAAGTCCGCACGGAAGCGAAAGGCCCAGAGGCAACCCAGCAGTTTGCTTCGCAATTGCCAAAATTGATGCCCGTCGGTCAGATTGGATTGCTAAGTGCATTGGGTTCGCGGGGAGATGCCAGTGCAAAACCAGAAGTGTTAACGTTGTTAAAAACAAGCAAAGACGATTCCGTGCGAGTTGCCGCTATCGCTGCAATCGGAGAGTTAGGGGACATGGCGGAATTGCCTCTGTTGGTACAGATGCTAGGCAGCGAGACAATCGAACTGCAAAACGCTGCGAAGAAAAGCTTGTCCCGATTGCGAGGCTCAACCGTGAACGCGACGCTCGTATCGGAAATGAAAAACGCCTCGTCTGGAAGATTAGCTCTCATCGAAGTTTTGGTCATGAGGCGGGCATCAGATTCTATGCCGCAGTTAACAGCCATGGCCGTCGATCAAGATCCTAAGGTGCGACAAGCAGCCATGATCGCGTTAGCCGAACTGGGCGACTTGACGCAGATTCCCGGCATGATTCAAGGGGTTCTCAAGGCGGGCAAAGGTGCTGAACGAGATGCGGCCGAGAAAGCGTTGGTGACGGTTTGCGGACGCAACACAAAGCCAGAATTGCGTGCGGAACCGATACTCTCAGCGAGCGCCAAGCTTGACGAAGCCTCCCAGCTAGACTTGCTATCAACCGTGGCGAGAGTCGGCGGCGCGAAAGCCCTGGCTGCGGTCGAAACTGCGATGAATAGCGAGAATCGAACTCAACATGATGCCGGCTTGCAGGCGTTTTGCAAATGGCCAGATGCGTCGATCGCGGATAAACTCGCCGCCCTGATCGAGAAAGCAACGAACGCAAGCGAACGAAGCCTCGAATTCAAGGCATTTGTCCGAATCGTCAGTTTGCGTAACGATAAGCGGTCCGACCAAGAAAGGCTCACTCGCCTCAAGCAAGCCATGTCCTTTGCAACATCACCAGAGGAGAAAGCACTCGTACTAAATCGGTGCCGTCTCGCTTACTCCGCCGACTCAATGCGATATGTTTTGCCGTATCTCGATCAACCGATGTTTGCTGGAGTCGCATGTGAAACCATTGTTGAACTGGCTCATCATCGAGAGGTACGCGAGCCAAATAAATCCGAGTTTGACCAAGTTCTAGATCGAGTCATGCAAATCAGCCAGGACGCTGTCGTGAAAGACAGAGCCCAGCGTTACAAGAATGGCCAAACCTGGGTGCGTCCCAAAGCAGGAGAGTGAGCCCCCAGCTATTTCAATGGCCAAGCGTCTATCCATTCGAATTTGGTTTGGGTCATCTTGTAATCGCTGAGCAAGCGTTGATGCATGTCTAGCAAGTGCCCAGCTCCGTAAAAAATTGCGAGTTTCTTTTTGCCAGCCTTTAGCTCTCTCTCCATTATTTGGAAGGCTTTGGTGTTTCGTTCTGTCAGCAAAGTGCTCTTGCCGTTTTTGTCGGCAAAACCAGCCATCTGTGCTTCCATCGATTCGAATTGTTCCGCCATGACTCGTCGCAATTTGATCGTATCTTTCGACATGATCGCTGCCATCATTTCAGCTTGTTGTGTAGCTCCTTTCTTGCTGTTCTGTGCAACTAAGCCCGCACCCATTAGCCGCGCGAACATTCCGATGAACCCATCTCCTCGCTTTTTCATATCTTCCCCAAACTCGTCCGGGCTCATATCCGCGTGAACAAAATTGGAAGGAGAGTAATCCACTTCATCCAGTTGGAATGACAAATCCAAAATCTCCTTCATGCCTGTCTGCATCATGCCAATTGGATTGACTCCGCCACGTTCGGCCCTTTGATCCGGTTTGTTCGCCGAGGGATCTGCGACAAGCTCATACAGCATGACATCATAGTTCTTAAATCGCTTATTCAGTTCGCGATAATATGCTTTGGTCGCAATGTGGACAGCCCCAATCAAGTCGATGTAAGCTCCCTTGAACTCCCCTTCGGTGAACTCGTACCTAGCGATGGCAACCTGGAGCGATACCGGTTCGCCCTTGTCGTTCTTCTTGATTCGCAAGAAAGAAACTTTGTCTTGGTTGGCTGAATCCGAATCGGATCTTGAGGTTGCCGTAACGTTTTTTTGCGGCTCCTGCGATTTTGCTCCCCCGACAAAAATGCCCTCGAAGGCAATTCCAAACAGGACCGCAAGGGCTGAGCATTTCGCTATTCTTCCGAGCATAAAATTTTCCGTGATTCCGAGAAGGGGATGATTTTAGTCACGAGCGACGGCGCGCGACCTGTCGCTGACTCGCTCCGATTATTTGGATAGACACAGCCGACAAAAAGTCAAAGTAGTAGGCACATTCCATGTGCCGTCCACTAGGATTCCGGCAATAGCCTGACTGCGAAAAGCACGGCGGAGCGTGACTGCGACTTTTGTCGGATGTGTCCTGTTAATCAACTATAGCGGATGTTCAAGAATTTGGGTGGAAATGCCCCTCCGACACTTGATAATTCTGACGCCGCGTCAACAATTGACAGCATGGTTGAATTAACTCGAAAACAGCGGGAGATCGAACTCAGGACTTCCGAAATCCTGAGGGTAGCTCGTCCAATCTTGATTGCCGATGGTGTTCGGGGATTGAGCATGGATCGTTTGGCTTTCCAAATGGAGTATGCAAAAGGAACGATCTACAACCATTTTAAGAACAAAGAAGAGATCGTTCTCGCGTTGGTTGCCGAGTCGATGGAGATTCGAAGAAGCCTTTTCGAGCAGTCGGGGATTACCCAAGGACCGGCCCGTTTGAGGATGATGGCGCTTGGGGTTGCTTGCGAGTTCTACACTCAGCATTGCGCAGACGATTTCGCAATGGAACAGTGGGTGCGGCAACAAGGTATTTGGGACAAATCTTCCGAAGAACGACAAAATCTGATTCGTCAATGCGAAGGGCAGTGCATGGGAATCGTTGCTGGAATCGTTCGCGATGCGGTCCTACGACAAGAGCTTGTCCTGCCCGAATCGCTGGGGGCGGAGGAGTTGGTTTTTGGATTTTGGGCGATCAATTACGGTAGTCAAGTGCTTTCGCACACGAGTCCGTCCCTCCCGTCCTTGGGAATCAGCAATCCAGCCAGCGCCATTCGTATCCACTGTTGCACGTTGCTCAACGGCTTTCAGTGGAATCCCGTAATGGACTACGCTCGCTCCAACCAAGAATCGGAAGCCTTGGCTGAAAAACTGTTTCCTGTTTTTTGGACGATCAAAAACAGGAATAGGGCTTAGATAGAACGGACGAGAACGAGTGAACCGCTCCGAAAAAACGAAACAAGACGCAGAAGATTCCCTTTTGGGCAAAATAAAATGACGTTGCGTCCATTCATGACGCTCCGGATGAAACAAAAGGTAAGCGCCGAAACAAAAGGTAAGCGTTGAAACAAAGGTAAGCATAGAGAAATGAAATTCATGAGACGCAAAGTGGTTGGGATCGTTTCCGCCATCGCGGTAATTTCCGTTGGCGGGGCCTTTGCCTATCACAATCTTCAGTCGAAGGAATGGTTGGGATCTGTCGCGCATTCCAAGCCCGAAACAGCATCCGGGGCAAAGCTGAATCCAAATGGATCTGAATTGGTTGTGCGCGCTTACCTCATTGAGGCGAATTCGCAGGCAAGGCGTGCGATGCACACGTTTACCGGCACGTTACAACCTCGCTATCTGGCTTCGGTGGGCTTTCGGGTATCGGGCAAGATCTCGGAACGAACCGTCGAGTTGGGACAACATATTCGAAAGGGACAAGTGCTTTTTCGCCTCAACCCTGACGATTCTGAGCTGCAATTGCGAGTTGCGGAGGCAGATCAGGTTTCTGCAATGTCTATGTTGAAGCAAGCGACAGCAGAAGAGGCTCGACTGATTCAGCTTCGTGCGTCGGGGTCCGTCAGTCAATCGGATTACGATCTTGCATTATCGACTCGCGACGTTGCCATCGCACGTGTGGACGGGGCTGCCCGAAGATTGACGTTGGCCAAGAATCAGCGAACTTACTTCGATCTCATTGCGGACTCCGATGGCCTCGTCACATCGATCCAAGCAGAGGCGGGTCAAGTCGTAGCTGTTGGTCAACCCGTGCTTCAAATCATGCAGAACGATGAATTAGAAGTGGTCGTTAGCTTGCCTGAAGGTTTGGTGGGCGAAGTGCGAAAGCTAAGCGCAATAGCCACTCTATGGTCCCGATCGGAACTGAAACTTCGCGCGGAGTTGCGAGAGCTTTCGCCGATAGCAGATTCTGCGTCACGCACCTATGATGCCAAATTCCGCTTGCTCGATCAAGCGAAGGACTTGGCGATCGGAATGACTGCTTCGATCCAATTAAGCGATCCCAAGGAAAGTGGCATCACCGTACCACTGACTTCGATCTCAAGTCGAAAGGATCAACCCATCGTTTGGCGTATCGAACCGGACACCGGAAAAGTAGAAGCGGTTTCCGTGGATGTGATGGAATACCGTTCGGACACAGCCATCATTCGCGGCGAACTCCAACAGGGCGATCGAATCGTGAGCGCGGGTGTTCAACGCATTGACGAAAATGTGAAAGTCCGAGTTTGGGAAACAAGATTATGATGGACGGTTCCCCAAAAGCAGCCGCAGTTGACCATGCTTGGAATCTATCGCGCTGGGCTGTGACTCATCCAGCGTTTGTTACATTTTTGATTCTTGCGTGTTCCGTTGCAGGCATACAGGCTTACTTTCAGATGGGACGCGCCGAAGACCCTTCCTTTACGATCAAAACCGCAATCGTCTCAGCGACCTGGCCCGGTGCGACATCCGAAGAGATGCAACAGCAAGTTGCCGAGGAAGTCGAAGACAAACTTCGAGAGACGCCCTACCTGGACTTTCTGCAAACCTACTGCTTACCCGATCGAATGCTGACCATTGTTCAGCTCAAAGATACGGCACCGCGAAAAGAGGTCCCGAATATTTGGTATCAAGTTCGCAAGAAACTTGGTGACATTCAAAATCAGATGCCTCAAGGAGTTATCGGTCCTGCCGTCAATGACGAATACGGGGACGTTAATTCCGCTTTGTATGCGTTCACAGGCGATGAGTATTCACCCGCTGAACTAAAGCGGATTTGTGAAAAGGCTCGGAAGCAATTGTTGCGAATCGGCGATGTCGAAAAGGTTGATATTATCGGCGAACAAGCCGAACGGATCTACATCGAGTTTTCGCACAGCAAGTTATCAACGCTGGGTGTCACGCCCCAACAGATTTTCGATAGTGTTCAACGTCAAAACGTGCTTATGCGATCCGGCAGTATCGACACGAAGACCGATCGGATTCACGTTCGTGTTTCAAGAGACTTTGACGGCATCGAGGAAATTAAAGCGGTCCCAGTCCAAGCCAACGGTCGCGTGTTCCGATTGAGCGATATTGCAGAGGTGAAACGCGGCTACGAAGACCCTCCGCTCTATCTTGTGCGTTTCAATGGCAAGCCTGCTGTGGCCTTGGGAGTGGTCATGTCCAAGGGAGGAAACGTAGTCAAACTCGGCGAATCGCTCAACCAAGAGTTCGTCTCGATTCGTGAGCAGATGCCCCTTGGAGTCAGCGTTGGTAACATCGCATTTCAACCTCACGTTGTCGAAGAGTCGGTTGGCGAGTTCCTCAAGTCTTTTGTTGAGGCATTGATTATCGTCCTTGTGGTCAGCTTCTTGAGCTTAGGCTTTCGAACGGGCATCGTCGTGGCTTTGAGCGTGCCTTTGGTCTTATCCATCGCGTTGGTCGTCATGAATGCGATTGGGATGAATTTGGATCGCATATCACTCGGAGCATTAATTTTGGCTCTTGGTTTGCTAGTAGACGATGCGATCATTGCAGTCGAAATGATGGCTGTAAAAATGGAAGAAGGCTGGGGACGCGTCGACGCAGCCACGTTCGCGTGGACTTCGACAGCCTTTCCGATGTTATCTGGAACGCTGATTACGGTGGTTGGTTTTTTGCCGGTCGGATTTGCGCGATCTGCGGCGGGTGAATACGCAGGTGGTATTTTTTGGGTGGTCGGTATTGCGTTGATTGCATCGTGGTTCGTAGCCGTCGTTTTTACTCCCCACATCGGAGTTAAACTCTTACCCGACTTTGTCAAGAAGCCGGGGGAAGAGCACCACGTACCTTTCCAATCTCCTTTTCATCGCACGCTTCGATCGATCATCCGCGTTTGCGTTCACCGACCGCTTTATGTCGTTTCAATCACATTTGCGATGTTTGTTGGATCGATGATTGGCTTTACACAATTGCAGCAACAGTTCTTTCCACTTTCGTCGCGAACGGAGTTGATGGTTGACGTCCGCATGAACGAGGGAGCATCGAGCGAAGCGACGTATAGGATGATCGAGAGAATCGAAGGAGTATTGCAGCCGCTGTTGGAACCGGCTGATGGAAAAGAGCAACCGATCGTCGATCGTTTTACTAGTTATGTTGGCGCGGGAGCAGCAAGGTTTTTTTTGGCTCTCAATCCGGACTTGCCCAATCCTAGTTTTGCCAAAATTATCGTTCAAACAACGAGCATTTCTGCTCGCGAAACACTGCGAGCGGAACTCAAGCGGCGTTTTGAGCAAGATGAGTATTTTTCGGATGCTTCTTTGCGGGTCATGCGATTGGAATTTGGCCCACCCGTTGGCTTTCCCGTACAGTTTCGAGTGATTGGTCCGGATCCAAAAATGGTTCGTTCGATCGCGAATGACGTTCGAGAAGTAATGCGAAAAGAGCCGGCTGCATTGGATGTCAATCTAGAATGGGACGAACCAGCTAAATCGATTCACATCGACATCGATCAAGACAGAGCGAGACTCATAGGATTGGCACCACAGGAGATCGAGCTTGGATTGCAAACCCTGCTGAGTGGTACACCTATTTCGCAATATCGCGAGGAGACCGAGACCATTCAGGTTGTCGCCAGAGCCATTGAATCGGAACGGCTCAATCTGACTCAGTTCGGAGACATGACGCTGTTTACTCAAAACGGTCGGGCCGTGCCGCTAAGTCAAATCGGAAACATCCGGCCAGGATTGGAGGAACCAATCGTTTGGCGACGCAACCAAGAGCGATCGCTAGCGGTTCGATGTGACGTCGCGGACGGCTTTCAAGCACCTGACATCAGCGGCAAAGTGGAGAAGAAGCTTTCGACGTTGAAAGCCGGTCTACCTGTCGGCTACCGCATTGAAGCAGGTGGGGCAATCGAGGAAAGCGGCAAAGCCAACAAGGCCTTGTTTGCAATGTTTCCAATCATGATTTTGTTGATGTTGACGCTTTTGATGTTACAGGTCCATAGTTTCAAAAAGATGATCTTGATCTTTGGTATCGCCCCGCTTGGCTTGATAGGTGCTGTCGCCTTTCTATTGCTGTTCGGCTCACCGTTTGGGTTTGTGGCTCTGCTTGGGGTGATTGCATTAGCAGGGATGGACATGCGAAATTCCGTGATCTTGGTCGATCAAATCGAGCAGGACATCGCGCAGGGTTTGAGCGAGTGGGATGCGGTGATCGAGTCTTCGGTACGGCGAGCAAGGCCCGTTATCTTGACAGCCGCCACTGCGATCCTCGCGATGATCCCGCTAACGCGAAGCGTGTTTTGGGGACCGATGGCGATCGCCATCATGGGCGGCCTATCGATCGCAACGTTTTTGACGCTGATCAACTTGCCAGCCTTGTACGTCTTGTTCTTTGGAGTCAAGCCGCCAGTAGCGGTGAAATAGAAATGCGTGGATGGGCTGTATGCTAGATCTCGTAAGTCTTTGATTGCGGCTTGGCTTGGCTAGCGGTACGATTATAGTGTTGGAAAGACTCCCCTCACAATGATCCTCTAAAAGCGAATCCATGCATGCGACTACTCATACTGGCGACGATGCTGTGCGTGTCTCTAAGTGCTCAAGCAGACGATAAGGTCTTTTCTGGGCCACAGGTCGGAGAAAAGCTCCCCGAATTCAAAGTTCGAGGCGTCTTCGACCAAGATGCTGGGATCGAAATGGATTTCGTTGCCAAGTCCAACGGCAAGCCTATTGTTTTGATCTTTGTGCATGATTTGAACCGCCAATCCATTAGCATGACGCGGACTTTGTCACAGTACACTCATAGTCGAGTCAAGGACGGGCTCAACACGGGAGTCGTTTGGCTCGACGATGACGCGACCGAAGCAGAGAATACACTCCAGCGAATTCGCCATGCTTTGGCAAAGGATGTCGCAGTAGGCATCTCGGTCGATGGGAGGGAAGGACCGGGCAGTTACGGACTCAATCGCAAAGTAATGCTGACCATTCTTGTCGGCAAGGATGGCAAGGTTACGGGCAACTTTGCGCTGGTTCAGCCTAGCCTCGCAGCGGACCTGCCGAAAATTCTTGAGAGTATCGTTGCGGTCGCTGGCGGTAAAGTTCCGAAACTCGAAGAACTCGAAGGCATGCGAGAAGGGATGCAACAACGCGTCACCCAGGACAAGACGCCCAATTTGCGTCCCTACATTGCTCCCGTTATTCGTCTCAACGCCCCCGTGGAAGACGTTGAAAAAGCCGCCAAGGAACTGATTGAGTTTGTCGAGAAAGATAACGATGCAAAAAGAGAACTAGGTCGAATTGCAACCACGATTATCAATGCAGGCAAGCTTTCGGATTATGGTACTCCGCGGGCCCAGGAGTTTCTTGCACAATGGGCAAAGGTCTACGGCACCAAATCAAAAGATGAGAACGAATCGACCAAAAAACCGGATGAACGCAAGTGAAATCGTTTGCTTGGTTCTGTTTAGCTCTATGGATCGACGACTGCGTACAAGCGGTTGATTTCGAAACGGAAGTCATGCCCGTCTTGACCAAGGCGGGTTGCAATTCGGGCGCTTGTCATGGTGCTGCGGCAGGTCGAGGTGGTTTTCATCTGTCTCTGCTCGGCGCGAATCCAAACGCAGACTATGACGCAATCGTGCACGAATTTGAGGGCCGTCGAAACAATCAAGCTCATCCTGAAAAGAGCCTAATACTGGCAAAGCCTACTGGAAATCTTGACCACGGCGGCGATGTCGTTTTGGATGAAACAGGTCCAGGTGCGAAACTTCTCATGGAGTGGATTCGATCCGGTGTCCCGCGAGGTACCCCTACGCAGTTGATCAATCTCAAGGTCGAACCGAGCCGCTACGTGGGTGCCAAGTTTCCAACCACCGTTTCACTTAGAGCGAACGCAATCTTCAATCACGGAGTCCTAACCGATGTTACGGATCGTACCGTATTTTCTTCGGCTGATCCGGCGGCTGTCGAGATCGAGGAATCCGAGGGGAACATCGTAGCTCGCATCAAACGGCCTGGCCAGCATGTCGTGCTTGCCAGATTCTTGAATCGCGTTGTTCCAATTCAGTTCAATATTCCTCTATCGGAAAAAGCGATCGATCTTTCCTCGCAACCTAGGGGGAATTGGATCGACGAAGAGATCGTGCAATTATTGTCCGAACTGCGAATCCCAATTTCACCTCCATCTTCGAGCAATGAATGGCTACGAAGAGTAACGCTCGACCTAGTCGGTCGTTTACCAGAACCTGCGAAGGTCGAACGCATTGTCTTGCAGGATTCACCGGACGTGCGACGCGGCTATGTTGATGAACTCCTGGCGAGCGAGGCGTTCAACGACTACTGGACGCTCAAGTTTTCGAAGCTACTGCGATTTCATTCACTGCCTAATGACCATGAAGGACTCAACGCATATTCTGAATGGCTTCGTGGCGAGATACATGACGGACAAGGCCTGGATCGAATGGCCCGCCAACTTCTGACTGCGACTGGAGATTCGCACTTGGTTGGACCAGCCAATTTTGGACGGATGGTTTCGGATGCACGCGACCAAGCGGAGCTGGTTGGCCAGTTTTTTATGGGAACAAAATTGGGTTGTGCCAATTGTCACAACCATCCGCTCGACAAGTGGACACAAGACGATTATCACGGCCTTGCGGCTGTTTTTTCGAAACTTGAGCGAGGCCGAGAAGTGCGATTGACCTCGCGAGGGGCGGTGACAAATCTGCGAACGGGCGAGCCCGCAGTCCCTCGCATTCCAGGCTTTCAGGATCTTGATGGTGCAGGCGATCATCGTGTAGCCTTTGCCGACTGGCTTTTATCTAATGACAATCGCTATTTCGCCCGGGCAACGGTCAATCGACTCTGGCAAGCCATGTTTGGTCGCGGCTTGGTTGAACCAGCCGACGATCTTCGCGACACAAACCCTCCGACGCATTCAGAGCTACTCGACAAGCTGGCAGACGATTTCGTGAACAACGGCTACAACATCCGCCACACACTAAAGCAGATCGCGCTCAGTCACACCTACGCACGAAGCGGTGAGATCATCCCCGGAAACGATTCCGACGATCGATTTTACTCGCGCGCGTACGGACGCCCACTCCTACCGGAAGTTTTCGTCGATGCCATCTCGGATGTAACTGGCGTAACTGGTAATTTCAACGGTCACGCGCTCGGAACGAGAGCCATTACCATCATCGATCCGCTCGAACCGGTTGCCGCGTTAGATATCCTCGGGCGTTGTTCTAAAGCAAAGGGATGCGATGAGAATGGCGTGACCAACGGCGGCCTTTCTTCACAACTGCATTTGCTCAACGGTGATTTGTTGAATCGAAAACTTGTCGACACGAATGGTCGATTGAACAGACTCCTTGATGCCGGGCATTCCGACGAAACGATTGTACGGGAGTACTACATCCGAGCGATCGGGCGCAATCCCACGGAGCCAGAGTCAAAACACTGGTGTCAGCAAATCATGGATACCGACGAAATCAAACGCAGAGAAAAACTACAGGACTTCGTTTGGAGTCTGCTCAATAGTCGTTCATTCCTGGAAAACCATTAAAAGTCTCAAGTCATGAATCGACCACATCGACGATGCGAAAGCCTGACACGTCGCGACATGCTCCGAATGGGTAGCCTCGCACCCCTTGGGCTCGGGCTCACCGATTTGTTCCGGTTGCAAGCCGCATCTCCGAATTCATTCAGGGCAAAAGCAAAGTCATGCATTCTGCTGTGGTTGGACGGTGGACCGAGTCATTTGGAGACGTTCGATCTCAAGCCGGATGCACCCGCGGAAGTCAGGGGACCTTTCAAGGCGATTTCTACCAATGTCGGCGGGATCCAATTATGCGAATTGCTCGCGAACACCGCGAAAGTTTGTGACAAGCTCGCGATTTTACGATCGATGACCTCGCCGCTCGGTGAGCATGGATTAGCGAATCATTATCTCATGACCGGTTATAAGCCGTCGCCCGTTGTACAGTATCCACAATATGGGGCTGTCGTAGCTCATGGGCGAAGCATGCCGTCGGTCCTTCCACCGTTTATTACGATCCCAGAGAATCGTTCCAGTGTTGCAGGTTTTCTGGGCGAAAAGTACGAACCATTCGCTACAAGAGGCGATCCATCCAAACCGGACTTTAGCGTGCGAGACTTGGATTTTTTCCCCTGCGTTGACGAGACGAGGATTCTTCGCCGCCGCACGTATCTTGCGGATTTCGATCGGGCTCAATCGAGTTTCGAGGCCCGCGAGGATCGAAGCGACTCGGCCTTTGAAAAGGCGTATCGGTTAGTAACCTCTCACGAAGCAAAACTCGCATTCCATCTTTCGGAGGAGCCTGCGGAGGTAAGAGCACGCTATGGACCACGCATGTTTGGCCAAAGCTGTTTACTGGCGCGTCGTTTGATCGAACGCGGCGTTCCGTTTGTCAGTGTCATGAACACGGGTTGGGACACTCACGAGAATCTTGCATTGCAGTTGCGCGACGGGTACTCAGGTGCAAAAGTGGGTGTCGGCCTGATTCCTACCTTCGACCAAGCCTTTTCTGCCTTGGTAACAGATTTGTCAGAGCGAAATCTGTTAGACGATACTTTGGTCATCGTGATGGGAGAATTCGGTCGCACGCCTAAACTCAATTCGCGGGGTGGTCGAGATCATTGGCCACGCGTATTCAGTGTGGTCCTGGCGGGAGGCGGGGTGCAAGGTGGACAGGTGATCGGTTCAAGCGATCGAGTTGGCGAAAGTCCTCATGACAATCCGATTACCCCCAATGATCTGGCTTGCACTATCTACACTTTGTTGGGTGTTGATCCCAATTTGGAACTACACACTGCCGACGGTCGTCCGGTCAGAGTCAATCAAGGGGGCAAACTGATCCGAGGTATAGTTCGTTCATGACGCAGCAATTGGCTTCCTTCCTTATTGCCGTATCACTCACGACGCAGTGTTTGATCGCGGGCTCACCGATCGCGGGCTCACCCATTACCGCGATTGTTATTTCCCCCAACCGCGATGATGTACTGTTGGGATCACAAAAAGGGCTAGAACTGCGGTCGTGGCCTGGCATGCTTATCGTTGGAACGATCGATACGGAGCTGACTCACGTGCATGACTTGAAGTTTTCACCGGATGGTAGGATGCTTCTGGCTGCGGGTGGTTCGCCTGCCGAAGAGGGAGCAGTCGAAGTCATTGACTGGGCGAATAATAAGCGGGTTCGCAGTGTCGTGTTGCATAATGACGTCGTTTATCGAGTTGCCTGGTCTCCCGACGGGATGCGGTGGGTAACAGCCTCAGGCGATGGAATTTGTCGCGTTGTGGATGCCGCCAGCGGTGAGACAATCACTCGTTACGAAGGTCATTCGCGTGCCGTTCTTGGCATTGCTTTTTTTCAAGACAACAAGACCGTTGCTTCGGTGGGCGTCGATCAAACCCTTCGGTTGTGGAATAGTTCCGACGGAACGCACATTCGAACTCTCGACAATCATGTAGGAACCGTGAATTCCATTGCCATTGGCCCGACAGTGCCAACGACCGATTCCAACATCCCGGTGACACTGGCCACGATCAGCGAAGATCGAACGGTACGTCTTTGGCAGCCCACCATTGGTCGGTTGATGCGATTTGGCAAACTGCCGTCCGTACCACGCACATTAACTTGGTCCCCGTCTGGCGACCGACTCTACGTTGGCTGCAACGATGGACTCGTTGGCACGATCGATTCTAGAACAATGGAAGTTGTTGAAACGGTCGACGCAAACGTCGGTCGGATTCACGATCTGGCACTGGATTTCGAAAAAGGCCTCATGTTGGTAGCGGGCGAACAAGGTTTCCACGTAACTGGGTTTCAAAGTAAAGAATGAACGTTTCCGAAGAAGCGAAGAAGGCGTTGGCTCAAGGCTTTGCATCGATTGCAAAGCAGTTTCAATTGCCTAGCAGTTTTGCACCGGGTGTACTGTTGGCCGCAAAAGAGTCGTCACTCGCAATCAGGAAAAATGGCCGACCACTCTGGGAAGTTGATCGTCGAGATGCAACGAGCATTCCATTGGTGACACTTGATCCCGCCACGTCGACCGATCTCGATCAAGCATTTGCGATTGAACGCGATGGTGACGAACTCGTTTTGAAGTATGCCTTGGCAGATGTAAGTGCGTATGTTCCTGCAGGCGGAGTCATCGAGTCGGAAGCTTGGAATCGCGGCGTTACGATTTACGGTCTCAGCGAGAAAATTCCGTTGTATCCAAAGGTAATCTCGCAAAACGCAGCAAGTTTGCTGCCCGATGGTCCACGGCCAGCCATATTGGTTAGCGTTGCAATTTGTCCAAAGGGCTCGGTGGCACTTCGCAGTATCGAACGTGTTGTATGTGCGAGCAGGGCCAAGTTAGCTTATGATACGGTCGACTTGAAATCCATTCCGTTTATCGAGGAATTCGCTCAGCGTATGTGGTCCGACGAAGTCTATCGGGGCGCGATACGAGTCGAGTTTCCTCAACAAGAAATTGTTTGCGACCCGTTAGCGCCTGGAGGTGTCCGACTTGAATTGCGTGCACGCAATATTGCAGAGTCTGTGAACGCAACCTTGTCGTTGGCGGCTAACACGGCGATTGCGTCTCTCTTTTTAAAGTCTCAGACAGGTTTATTTCGGGTGATGGATGAGCCGACGGATCGCGCGGTGTCTCAACTCCGCCGGACAGCGCATGCGCTTGGGATCGATTGGCCCGTCAACGAAACCCTGCGGGATCTTCAACGACGAATGGACGCTAAGAACATGACGCACCAACGCTTTTTGCTGGAAGCCCGAAGGGCTGGTGGTAGGGCGAGTTACGCGACATATGATTCTGAGAAAAAACCATGGCACGCCGCGATCGCAGCCGCGTACGTACATGCCACAGCACCCATGCGCCGATTGGCCGATCGATATGTTCTCGATCTAGCCTATCTTCTAGCGAACGGGCAAAGTGTGCCAACCGAACTGACCGAAAAGATGCGAGAATTGCCTGTCGCCATGGGGCGCGGAGAGGGGCGAGCGTCGAATGTCGACAGAGCCGTTATCGACCTCCTAGAAGCAGTCTCGCTTCAGCATCGCATTGGCGAAATACTCGTTGCGGAAGTCGTCGACGCAGAAGCCGGGATCGTACAGACCATCGATTCCGCGATTCGATCGAAAGCAACTCAGATGCATGGAGTCGAAAATGGTGCCAAGGTTCGTGTCCGGATTGATTCCGCCGATCCCGTAAAACGCACAGTTCGGCTGACTGCGGTAAGCTAAAAAAGGATTTACCGTGGACGGGGCACGATAACATCGCGGAACTTATGCCAAAATGCCTTGAATGACGTTGCCGTAAACATCCGTCAACCTTTCGTTGCGACCTTGGTGGAAGTAGGTCAGCAGCGTGTGATCTATCCCCATAAGATGTAGGATAGTCGCATGCAAATCGTGCACATGCACTCGGTTTTCGACCGCCGCAAATCCAAATTCGTCCGTCGCACCATAGGCGATACCACCTTGAACACCCGCGCCTGCAAGCCACATTGAGAACCCGTACGGATTGTGATTTCGTCCGGGCTTGCCGGTCCCTTCGCTAAAGGGCATCCGGCCAAATTCTCCCCCCCAAACAACCAAGGTGCTCTCTAACAATCCGCGTTGTTCTAGGTCCTCCAGCAATACAGCAATGGGTTGGTCGGTCTCACTTGCATGCCGACCATGATTTTTTTCAACGCTCTCATGCGCATCCCAAGTTTCTTCCAAGTGCCCACCGCCTGAGTAGAGTTGTACAAAGCGTACGCCGCGTTCAACCAGCCTTCTCGCGATCAAACAGTTGCGGCCGAACTCTGCCGTCGGTTCACGGTCGACCCCATAGGCTTGCAAAGTACTTGCCGATTCCATAGCAAGATCGACTGCCTCTGGAGCTTCGGATTGCATGCGGTATGCCAGTTCGTAACTTGCGGATCTTGCGAGTAATTCCGACGCACCCGGCCTTGTGCTAAGATGTTCGTCGTTCAATTGGGCCAACAGATCAAGTTGTTCGCGTTGCGATTTCGTATCCAGATAGCTAGGGCCTGCTAGATCGAGTATCGGGTTCCCAACCGGGCGAAACAGAGTTCCTTGGTACGTGGCGGGCATAAAGCCGCTTGACCAATTCGGTTGGCCTCCGATGGGCCCACCCCGTTTGTCCAGCATGACAACATAACCGGGCATATTCTGATTTTCGCTCCCTAGACCATATACGGCCCAGCTCCCTAGGGATGGTCGTCCGATGATCGGTTTCCCCGTATTCATTTGCACCAACGCGGAACCGTGTGCATGCGTATCGGTAAAACAAGAACGAACGACCGCCAATTTGTCCGCATGCTTACGAATGTTCGGAAAGAAATCAGAAATGGGCAGCCCGCTTTGGCCGCCCGGCTCGAATTTCCGAACCGATGGAGTCAACAATCCGACGGCTCGCCCGCCCGAATTAATGAACTGCTTGTCTTGCGGCAAGGGCTGTCCAGCATACTTTTCCAAGGCTGGCTTCGGATCAAAAGTGTCAACTTGGCTTGGTCCTCCATTCATCAGTAAAAAGATTACGCTCTTTACTTTGGTCGGAAAATGAGAAGGCTTTGGCGAAAGTGGGGTCGAGTGTCCATCGGCAGCGAGGAGTTTACTTCCAAAGAACCCATCCGAGTTCAAGAGACTACCCAATGCGAGACCAGCGAAGCCCGCTCCCATCTCCCATATCCATTCTCGCCGAGTATTTCCGCACGGAAATTCTGCCTTTTGGAAACGCATCGTATTAATCCAGGTAAAGGAACTCATTGGTGTTCAACAACACATGGCAAAGTGAAGCCCACGCGAACTGCTCTACATCGCCAACCTTCTTTTCGCGGTGAGTCCCTTCCAAGTTCTCTTGCTGTCGTCGTAGGTGACCTTCAGCAAACGTGCGTTCATGATCCGTTGGCTTTCGGCCCAAAGACATTTGCCAAGCGATGTCGATTCGAACCGAATGAACGTCGCACGCAGAAAGAAAGCGATTGGCGAAAGCTCGGCTTTGCTCATGTACCCAATCATTATTCAGCATAGCCAGCGCTTGTGTTGCAACGACGGTAGATTCACGACGCCCAGTTGGAATCGTATTATCGCAAATATCGAAAGTTGTCATGAACGGAACCACCAAGCCCCGTTTGTTAAACATGTAAAGGCTTCTTCGCAACCTATCTTTCAGCTCCGAAGCATGATAGGCAGCCCCTTTCAATGAGAGCCCTTCTAAGGCTTCGCCGTTAATAGGCGCTCGAAAGCTCGGTCCGCCTAGTCTTAGATCCAGTTGACCGCTGGTGAACAGGATGGCGTCACGCAACGATTCTGCATCCAGTCGCCGACGATTGGCGTGCCATAGAAGATGATTTGCCGCATCCACCTGCATAAATTCTGCCTGTTGCGGGTGCGAGACCGACTGTTGATACGTGTCGCTCATTACGATTAGCTTATGAATTCGCTTCAATTGCCAGTTGCCCGCCATCAGTTCTGTCGCAAGCCAATCCAATAATTCTGGATGACTTGGTCGTTGCCCATTGAACCCGAAATTGTCCGGTGTCCGAACCAAGCCCTCTCCAAAGTGATGCTGCCAAACTCGATTTGCCATCACGCGAGCGGTAAACGGGTTCGAGGGATCCGTCATCCATTGTGCAAGTTGCAATCGACGTTGAGTTGTTTTGGCATCGTTTGCTTTTGGAACAAAAGGTCGATTCAGTTGCTTTACACTACTAAGCGGCCCTGCAGGAACTTCGTGCAAAGGTTGATGGATATCCCCTTTTTTGAGAACACGAAGCGGCGAAGGGTTGATGTTGATATCGGTCCATCCGAGGACGTCAAAGCCAAGTTCTTCTTGGGTGGGGCCGCCATTGAGGGCTCGATCGCGATGAGCGACTGGTCCGGGCCAAAACGCTGCGCCGATCCGATAGTAGTCGTCTTGATAGATCGGGTCGAACTTGTGATCGTGACAACGTGCACACTTGACCGTCAATCCCAGAAACGCAGTGCAAGCGGTATGAACAAGGTCTTCCAATCGCTCATATTGATATTCAGCCACATCGTTTGGTTCGTCATCCCATGTCCCAAGTCGCAGGAAGCCTGTGGCGATGACATTGGATTCATTTCGATTCGGCAACTCGTCTCCAGCTAGTTGTTCGGTAAGAAAGCGATCGTATGGCATATCGCTATTGAAGGCGTTAACGACCCAATCGCGGTAACGCCATGCATTTTGTTTTTCCGCATCCCGTTCGTAACCGTTGGTGTCTGCATAGCGGACGACATCGAGCCAGTGCCGAGCCCAGCGCTCACCAAACTGAGGACGAGCGAGCAAGTCATCTACTTGCCTTTCGTAAGCATCCGGGGAATCATCCGCCACGAACGTGTCTATGTCCTCCGCGAGAGGCGGCAATCCAATCAGATCGTGATAGAGCCGGCGGAGGATGATGCTTTTTTCGGCCGCTGGAGCTGGAGAGAGACCGTTAGCGGCAAGCCTCTCGGTAATGAAAGCGTCGATGGGATTGGCAAGCGAGACGGACGATGTTCCTGAATTCTGCGAGTTTTGGATGGGCTGAAAGGACCACCAATCGCGCCCCGCTCGAACTTCGGAAGACCTGTCGAATAGGTCGAGCACACGACCTTGCGGCCAAATAGCGCCTGAGTTCACCCATTCACGTAGCGACTGGATTTCCGATTCGTGCAGTTTTTGGGACTTGCCGTTCTTTGGGGGAGGCATTTCGCCAGATTCGATCCTAGCGATGAACAAACTGCCATCTGAGTTCCCTGGTACAAATGCTTTCCCGCTCGCACCACCTAAGAAAAACGGTTCTGCCTGAGTAAGATTCAATTCGCCATTCGGTTCACTCGAATTGTGGCATTCAATACAACGTTTTGAGAAGATATCCGCTATGGTCGAATCAAAGTCAGCCTCCGAAACACCAACCAGCCTAGAAAACGAACACACAGCGAACATAGCGACGAGACAGTTGATTCGAATGTTTCGGATGTTTCGGAATATCATTCGATGGCCCCAATTCCTGCGATGGATAATCAACTAGCCTAAACTAGTTCGAAGGATCAAACAACCTCCACTCGACCGACAAGTTACGACAACCGAAGAAAATCATCGCTCAAACCGACCACTCGTTAACGAGCGAATGCGGAACGTGGATTTGCACACAGGATCACGAGGGGTGTTCCGTGGATTGGGTGTTTTATCACTTCCACGGCGATCCCAAATGCGAGCTCAATCAATTCGGGTTGCAAAACGTCAACTGTCGGTCCGTCTGCGATCAATCGACCTTGATGTAGAACCGCTATTCGATCTGCAAACGAGGCTGCCATGTTCAAGTCATGAAGGGTAATGACGGTCACTAGGTCTTTTTGCTTAGTCATTCGGCGGACATGATCGAGCACCTCGACCTGATACTTCAAATCAAGTCCTGCGATGGGTTCATCCAGCAGCAACACCGACGCATCTTGAGCCAGAGAACGGGCCAAAATCATTCTTCGCCATTCTCCACCGGACAACGCATCGATCTTTCGCTCACGAAGTGCGTCCAAGCCGGCGGCCTGGATAGCTTCGTCAACCCTTTGGTGATCGACAAGCGACATCGGCAACCACCAACCGCAATGCGGCATTCTTCCAAGTGAGACAACGTCAATGACTCGCAGGGACGAATCGCGATTCTCAAATTGAGGCATCAACGCAATCCTCTGCGACAACGTGCGCCGCGACCACTCCACGATATTGTTTTCGTCAAATGAAACCGTTCCGGAGCCCGGCTTCAAGTGTCTGGACAACAACTGCAACAGCGTCGTTTTGCCCGCGCCGTTGGCCCCTACAAGCGCCACCACTTCACCTGAAACCAATTCGATTTCTATCCCATCGATAATCAAGCGAGAATCAAAGCCAAACTTCAGGTCCCTTGCTTGCAACCTTGTCATGCTCCAACTCCGATTCGTCCGGATTCCCGTTGTGGGCGAAACAGCAAGAGTCCAAGGAAAAAAGGACTACCCATCAAGGCGGTCACGATCCCGATAGGTAATTCAGCCGGAGCGATGATCGTTCTTGCAACCGAGTCCGCCAAAATCAAAAGAATCGCGCCAAGGCACCAGCTCATGGGAACCAATAAAGCATGTTTTGGCCCCACAATCCATCTAGCAATGTGTGGAGCGATCAAGCCAA
>CAMBSL010000006.1 GCA_945870455.1 Pirellula staleyi DSM 6068 | reverse complement strand
TCCGCGAACGCGATCGCGTGCGCGGAAAACGTAACCATCTCGGATTGGGCTTTGAGGCTTTCGCTCTTGGTCTTCACAGAAGCCAATTCCTCGGACTCCTTGGTAACCAATTGCTTGCGTGAATCCAGTCGCACTTGTGCGGCTTTGAGCGTCTCCTCAGTGGCGGCTAACGACTGAGCGGCATTGTCCATGGCTGCTTGAGAATCTGTCTTCTGCTTTTCCAGGTCAGTTGCTATTTTTTTCTTTGGCTCAAGCTCCGTCGTTAACTGCGTTAGCTTGAGGGTGGCCGCATCGATGGCCGCTTTTGTTTCAAGCATCGTTTTTTCGTGATCTGCGATGGCTTGAACTGCGGCAAGACGTTCTTGCTCTTTCTTGGCTAATAACTCGGCCGCTTTGTCTTTGGCGGCTTTCGCAGCGGTGACAGCCGTCGTTTCGGTAGTAAGTGCTTTTTCAAGTTCCGTTACGGTCGCATTCGATCGTTCGACTGCCCCCTGCGCGCGCCGCACGATACGATCCGCATTCAAATAGGCGAGTTGACTTTTTCGATCTCGTTCGATCGTTCCCACAAGCTTTGCTGTAGGAATGTTCCAAAGCTTCATCAACGTGTTGTTGGTTGAATCAACTTGAGTTGCAACAATGAGTTTGGTTCGGTCAGGGGAGATATTGGCCAGATCGATCGGACCAGCAGCGTTGATCGCGACAGCGAGCGGATGCGTCGGTACGTTCTCCGCTGCGGCGGATGTGTTGTATTTCCAAACGGAAACCTTTCGCTCGGAAATCGTTAGAAGGGTCGTTTCATCGATCGAGTCAAGCGATTGAATTGCGGTTGGTAGTGGCGAAGCAGTGGGTGGGGCAATTGGCATTGCTTGCAAATCCCAAGCATAAAGCATGTTGTTGGCACCAACGGCAAAGAATCGTTGGTTGGATGGAGACCAAGTACCACATACCAAAGACGAATCGGCCACCTCAATGGATTGGACTATCTCTCCGCTCCGATTTAGCATGGTTAGGATGCCGGGGATTGTAGAACCGGGAGCTTTTTCGCTTTGAGCTTGGGCTCGTTTCTTCACGGTTGCAAGTAGCTTGCCATCCACCGAAGTACACAGCAGGTTTGAAATGGGAATCCCGGCTGTTTCGAGAGCAACGCGTGACGACTCGATCGTGTTGTTTACGTGCTTCCAAATCTTGACTTGACCGGTACTGCCTGTCGCGATCCGCTCTCCGTCCTCGCTGATAGCAATCGAGTGGATGAAGTCGGGATGAGCATTCGAGATGACTTGAGTTGGAGTCGAACTCAACATGCCTTCCACGCTTTGGGCAGTGGCCAATCGCCGAGCATTATGGATGACCAAATGTCCGCCTCGCCCGAACGCGACGAAGTCATTGTCGCGCGAGACAGCCAGCGCGTAACTCGCCCTCGCGTTTTCTGGAAGTCGCAGGACAAGGCCTGACATTACGCCGGCTGTCCCTTTGGACAAAGCCCCACCGGCAATCCATGCTCGAATGATGTTGAGCTGGTCCATCGTCAGTTTTTCCGCACCAACGGTATTGTCGACGGGAGGCATGGGGTCTTCGGTTTCCGTGGGACGCTTGATGAGTAGACTCATCTCAACGTTTGCTGCATCGATCGAAGAGCCCGTGTCACCTCCTTTGGTGATGTTTGCTGGATTCTCTAGATTTAGTCCTCCCTCTGCGATCTTGGTATTGTGACAAGCGACACAGTTCTTTCTCAGAATTGGAGCAACTGCATCTTCAAAGTAGATCGGCGTCTGAGCTCCGAGTTTGCCGCATGCCGCAAGGGCGACGACGAGGCAAGCGACACAATGGAGACAGCGCCCCACGAGACGATTGAGATCGAGTTTGAGATCGAGATTAAAATTGTTGACCATGTTTATGGAGCATCTCCGATTCGCAAGCGAATACAAGAACTAGGTAATTGCAGGGAAATTTTGGTTGTTTTGTCTTTGGCTGCGGGATCTAAGTTCGGAATCGATACGGGAGCTTCGCACAAAGTACTGAGCAAATACTCACCGATGGGTGCATCTTTCGGGATTTGAAGTTCAAGCGTTCCTTCGGTCGATTTCGCCTCGAGCTTGACTTCTGCCGCAGTTGTCTTGGTCGGCGTTTGCCGCAAGCGAACCAAAACAACCGCCTCCACACCGCCTTCTCGCCGAGTGACTCGAATGGGAACCTTGAGCGGCTGACCACGGATACAGCTCATGACGATCGGCTCGCCTGGGCTAGTTGCTGTTGGTCCGAGTTCTATAGTAATGGGACAAGTGCGCGATGCGGATCGAGTGCACAGCAGATCGCTTGTTATTCGGGCGATCGGAGATCGAAAGGTATCGATCAAACCCCAAATCACTTCCACAGGAGTTGCGACAGAGGCGAGCATCTGTTCGCCAACTTTGGATTGACCGGCAACATGCAACGACAGGACGGGTTCGGAGGTTGCTGGCACTGAGCCTTGAGCATCATGCCACAAACTCAAAGTGGTGGAATTCTGATCGATTGCGATAATACCTGCTCCGCCGCGAATATCCTCAGGCAAGCCACTCACGGTCAGTTCAATAGGTGAATTGAATCCGTCAAATCGCAAAGCATGTACGCTTAGCAATGCAGAGCCACCGAGGTTAATGGTGTTGCTAGACATACGAGCTTGGTCAAGATCGCGCACTGGACTAGCCCAGTGGCATGCCAACGCGAATCCGGGCTTGGGTTGGCGAATTTCAACAGCATATCGAGGTGGCGTCGCGAGACGATCCGAGTTTTGCTGGTTGCGCACGGCCAGTCGATAGGTGCCCTTGTCCGGTGCGCGAAAAGTCAATAAGGAGTCCTTGATGGCAAAACGCATTTCGCCATTTCCGGTTGCGGGAAGGTCATCATTCTCAGCCAAGCGGTTCATTTTTTCGTTTGGCATTTTTGGATTATCAACTCGGTAGACAACCATCGTACTATCGGTCAATTGGCCAATTCGCTGCGACACGACTTCGATTACGACGTTCGCATCCTTTTCACAATCGAAATCGAACATATCCACATCGTCATTGGCGTCAAATACTCCGTCGATCAGAGTCGGCCATTCGACTGTGACAGCCACTGCGTTGGGTGCCGAACTTTCCTCGTGTACGCTCGGAGCTTTGTCGACCGTAGGAGGGCGAACCAATGAGCAACGTGGGAGCAGGTACTGAGGATTTATCGGCTTGTGAGGCTGACTGCTAGTTTGAATCGTCGCAATTTGGCTGCACAGTTCTTGCCAACAGGCGGTCGCTGCCTTGCCCGCCGAACGTTTTAGAATGAGATCATCGCTAACGGACTTAACGCAGATGGCGTAGCGATAGTCCGGACCGCCTCGATACAAATGATCATGCGCGACGAGCGTGTATTCAATGTTCGCCAAAAGCTTGCACCGAAGCACTGCGTCTCGATCATTGGTCGCGTTGGCAAATGCGATCTTGGTCGTGCTCGTGGTCAGAATGGACAGATTCAACTGAGCACGTGAATCTAGGGAATGAGCAAAGGATTCGATCTCGATGTTTTGGTCGCGATCCAACTTGAATCGGTAGTAGTTGCGCCCTCGCTCTGGACATTCATCCTGAAACATTCCATCGAGTGAAATACCAGCGGCCGTCGATTGGGATTCATTGCCAGTGATGATTGCCCAAGGTTGAGAAGTTACGAGGAAATTTCTCGAGTTGGAAAGCCCAAGCGAGTTCTGGGCCCGCACTTGAACCACTCCCGGTTGCAAATCCCCCGCGATTTTTCCATCCTTGATCGCGCTGCAGGAAAAGCTTGGCACGCTCTCGGTGAGGTTTTGCCCAGCGGCCTTGTCCAGGGGTACGATTGGCTGATCGATTTGTCCGCCAAGTTGCCCCAGGGCATTCAGCTCAGGTGAAGGCAACTGAGCGACCGCATGGCTAGTTAGCCCGAGGATCCAATGCAGGAAAATCGCTATCAATATTGCTTTGGAACGCATCGAGAATCCAAACGATTCGGAGTTAGCGGCAGGCGGACAAATTCGGCAGGCAGTCTCTTGGAGACCGATCGAAAAAGTGGAATGCCGCAGAGGCAAATACCTGACGATCCTCCTATCATAACCAGATTTTCCCCAACGGGAACCATTTCAGGCAGACTGTCCGTCCGAATCACTTGTCATTCAAGGGTTGAGAACTTCGCAAATAGGAGACCAAATCGACCACTTCTTGATCCCCTAACTTGTCGAGTAACCCGTCCGGCATGAGCGACAATAACTGTGGCTTTATCTTCTCGATGTCGGATTTAGCAAGGGTATAAGCTTGCCCATCGATCGTTCGCAGCACCAATTGCTCTTCGTTTTGGCTTTCCACAAATCCGCTCAGAACCCGATCGTCGACCGTGATCAACTGCACTGTCCGGTAGCCCTCGCGAATCTCAAGGCTTGGCCCGACCACGTTTCGCAGCAGGGTCGACAACTGATCTCGCTGGTAGCCCGTCAAATCCGGACCGATTTCTCCACCCTCTTCGAAAAGGCGATGACAACGCGCGCATAAGTTCTTGTAATGTTTCTTGCCGCGGTAGGGGTCACCGTTTCCTGAAAGAATGATGGTTGACAATTGGTTGCATCGGCTTTGGATCGATGCGAAATCAAGTCCCGCCGTGGCTGGATAGGTGGCGACAAGCTGCGTTTGCAGTTGAGGATTCTCATGTTGCCTCATGGCTCGGATCGCTTCCAAAGTCAAATCCTCAGGTGCAACAATTTGTTTTGAGCACGCGGTTATCCAGGCTTGCGTCCAAGACTCACGCGATGCCAATGCCGCGCCTGCGGTTGCCTTGAGCTCGTCGGTTAGCGATGGCCACAGTTGGATGATCTCGTCTGCAATCTCTTGTTTTTTGAAGGAAGTCAAGGCCGCGATAGACGCTTCGCGAAGACGAGATTCTTCGCCCTTGTCGGAAGCGATTCGAAGGCAAGCAGCCAAAAAAGGCTCAAAGGATTTGTCACTTGCAAACTCGCTCGCGATCTTGGCAATTTGGATGCGCAACGGCAATGGCGATTTGCGATTCTCAAATGCGATGACTCCCTCATCGACGGCTGCTGCATCTCCGCGCCTAAGCCTCAATGTAATCGACGGTTGTCCAAAGCCAGTTAACGCATCGATTACATAATCCGGTACACCTGCGAGTGATTTCCCCTCGTACGCTCGTTCAAATGCGACTTGAACGTGGCTCGCTGTCTCTTGACGAATCGCGCCTGGCAATGTGGCAATCATTTTGATAGTTGTTGCGACCGCGCGCATTGCATTTTCGTCGTGGCTTGCACACCATCGGCGAATCAGATTTGGAAAAACAGTTTCCCTGGCGATTCGAGTGTTCCAGAGCATCGGATTTGAAGTTAATTGTGTTGCAATGAGCTCGTATTCGTCGGCATGTTTTTCAACGGTCCACCAAATCAACATCGGCAGAAACAAATCCTCCGAAGGCAAAGGACGCGACAGCAAACTTTTAACGATCTTGATGGCTGCATTTGCTTCGAGTCTCTTGGCAGAGCATGCGATTTGGCATAGTACAGATGGATCGTTCTCTTGGGTCGCGATTTGACAAATCGCATCGCAAACATGAGTCGATGCAGCATTGTCATCGCACACCAGTCGAATGGCCCACGATCGAACTTGGGGATCAGGATGGCGGATGAATTCGTTCGGTGAATCCGTTTTCTCCGAACCCGCCAATAGCGTGTCGTGGATCCATCCGCATGCGTGGGCCGTCCAAAGGTACTCGAGCATTCGGTTTTTGTTGTCGGGAAATGGGTGCAGAATTTGATTTCGAATCGTATCACGAGCCGGGTGCTCGGCAATCAAACGGCGAGCCATCCAGCGTTGCCATCGATAGGGATGATTCAGCCGATCCACTAAATACTCAAGCGACTTTTCGTCCAGTGAATTTGCGAGAGCTGCATTCCACGCGAGCCCATTGGCTGGGACTGAAACGTCTTCCTTGGTCGGCGCCAGTCGGTAGACGCGACCGTGCTCGCGGTCCATCTTGCCTTCGTGTGCATAAAGATGTGCCACTTGAAAGTCGTACCAATCACATACGTAGGCGCATCCATCTGGACCATCGGCAATCGCGACGGGTCGAAACCATTTGTCTTGACTCGATACGGCATCCGCAACATCGCGAGTGTCGTAAGTGGAGCCGTGCCCGAGTAACTCGGTTTGGATCAGTTTTCCGTGGAGTGGATCGACGGCAAGCATCGCGTTTGGCATGTGTTTCTCAAACGCAGTACCCTCCGTCATCAACATGGTGTGGGTGAAGCGTTGGATCGGAGGATGCGCCATCGGGTTGAGGTAACCAAACGCGTAGGGGTTGGACAAACTCCCATGTTTCGTAAATCCTTTGCGATAGTAGCCTCCTTGATAGTAGTGAAATCCGCGAGTATCTCCGCCATTATGTCCAGAGAAAATCTCGCCGGAATCATTCATGGCGACACCGAATGCATTTCCACCTCCCTCCGCGAAGACTTCATACTTGCGAGTCTGGGGATGATATCTCCAAATGGCTTGGCCAAGTGTCTTGACGGGCAATTCGAACGAGCCATAGTTCTTGACGGCAGCGGTTACCGTGCTGCCTTGTGCCGCATAGAGCCAACCGTCGGGACCCATGCACAAACTATTCACAACGGAGTGTGTGTCCTCAAGTCCGAAGCCTTCCAAATGCACTTCGGGGGGGCCATCTGCTTGGGAGTCACCATCTTCGTCTTTAAAGAAAAGCAAATAAGGAGGATTGAGCACCCAAGCTCCTATGGAGGTTGGAATGACCGAGGTTGCAATGTTCAGTCCATCGACGAAGGTCGAGTGTGTTTCGAAACTTCCGTCCCCGTTTTGATCTTCGTGAATCGTGATGCGATCGGCACCGCGGGCTCCTCCATGCCCGGGCGGTAAAGGCATGCGATCGTAAACGATTCGCCAGAAATTATCGCGACTCAGTGCTTTCAATCCTTCGGGCTCGGGGTACTGACGATACTCGACGACCCATAGCCGACCTCTCGAGTCGAACGTTGCAGAGAGCGGTTGTTCAATCGTGGGTTCGGCAAGCAACAGGGTCCAAATGGACGGATCGGATACGGAGAACAGTTGCGAAGATTCGGCGGGTGAGAGTGCGGGCCCTTGCCCTTGATCCTCGCGAGATTGCCCCAACGCGAATGGAACAGAGCAATGGCAAATAACGCAGAACCCTATCAACGCGAGAAGTGGTCGGGTGGAACGTTGGCTCACGGCGAAATTTTGCAGCATAGTGGGCAGCATAGTGGATTGTCGCGTGGAAAGTGAGAAAGGGGCTAGGAACGAATGGCACTGCCGTTGCATTTTAGCGTATTCGGCCGATCGCTTCGATGTCAGCTTTGCCACCTAGGAACGTGTTGCAAAAGGCTAGTGGTCATTCGTAACGCTTATTCATCAAGTTCCCATTGCCTGATTGACACACTTCCACGCACATCGTTGTAGAGGAGTCTAAGAACTGACTTGGAATCTGTCCACAACTTTGGAGGCATGCTTGAATTGTTGTAAGCGGTCTGAAAATCATGCGTGATTAGTCCTAGGGCTTCGGGCTCTTTGGCGAACCATACTCCAACGTTGCCGGATACATCCACACTGATGCCAATTCGGCCTTGATCCAGCAGAGTGATATCGCAAACCTCGCCTGAGTGGGCTTTGACAAGAGTGTTCGTCCTGGAGTTTCGATCCCAAGCCCGAATGGCTCCGTCGGGATGTCCCGATAAAATCTGATCCTCGCCGTTGTAGGCCAAGCATTTCGTGAAGACTCCATAGTCGACTATCACTGTTGTTTTCATCGTTGAGAAATCGACTTCTAAAATCTGTGAATAGCTGCCACCGAAAGCGAGTCGCTGGCCGCTAGGGGACCAAGCCCAAGTATCGCCAGATCCCGGTTGCTCCACAGTTGTTTCTACCCGCATTTCAGTCGGATCCAATTCAGCGATGGAAAGCACCCGTTCGTCGGCATCCCAAACCAAACGATTCGAATCAGGCGAGTAACTAAGATTCGAATGACGACTCGTATCCTTAGGAGGGACACTTCGATGCCAAAAACGCTCACCATCCGCTGTCCAAATCGCAATGCCATCCGCCAACACCGAAGCAACCGACTGTCCATCCGGAGCAAATGCGATCGCTGGGACAAAACCGTTTTTTACTTGGGTATCTATTTCCGGAAACGGGACCGCATGCTCAGTTTGTTCACTGGTCAACAAGTCATGGACGGACACTTTCAACGTTTCGGATGAATGGTTCGGCAGTTTTTTTTCACTTACAACATTTGGCACTGCAATGCGATCGATTCGCTCAAAGGACCCCACGATGGCATACGATCCATCCGGTGCCCAATCACCTGACCTTGCATAGGGCTCAAATGGCATAACTCCGCCGCAGTTGCGAAGATGTTCAACCAGTGCCCAATCACCTGACCTCGCATAGGGCTCAACGGGAGTTTTATTTTTGCGAAGGCGTGACGGAATTATCGAATCAAGTGGTGTATCGATTCGAATGAGTTCACCGGAAACGGTTGATACGAAAAGCCATCGATCGACAAATGCCAGTGAAGTCACCGGCTCAAGCGACACTTGCCAGGATGCAGAAGTTCGGAGTATCGGATCCGCATTGCTGTCGACAAACAACGGATCTTGACTATCGACGAACCAAATTCCAATGGAACCACCCTTGGATCCGGAGGCAACGACGTATTGATTTGGGCCAATCGGTTGAACAGCAATGTGGGTGTACGGATCGTTTACTGAACCGCCAACCAAGTATCCTTTGATTCGCTCTTCGGCACACGAATAGAGAGACATTTCACCAGCATTCGATCGTGCATTGATCAAAAGGTCTGAACCAGCGAGCCATTGAGAACAGTGACTAAAATGTGGCAAGCGAATCAATTGACCCGCCAGAGGAGAGTTGAATGTGGTTTCCCATATGGAAACTTCCGTTGCCTGGGCTGCAAAACGGTCGCCATCCAAAGAGACCGCCAACCATTCATGGCGCCGGGCTGCCGAACTGAGCGTTGAAGCGGTCCCCTTCGCCAAATCAAACACCTTCAACGGTTCGTAACGGGCGCCACACGCTAGCTGCTTATCATTCCCAGAGAAAGCCAGCGACTCAATCGTAGTAGGTTGTCCTTCCAGCACTTTCAACAGCCTTCCATCACTGACGTGAAAGATCTTTGGGATAGCCAAATCGATTTCGGCATTGGGGTCAGTGCGTCCTCCCACCGCCAGCAATTTTCCATCATGACTAACCGCCAACGCATGCAATGAAGAGATTCCTGTTTCGATCGTACGATCGATTTTTCCTGTTTCGAAATCAAGCAGGTAGACGTTGCCATCAGCTGCCGCAGCCGCGATCCAGCGGGATTTCGGAATCACGCGAATTTCGTTGATCGCACTTGGCAGATCCAAAATCAGTCGCACGTGCTTTCGCATCTCCGCATTCAATATTCGCCATTCCATTCGCGAGGCAGCATCTGGATGCGTGGCCAACATGGATGCCATCAAACGTCTCACCTCAGCATAGTTGCGGGCATTCCATGCTGCATACGTCTCTCGCATTCCCTTCGTCCAAGCCAACTTCTGAAACCGATCTTGTTTGACTACCGCTTCTGCACGGAGTTTTTCCGCCGATTCCGAAAGCCCCTGAGCGATAAGCTCCTGAACTCTGATCCGTTCTATCTGAGCTGCGATCTGTTCTATCGTTTTGGAAAGTATGGTGTTTTGAGATCGATAGATCGTGTTATTGCGAACAGTCAACCCAACGACCAAAAACGAAGCCAGGGCCAGGATGGCAAAAATCGAGGCTAGGGCAAGATTTCGTATCGTCCAGCGAACCAACTGCTCATGAATGGGATACGGTCGCGCATGTGTTGGCTCACCGCGAAGAAATCGATCTAGATCATCGCGAAGCGCGGCTGCCGACGCGTACCGATCCTCAATACGATTTTCCAAGCATTTGGCTCCAATCGAGGCTAGATCTTTGGGGACCTTTGGCGATAGCTTTTGCATTGAGCGAATGGGTTTCGCTAAGCCGGCAAGACGTTGTGAGATGGTCGTCGACTCCTCAAAGGGACAATTCCCAGTCAGTAGCTCGAAAAGAATGATCCCCAATGCGTAGACATCCGTCCCGACTCCATGCTCTTCCACGTTTCCAATAAGTTGCTCTGGTGCCATGTACCGTGGAGTGCCAACCAGCATGCCCATGTGGCTCATCTGGGACATATCGCCGTCGATAATTTTTGCCAAACCAAAGTCCGTGAGGCGTGCTGTCGCTTGCTCCAAGGGTTCGCCCGGCTTGCAATTCAAGAGGATGTTGTCAGGCTTGATATCACGGTGCAATACATTCGCGGAGTGGGCATGCGAAACGGCATCAGCCAAATCACGCACGATACGAACCGCCGTAGGCATATCCAACCGAGTTGCAACCAAGTGTTCCGAAAGAGGCGATCCTTCGACCAGATCACAAACTTGCCAAATGGCGGTCGTCGATTCCGAAGCCTCGAGAATGCGAACAATGTAGGGGTGATTCAATCGAGCAGCAGCACGCGATTCTCTTAGAAAGCGCTGTCGTAGCTTGGCATTCGACATGAGTTCTGGCCGCATGACCTTGAGCGCAACCATGTGTTCCAACCATTTGTCGTAGGCTTTGTAGACAATTCCAAAACTCCCGCTTCCTAGCTCTTCCTGCAAGTCGAATCGTTCCGGGATTCCGTTTAACCATGCAATGGATGAGGGGCTCGGATCGGATCTATTACCAAGCACGTCTCGAATAGCTCTTATCGCTTTGGCCGCTTCTGGATTATCTAGCTCAAGTGATCGGTCCGCTTCACTGTTCCATTGACCGTTGCGAACGAGTTCATCGTATGCAACGAGTCGTGCGACCATGCTTTCGTCTAGTTCGCTATTCATTCCCACATTGTCGCTCATTGTCGCCCTTCGCTCCGCGAAGGAAGCGGAAATCACAGTTCTTCGCATTCCTTCGTAGTTACATCTGAACAAAAAAATTCGACCTGTACGATTGAAATGAGCTGTTGCCTGTGTGTGGCACGCTCTAAGGTACGAAGGGCGTGGGAATCGCTAGTAGCCATTCGGTTCGAAAACGATCGTTCTCGCTATTGCAAACGGATCTTGATTCTCTCCAGAGCAGTCGCCCAATGCCGCCACACGGTTGTGAGCGACATGCCCATTGTTTGTGCGATCAATTCAAAGTTATGATTCTCAAGATACCTCATACGAACAATTTGCTGTGATTCCGGTGAAAGTTGTTCGATGATGTTAAGCAGATCTTGAGCATCATCCCGCGCCGTCGCCAATTGAACGGGTGTCGGACTTGCGTCAGCAATTTTGCTACCAGAGCAGGGAACCTCGCGATCGATTCTTCGTCTTTCGGCAAATACGTGGCGTCGTAGCCCATCCGTCAGTCGAGAACGCATCAGTTCTATCAGCCACGCTTGTAGTTCCAATTCAGTCTGCCCGCGAAAGGAATGAAACTGGCCTGTCGCCGACAGCATCGTTTCCTGAACTAGATCCGAGGGCGACATTCGACGTCGCAGTTTTGCGCCGACGGACCTATCGGCAAATGACTTTAGGTGGGGTCGAAAGTATTCTAAGAGGTCACCAAGCGGCGATCCCGAACTTTCTCGCGCACGCTCGATGAACGGCAGGAATTCTTGATTGGGCTGCATAAGAATTTGGATAACCGGTTTCTTTTGGGTGATGCGCTCGAAGCCGTGGTGCGTACTGCGCCGCAGTGTTGCCCGCCAATTACAAAGCACTCGCGGAGCAGAGTAAAACGATTGTCCTCAATCGTTCCTCGCTGCATCGAACAGATACAAAGCGATTGAGGACAATCGCTCTACTCTGAGTGTACGAAGCGTTTTTATCGTAATCTTGAAAGTTGCTCCCCAAAAGCCCCGGCGCGTACAAAACCCTGAGCAAAGTTCGCGGGCTGCATCCAAGTCCGTTGGGGTGCGAGCACGGATCGATCGACTTTAATCAAAGTTGCGATTTTTCTGAAAAAACAATCATGCAAGTACGGCTATGCGGCAGTTCTGATCCCAACCTGTTGACAGTAGTCGGAAGCACCGTTTACTTTGCAGCCAAGGAAACGACGAACGGGCAATGCGTTCTATGGAAGACCGACGGCACTGCTTCGGGAACCGCGAGAGTTCCGCTCGATGCGAGCAACGCACCAATCTTGTCGGCTGTTTCTGGGTTGGTTGCCACCGCACAAATGTGCGGTGTCCGGACACCGGCCAAGAAAAACAAATCTTGCTTGCGAAATAAAGAGAGTTTCGTAGGAGCGAGACAACTAAACGCACGACTTTACACAAAGGTCTGATTTTTTTGAAAAAACGGCACGGCGAGTACGGCTATTCATATATCCGGAAGTCAACCAATCGAGCATGGAATACTTGAGGACAGCCAGTCGGCATCGACCTGAATCTCGCAAGTCATGTTTCCTGCTCTTTGTTTGCCGTGCGTATAGTTGGAATTTCCTTTTTTTGAAAGCCTTAAGTCAATGAAAATCAAACTCCGTGTTGTTGGTGCGTTTTTTGGAGCGAGCCCTGGCGTTGGCCAAAACGTTACGACGGACAAATTTAGTGGGACCAAAGGGGAAGTGATTTTAGATCTTCCAGATGGAGCGGTCGTCACGGTAGCAGACGTCATGAAAAAAGCGTCAGCAGACGCTGCTGCAGGACTGATTCCAAACGTATCGGTGTTTAACTATGGCCCAACCAATCCACTGCCTGGCCAGTTCTTACAGGATATTACAATTGTCTACACTAAGCTACCGCCTAAGGTGACTGGCACAGGTTCTGGGCCATACGTTTTGAAACTTGTGGATTCCGCAGTGGGTTTAACATCGCATGAGCTTCAATACTATCACTTTCGGGAAAGTGGTTCTGACTATATTCAGCTGAACAAGGACAATGTGACCAAAACGTTTAGCGAGCCACCGGAAACCCCTTTGGTCGATGGTGATTCAATTGTTTGGAGACAGGTAACAATCTTATTCAATGTCAACGGAAACCCACGAGACCTGATGTTTGCGTTGGCAAGTACTGGAAAAGCAAGTCGAAAAGGAAACGACAAAACCATGTCGCCACTATAGACTTGCGGATAAAAATCACGTGCACCGAAAGCGCGGACGATTCTTTTTCGCAATGGAACGTGTCTTGCCGCGACTCGGTGCCGTGTGTCGTTATTCGAGAATTTTTGCTGAAAGCCCAGACTCCTGTGTGGGAGAGAAAAGGTGTCAGGAGTCGTTTATTATCAATCAGGAACCGTTTATTGACAATTGTCGCAAAATTATTATCTTGGCGGCATGATGGGTAGACCAACGCGCTGCAGATGGTGGATTGATTTACCATGTGCTAAATCGAACGATCGCTCGACTGCCAATGTTTGAAAAAGACGACGACTATACGGCGTTCGAACGAGTTTTAGTTGAAGCGGTCGATCGTACCTGGACACGGTTGGTCAACCTTAACCCGTACGCAGCGTTGGAATGCACATCACCATTCGCCGGGACAAGGGCACGTATATCAAGGCAGATTTAAGACTAAGAAACGGTTCCTGTCGCCTTTTTACGCTCTGGCACTTTTTTATGCTCCTCAGAGCGATTGCGCCGAGAATGCAATGGCCGATCCCCACGCCAACAACTATTCAAGCGCAGCGAACGCCGATTGCATGCGACTCTGTTCTGCCCGACTCGTCGGTATTGAGCCAACTCGAATCATAAGAAAAGGAATAAGTCTCTTTGCCTCGACCAACTTCGATCGAAAGAGAACCAATCGAGCATGGAATACTTGAGGACAGCCAGTCGGCATCGACCTGAATCTCGCAAGTCATGTTTCCTGCTCTTTGCTTGCCGTCTTCTTGCTCACCTTTTTATTGCGAGGCGGATTTGTCGTTTTGCTTATCGACGAACGAAGGAGTTGGGCGTCCATCAGTTTCTGTCCCAACACATCGTCCTTTCCCAACAATGCTAGATCGTCTTCCAACCTTAACGCCATCAGTACCTGAAGCAATGTCCCCATCGAAGAATTGGCTTCGCCCATTTCAAGGTGATACAAAGTCGAGCGGCTAATTCCAGCACGCTCAGCGACCTGCCCTGTCGTCAGTTTACGCCGTTTTCGGGCAAGCCGCAGGCGCTCGCCGAGTTGCTCCAGGAGCCGCTGATGGTTTGGAAAAAGGACTGGCCTATTGCGTGACACCTGATCGATAGCCTATTCAAAAAGGTTCGATTTGATTCAAGTATAGATCAAAATAGCGCTTTGTCAATATTTGCTTCCTGTCAACGGGTCATTCCTCCCAAGAGCCAATCTTTGGCGAAGCTGCCGTTGGACGCATTGCGTCGTGGTGGGCGGACCAAGGCCGTGTCGTGGAAGACACCGGTGACACGTTGCATGTCCATCCGTTCGTCCACATGTGGTGGGCGGACCAAGGCCGTGTCGTGGAAGACACCAATACGGGTGCGTATTGCCGGGCGAGGAAAAAGCTTCCCGCCGAACGGATCGCCTATCTCGTGCGAACCATTGCACAGCGTGCTGAACAATCAACGGTTTTAGCCGACCCGCTGCAACGTCATGGTGCTGCGGATAGAGTCTTGATGCCCGCTTGCTTACGAAGGAAACCTATCAGGGCTGCGAGTTCGTCGTTGGTCATGGTTTCCTCGAAATTGCCTGGCATCAACGAGAGTTTACTTTGCTTTTCTTGTTCAATGTCAGCCACCAGGATGCGTCGCTGCTTGCCGGTTTGATCCGTAAACATAAGCGAATCAACCGTTCGCTCCGTCACTAACCCGCTCAGAGACTCACCATTTTCCAACGCCAAAAGCGTGATGTGAAAGGCATCGTCTACGTTGCGATCCGGCCAGAGGATGTCTTCGCATAGCCTCGCGATCCCACGCGATCCGACTCCTTCCAACTGGGGTCCAATCACTTTTCCTTGGTCACCCAATTTATGACAAAGTGCGCATCGTTCTGCAAAGAGTTTTGCACCTATTTGCAAGTCAGGTTTCAAGGCTGCGATCGCTGTCGCCTTGCTTTCCACGACCGACTGGCGAGCGGAAGGAGTGGCTGCCTCGGGTCGCAAACCGACCAGCGTTACCGAACCATCGGATGGTAAGCTTTCCCAGAAGTTGCTGGGTAGTGCCCGCAAGGAGTCCCGTGAGAGAGAACCGTTACCGCATAACTGCCCCATCAGCTCGATCGATTCGCGGTGTTTGCTTAAACGACTGACAAGTCTTTCCTGGTCCTTAAACGAACAACGTTTGCAGATCGAAGCGGCAATAGCACGAATCTTCTCTTGTGGGACGGAACGCAAATCCCATGTCTCAATGGTACGGAATCCCCCGCCCAAATCCGATACAACGTCCATCCAATGTCGTTCCGTGGCGAACTCGATGAGCTCAATGGCGACACCGCATTCTTTCTTGTAGCGTTGTTTGTTCAACTGAAAACGGCTGCTCCAGTCAGCGAGATCCGAGGTCAGCAGTTTGGAAAGAATCGTTGACTGTGACGCGTCGTCTGGCCAACCAAAACTATCCGCGAAGGATACGATTCGTTGCCACTTGTTTCGAAGCGGACCTGGATTTAAGCCGGTTAAACCGCATTCGCCAAAACCGATCCAAGCATAACTGCTAGCCGAATCGCCATCGACAACTTGCAACTGCACAGTTTGACCGCGATGAACGGCAAGATCCCATTCAACGAACGTCGCAACATCGCTTCGAGGTGGTGAGGCGCGAGCGATTTCGTCGATGATAGAGCCAGACGCATCCAGCGAAACGAGGCAAACATAATTCTTGTTGTGATCTGGGGCCGATGGTAGACCATTGTGTCCCACGACGTAGAAACGAAACTTGCTTGGCGCAACGAAGGGTGCCGACGACCAAGTGCCGGTATAGGTTTCGCCGAGCGTCAAACTGCTAAAAAACCTACCTGGCTCTGCCTTTTTGTTTGGCGGCATCGACAGCATCCGGTTCTCAACTCCCCACTCACGACGCTCGTCCTTTTTTTCCGAGACGCCAACATATCCGATTAAGGCAACCGAGTTAGCCTCGCCGACTTTCGCCGCATTCGCCAGCCATTCATCGGACAACTTGGCGAGCATCGATTGACCGCGAATCTTTAGGTTGCCTAGGACTTTGCCACGCTGCTGCTGCTGTCGCTGAGCGATTCGCAAGAACTGATCCGCCATCGAGTGGAAGTTATTGCTGGAAGATTCCATTAAGGAAACCAAGCGATCGATTTTCGAGTCATCGACAACATCGGCTAGCCGCATCGTCAATTCCGCGACAACGCGTTTTTGATCGGCTGTTAATTCGCGACTAGCGGCTTGTTTCTCGACAAGTGTTAACACGCCGCCCGTCGAAGTTGGGTCGTTCATCGCCAATAGCACGCGTGTGACTGCGCGAACGTCCGCAGCATCGATTGAAAATGCACCATCGTTCTTAGGATCTTTCAATCCCCCGACAATGCGGTCGATCAACGCCTCAAAACCGAGAGTATCCCTTGTCCGCATTTCGAGCAGAGTGCTTCGTAGGGCGATCAATACAGATTGCATTAGTACGGGATCGCGAGCGATGTCGATTCGGCTCGTTTGCCGAACAAGCCATTCTGGCGTCAAGGCCGATTTTTGCGCTGCAGCATCGATGGTTACGGTCGCGATCGGTGGGTGACTGGAGCCAGCATACGGGCTCGAAATGAGCTCTGCGAGTGATTGCAGGAGCATTCTGTGATGCTCGTTGGTCAAATCAAGTGCATCGCCAAAACGGAGAAGTTGCTCCCGTTCCGTATACGACATTCCATGTGACGAGATGTCGTTTTGCAACCAACTGATCCATCGAGCCAGAACCTTTTTCGCTTCCATCGGTCTTGCCGCATCGAGTTGGTCGACGGTTGGCTTTTTTGCGTCCCTTGATATTTCTCGCGACGGATCTGGAACCAGTGTTTTGTTGTCGCCGATCCATTTTAGTCGCCAGATTCGCCCGCTGGTTCGGTCTCGACCGGGATGATCCAATGGTACTTCGTAATGACCAATCACTTTGTTGTAGAAGTCGGCGATGTACAAATGCCCATCCGGTCCAAATTGCAAGTCAACAGGCCGGAACCAAGGATCGTCGCTCGTCAGCAGGTCGGGCAATGCAACCGCTTTGGCAGTCGCACCATGGTATTCGATGCGATTGCGATTGATGCGGCAGGTCATGACATTGCCGCTGAGGAAATTATCTTGAAAGGCAATTGGAAAACGGGAATCCTTGGTGTGGACAAGTCCAGCGATGGCCGTGCTACCGTGCAAGTGGTCCATCATAGGCGGAACAAATCCAAGTCCGTCGTCAGGGCGCCCGAAGCTTGGGTGACAGCCCCCCAGAATCAACTGCGATATCGGTTTGCTGTGACAGTCGGCGGCATACCAGAATCCCCATCGATCGCGAGCAAGGCCGAATGGATTGACTTGTCCTTGGGAAAACAGTTCGACTCGCGAACCGTCCGGTCGAAAGCGAAACACGTTGCCAGAGGTCATTGAGATCGCATGCCCATCGGTACCTTGAATACGGCTCTGGTTGTTGAAGCCATGGCATGCGTAGACCCAACCATCCTCACCCATTCGCAGAGAGTTCACCATCCCATGTGTATCGCGGGTTGTATCGAATGGGCCCAGAACGACTTCGCGTCGATCGCAAACGCCATCGTTATCGGTATCGCGCAGGTATAGAAGGTTGGGAATCGAAAAGCACAATGCCCCATCGCCAAAAGGCAGCATTCCAATGGGGATGTTCAATCCGTCCGCGAAGACACGTGATTTTTCGAAGGTACCGTTGTGATCGGTGTCTTCCAAAATGACGATTGCGTCCGTTCCACTTTCCCCTTCTTTGGCCGGGAAGGGGTACTGAGTCGATTGGGTGAGCCACAATCGTCCCACGGAGTCAAATGCCATGTTCATAGGTTTGGAAATCAAGGGTTCCGCCGCGATCAATTCGATCTGGAACCTCTCGGGAACATGGAAACCGGCTAGCTCATCCAACGGCGCGCGTTGATTGGATGCGCGTATGGTTTGTCCAAAGAGTTCCTGGGCCGTACTCGGTTCGGCGGGAGTGAACCCTGCAGCGGTATCATCGGAGCGGGCTATCGCAACAAGATAAAAACCTAGGGTGCAGGAAAGCAAGCAAGCGAATCGCAATTGGCGAGCAACGACGTGCATGTTCATATAGAGAATCTGCGTGGGATGAGGGATTTTCGGAAGGTGGGTAGGCGCTTTGGCTCGAAACTTCTTCGTATTCTAGTCGAAAAAACGCAAAAAAGCTCAAGTGGCGATGGGGCTGACGTTGCCCTGCAAAAGTTGTTTTGTGTATTCCATCATGGTCTGTCGTTCTTGGACCCCAAACGACAGGCCCATGGACCGAGGCAAACCCCTGAACTACCGAGATAGATATGATTGTTCCACGATTTTCGTCAACACCTTGGCTAGTTACAGCTTGCCTATTTGTCAACGGATCCGTCGGCTTCGCTCAAATGGGTGGTGGAATGCCCAGTGGAGGTGGTGGAGGCAATAATGCACCTGCCTTTAGCGACCCTAAATTCAAAGACAGATTGTACGAGGCGGGGGGCCCCCGAGGACTACAAGCATCCGACGGGGCTACAATCCTTTCGGTTCGCATCGAGGGAAACAAAAGCGTATCCGAGAATTTCATTCTCACCACGATACAGTCACGTGAGGATCGCACGTTTGACAAGGATACGTTCAACCGCGACATCAGCGCGCTGTACCGATCCAATCTCTTTAAAAATATCAGGCCATACTTTTCGGAGTCGCCTGAAGGAGTGCACATTCGATTGATCGTCGAAGAGCGCACCATCGTGAAGTCGGTTGTCTTCCGAGGCAACGAACGCCTGGAAGACCGTGCGCTTGCCAAACATGCGGGTATTCAAAAAGGGGACCCTCTCGATCCCATCACGCTCAATTCAGCCAAGTCCCGCTTGATCGAACTTTATCAAGACAAAGGGATGAACCAAGCCGATGTCCAAATCGTTTCGGGACTAAAACCGGGCGAGCGTGAAGTCGAATTCATCATCAACGAAGGACCTGTCGAGCGACTCAATGCCATTCATTTTGTGGGCAACAAGGCTTTTGCCTCCGACCTGCTAAAAGCCCGCATTAAAAGTCGCGATGCACGCGGTGGACTAACCTCCTACATGTTCAACAAAGCGTCCGATAACAAGATCCAAGAGGACCGGGACATGCTCATGGCTTACTACCGGTCGCTTGGCTACTTTGACGCTCGGGTCGACTTTCGCAAGGACTACAATACGCGTGGCGATTTCATCGACGTGACTTTTGTTATTTCCGAGGGCGAACGCTACACCATTAAATCGGTTTCCATCACGGGTACAAAACGCTACCAACCGAGTGAGCTCATTCCCTACATGAAGCTGAAAATGGGAGAGCCATTCTTGCAAGTCAACAAGCAGAAAGACGAGAAACTGCTGCGCGACGTTTACGGCGCACAAGGACACATCTTCTGCGATATCGTCGGCGAACTGGTTTACCAACCCGACAGTCAAGTCGACATCATTTACAACGTTGGCGAAGGGGATGTATATCGAGCTAGCGAAATTCGAGTCCATATCGATGGCGACCACACGAAAGAGCGAGTCGCTATGCAACCGTTAGGCAAAATTCGACCGGGTAGCATCATCGATGGACCGGCACTCGATGACGGCGAACGACGACTCAAAAATTTGGGTATCTTCAACGCCGACCCGAGCCAAGGAACGCTTCCAAGTATCCAAGTTGACCGCCCCGAAGATTCCTACAAAGATCGAGACTAGGGTCGTTAAACGAGCAAAAAATGAGTAATCCACAAACCAACTGAAAAAATGCGAAGCTTCTCGACCACTCCCGTTGTTGACTAGAACCACTTATGCCTAGCTCTAATCCCCAAGACAAATCGACTATGAACAAGCGCGATCAGCGTCGGATTCGTTTTGCTTCGACGCTGCTTGCGTCGCTTGGCATTTTGACATCCCTTGGTTCATTTGCATATGCACAAACCGTTGGGCCCGGCTACGGCTATTCCTACAGCCCTGCGGCACCGAATCCTAACGGTGGTCCAGCGACCGGCCCAGCCTCAGGCTATGGAGTTGGAGCTCCCTATGGCGTGGGCGGGGCATACGGAGGAACACCAGCCAATAGCGCCCCACCGAATGCGGTGCCAAATTATTACGATCCCGCGACCGGTGCACCCACGAATGCCGCACCCGGCTACGGTGCACCCACGAATGCCGCACCCGGCTACGGTGTTCCCGTGAATGCCGCCCCCGGCTACGGTGCCCCCGGATACGTCGGCCAAGCGTATGGTGCACCCGTTCCAAATGGTGCGGTCAATGGGGGAATGGTTGTCGGGCAGCCTATGTTCGGCCAAGCCGTTCCGGAGCAGGTTGTTCCGGGGCAGGTTGTTCAGGGCCAACCGATGATGGTTCCTCCGAACACTATTCCGCAGAACTACAATCAGCCCTTGCCGCTCCCAGGGCCCATGAATCAGCCTTTGCCACCTTTGAATCAACCTTGGCAAATCGAACCGAACACGACGTTTATGGACGCGAGCCCATTCGGATATAACCCGAAAATCCGCGACGTGCCAATCAATATCTATGCTCAAGAAGGTCAGACGGGTCGCTTCTCAGTTGGCGGGTCGGTCAACAGCGATTTAGGTGTTGCGGGACAGTTTGTCCTAGAAGAACGCAACTTCGATATACGCAAGTTCCCAAGTCGTCCAAGTGATCTATTGAACGGGGCTTTTCGAGGGGCTGGCCAAAATTTTCGCATGGAATTGGTGCCGGGAAACCGAGTTCAACGTTACACCCTCAACTGGACTGAACCCAACCTGTTTGGCTATTCCCCTTTTAGTCTATCGGTAGGCGGATTTTACTTTACCCGTATCTATCGCGACTGGACAGAAGAACGACTCGGGGCGCGGATGGCAGTCGGTTATGAAGTCACACCGGATCTTTCCGTAACCACCGAACTTCGAGGCGAGGATGTCAACATTTCGAACCCGAGCACAAATGCAAATCAGGCGTTGAACCGAGTCCTCGGTAGCAATGATCTGTATACAGGTCGCGTTCGAATAGCCCACAATACGCGGGACAGCCCATTCCTGCCGACCGAGGGGCACTTGCTTGAATTGATTTATGATCAGAATTTTGGTGAATTCGATTTCCCTCGCGGACAGATCAATCTGAGCCGCTACTTTCTTGTGCGTGAACGTGCAGACGGTTCCGGTCGCCATACCTTTACCAGTTCCATGCGTTTGGGATTCACCGGTGGAGATACGCCGATGTTTGAGAATTTCTTTGCGGGTGGTTTCTCGACCATGCGAGGTTTCCAATTTCGTGGAGCGGGCCCTGTCGAAAATGGAGTGCAGGTCGGTGGTCAATTTCAAATGTTAGGCTCGTTTGAGTATATGCTGCCAGTCACGGCGGACGACATGTTGCGAATGGTGGCGTTCGTTGACTATGGAACGATCGAGCAAAACATCGAAATCAATTCCAAGAATTTCCGGGTGGCACCTGGACTTGGTGCACGGATTGCCGTGCCTGCTCTGGGACCCGCACCGTTGGCATTCGACTTTGCGTTTCCGGTTGCCTATGCAGATTCCGATACGCGTCAAATATTCTCCTTCACGATGGGCCTGACGCGATAACGTTGGATCGAAACATGGTATTCGGTATCGATCTGCCCAGTTATCATGGACCGCTAGATTTGTTGTTCTACTTGGTCCATCGAGAAGAGTTACCGTTGGAGGATTTGTCCCTTGCGAAAATCACAAATCAGTACATAGAGTATCTAGAAATACTTGAAAAACTGGACCTGGATGATGTCGGCGAGTTTGTGGACATCACCAGCCAGCTGATTGAACTCAAAGCGAAAATGGTTCTACCGGCAACCGACGAAACCATTCTGGAAACGGAGGTTTCGAAAGATGAGTCCATGCCACAACTGGTCGAGCGACTCGTCCAGTACAAGAGGTTTCGCGATGCCGCGAGTCTTCTTGACGAGCAGAGTCGACGATGGCAGCTTCGTTATGCTCGACTAGCAAACGAGCTTCCTCCTCGGCGAGTTGATGTTGGCGACGTCCCGATTGCCCGAGTGGAAGTTTGGGATTTGGTGAGCGCGTTTGGTCGGATACTCAAAGCTCGTCAAAAAACGACCCAGCAGAGTATTCAGTATGACGATACACCGATCCACGTTTACATGCAGCGTATCCACGATCGAATACTCCAGTGCAATCGTATTGAATTGCAAGATCTATTTGAAATCGGTATGCACAAGAGCGCGTTGATTGCAATGTTTTTGGCAACGCTCGAAATGACGCGTCATCATGGTTTAAACGCAGTCCAAGAAACGGCGGACGGACCTTTGTATTTGCAGCCAGGCCCGGCATTCCACAAATCGCTGGAGGTTGCTCAAGTCGATAATATCGGCCTTCTAGCGGTGGCTAATTCCAATCTCCCGGTTATGCCACGGTAAGCTGCTGTGCCACGGTGGCATGGGCGCGATCGCCCATGGATTCACGAGCGCGCTCGTGCCACCCGATGGTAACCCGTGCACGTAAGCGAGGAGCCGACTGCAATCCCTCGCTCACGCGTCGGGTTACCAAATCACAACCTATCCGCGAAAGAACGCGATTTCATGTACAATAGGCCAGTCCCCACATCCCGTTCGTCCGGTCCGATAACAAAATGGGAATTGCTAATGCTGCATTCTGAAAACAAAGTTGATACCGAATCCCGCAAAGAAATTGCGCGTCGCGAAAAGATTGGTTTAGTGCTGTTAGCGTTTTTTTCTTTCATTTACTTTGGGTTCATCGCCCTGTGCGCATTCGCAAACGCATGGTTCGCCAGTATCGCGTGGTTGGACGTGCCTGCGACCGTGTGGTATGGCTTTGGTTTGATCGCATTAGCACTAGTAATTGCTGGCCTTTATGGACGATTGAGTCGAACGATTTCCTGATGGATCTTTCGATTCGATCAGGCGGGTCATTGTTCATTGACTCCTTTTCCGAGATAACTTGAATGGCGTCGCGTGACGTGGGATTCAATCGCAAACAAGGACAACTCAACTGAATGAATGCGTCGATACAAACCGTTTTGAAACGACTTGAAACGAACATTGAAGCAGTAGTACTTGGGAAAATAGAAGCCGTTCGAAAGACGTTGGTTGCATTGCTTGCAGGTGAGCATGTGCTGCTTGAGGACGTGCCGGGTGTCGGCAAAACGCTGATCGCTAAGGCTTTGGCCAAGAGTATCGACGGCAAATTTACTCGCATTCAGTTCACGCCCGATTTGCTCCCCAGCGACATCATTGGGAGCAGCATCTATCACAACGGGGACTTCAAATTTAGCCCGGGCCCAATCTTTGCCAATGTCATTCTAGGAGACGAAATCAACCGAGCGCCACCGAGAACCCAAAGCGCTTTGCTGGAAGCGATGAGCGAACGGCAAGCTAGCGTCGATGGCAAAACGCACGTCATGCCAGATCCTTTTTTGGTGATCGCAACGCAAAATCCGTTTGAGTTTGAAGGGACGTATGTGTTACCCGAGAGTCAATTGGATCGCTTCTTGATGCGGATTGATGTAGGATATCCTACCCGCGATGCCGAACGCAACGTACTGAAATCGCATCGATCAGGTGAACCGGTCGATCAAATGAAGCCTGTCGTAACCTTGGATGAGATTCGGGAAGCTCAAGCGTTGACACGGACCGTTGAAGTTGAGGATTCAATCCTTGATTACATTCAGGATATCGTGGAGCAGACTCGAATTAGCCATGAGTTGCAAGTCGGTGTTAGCACACGTGGGGCATTGGCTTTCTATCGCGCAGCCCAAGCGTTCGCGATTCTGTCAGGACGCATGTACGCAGTTCCTGACGATGCCAAGAAGATGGCTGTCCCTGTGCTGTCCCATCGTGTCTTGCCTCGCGGTTTCGCAGCAGGTAGCGATCGGTCGGCAGCCGAGTCGATTATTCTTCGTTGCTTGGGTTCCGTTCAAGTACCCGTTTAATGAAGCCATCGAAACAAGTATCCATCGAAATGGAGACACGATTGAGTTCAGAATCAACCAGCTCGACGACGAGGATGGACCACGGCGAGAGTCGTCGCTCGTGGTTGCACGCAGTGACCTCCGCTATCCAAAGACCTTATCGGGCGTTGAACTCGGTGAAGATCTCTGCGACGCCTGTGTCGATTCGCCTGACTCGCGAAGGATTTCAAGTTGTCTTCATGGCTGCCTTTGTATTGCTGGGTGCAGTGCTGCGAGATGTCAATTTGCTGATTGTCTTGGCTGGAGCATTGCTGGGCCTATTGTTGATTCAATGGCGAGTTTGTGGAAAAACCTTACACGGATTGACGACACAGCGTCGTCTGCCAAGATCCATGTCCGCGCGGCGATCCTTTGAGATTGAATTGAGTATCAGCAACCCGAAACGTTGGTTGGGTTCATGGCTCATATTAGCCCAAGACAGAATGGTGTTTCTTTCCCGCAATGAGACTGCTACGCCAGTCTCGCAAGGAATCGGATTACTCTATCCGTCCATTCCGCCCAAGTCCTCTCGCGTTCAAAAGTACCGTTGCATCGTCGAGCGACGTGGCAAGTACCAATTCCTTGGAATCGAACTAACCACGCGTTTCCCTATGGGACTCATGCGAGGGATTTTGCCTCCCAAAAGCGTTGAGTCTTTTATCGTACAACCCTTGATCGGTAGACTCTTGCCAAGTTGGGGCGGACTCTTCGATGTTCACAACTCCAGTGCCAAGCAAAGGCGAACCAAGTCCACTTCGGACGAAGGTGATTTTTTCGGCCTGAGAGCGTATCGAGCTGGAGATAGTCCGCGTTGGATTCACTGGCGATCCTCCGCACGGCGAGATGAGTTGGTGGTAAAACAATTTCAACGCGAGGATAGTCGCGAGTTGGTCGTTCTCTTGGATCTTTTTCGAACGCCTCAAAGCGGCAAAGAGGTCGTAGATGCCATCGCAAACCATGAGGATCTTGCGGTCGAATTCGTGGCGACGATCGTTAGTCAAATGGCTTCGTCGAATTGCGGTGTCATCACGGTCGCAATTGCAGATGCCGAACCGGTAATCGCCTCACGTGTTCAATCGCGATCGCAAGGTTCCGGTCTGCTCGACCGATTGGGCGTGGCGACGCACGGCGAAGGTGAGGAAATCTTTGCGGCTTTGCGATTGCTCGAAAAAGATTTTCGCCGAATCGAGCATCTGATCGTGGTCAGTACAAGACCGCGAATCGATCTGTTGCAGCAAAACGGCGAATCAGGGGCCGTCGTCTTCTGGCGTTCTCTGACTTGGCTTGACGCGGCAGCAGACGATCTCACAAAGTACTTTGCACGTGGCGAGCAGCAGACCCCCTAGGAAAAATCATGTTATCTCTCGTTTTCAGGACCTTGGTGCATTTTCGCGGCCTACTTGTACCCGTTGCTCTGGGAGTTGCGGTCGCGAGCGCCGTGATCGTGGGGGCGTTGGTGGTCGGCGACAGCATGCGAGGTTCCTTGCGATTCATCGCCATGGATCGAATCGGGTCGATTGAGACGGTATTGATCGCCCCAAGATGGTTCGATGAGTCGCTCGTCCAAAACATCGACAAGGGGAACACGGACTCTCGTCAAAACCAAAGTTTAGTTTACGTTCAGCAAGCCATTGCCGAACACGATTCCTTCGTAGCCAGTGAGATGGCGCTGTTGGGCGTTGAACCAACCTTTTGGTTGCTCGGGACCATCGCTCCCAACGTCGCGCCTGGAGACGACGAAGTCATCCTCAATCAAACGCTCGCCGACAAACTCCATGTTCTCGTTGGCGACCTGATCACCCTACGTGTTGCGACGCAAGCCGTTGTGCCGGCCGACAGCCCACTGGGAAAACGCGAACAAGACTCCATCGTGCTCCCAAGATGGAAAGTAGTAAGCGTTTTGCCGGATCAAAGCGTTGCGAGATTTTCCTTGCGAAGCGATCAACGCCCCATCATGAACGCGTTCGCCAATAAGCGATCGTTACAGAAAGCGCTGGACATACCGTCCAAAGTCAACGCGGTCTTTGTTTCCCAGGCCAACCCTCCAAGTCGCAGCGCGAACCAACCCAATCCGCCGTCCCCCACTTTGCTAGACGGCCTCTCACCCAAACTATCGGATCTGGGGCTTTCCTGGCAACATGTGACTCGATCATTCCCCGATCCGTCGCTTGGAGAACCGGAGCCAAAGAACGACGGGAAGTCGGCGGAAGCCAAAACAGTCCTCGACTATCGTCAATTGACGACCGATCAAATGTTGATCTCACCGAAAATAGTCGACCCAATCCTCGACGTTGCTGCGTCCAGTAAGCCATCGGTCGTACTCACCTATCTAGCAAACGGGGCGCAAGGCCTCAAGAACAACGAGAAAACGGGTCGAAACGTCCCTTACTCAACCATTAGCGCCGTCGATTGGCATGTACTAGGCAACTTGCTTGGCTCAAACGAAACCCCTCAGCCAGAGCCGAGCAACGCCAACTGGGTCGTCATCACGCGTTGGTTGGCCGATGAGCTTGCCGTCAACATCGGTGCCACCATTCGCATCGAGTACTATCTCCCGGAAACCGTCGATGGAGAAGAGATTGAAAAGTCGTACGATTTGACAGTCGCTGCAATCGCTCCATTGACGGAACCAAAGGCACAGTTCGAAGGGAATCGGCCCGCTCAATTCGAGCAGTCCCCCACGCCATTCAACGACCCTGCGTGGACTCCGGTCGTACCCGGTATCACCGATCAGGAGTCCATCAGCAAATGGGACACACCGTTTCCCCTGACTCGCAAGATTGAAAAGCAAGACGACGAATACTGGAAATCACATCGGTTGACACCGAAGCTTTTTGTATCGAAAGAAGTCGGCCTCAAACTGTTCGGTTCCCGATTTGGAAACGCAAGCAGCCTGCGGTTTGACGGATTGGATGAGCGGCAATCCGAAGACATCGAAAACAAGATCACTGCCATTGCGAGGCAGGAGATGCCTAGCCTTGGATGGCGCGAGATACCGTTGCGTCGACAACAACTTCAGGCTGCTAGCGGGACAACTCCCTTTGACGCCCTGTTTCTATCTCTGAGTTTTTTCGTGATCATTGCTGCGTTGCTGCTCGTCGCATTGCTCTTTCGTCTTGCGATCGAGCAGCGGGCGGACCATTGGGGGTTGTTGTTAGCGTCTGGGTGGACGAGATCCTCGGTGCGACGATTGTTGTTGTTAGAGGGCGGCGTCGTATCGGGAATTGGGGCAACACTGGGTGTGGGGCTCGGTCTTCTCTACGCGTATGCCATGATCTCGGGACTACGTTCTTGGTGGTTAGGCGCGATCACCGTTTCTTTCTTGAATTATCATGCGCAGCCTCTTAGCTTGGCCCTCGGTTGGTTGTTGGGCTGGCTGGCTGCTTTGGCAACCATCCTGGTTTCGACGCGGCAGCTCAAGAGAATCGCGGTTGCTAAGCTATTAAAGAAGCAGATGGACACAGGTGCTCCGGTTAGAATGGGTGGACCACGTCGTTCGTATATGGCCATCGGATGCGTAGGGCTCGCCGTGTGCGTGTTGGCTCTAGGGCAGTTCCTGCAGGGGCAAGCGCAAGCGGGCGCATTTGTGGGTGCAGGCATGTTGTTCCTGATGGGCGGTCTGTTCTGGGCTTTTGCTTCCTTAAAGTCTGCACCTCCAAGCGACGCAGCAGCCAGTTCGATGATCGACGCATCCTCACTAGCCAGCAGCAATGCAAAACGAGCACCCTTTCGAAGCATCTTGGCAATTGGCCTTGTTGCGGTGGCATCGTTCTTGATTTTGTCGATGAGTCTATTTCAGTCTCTGCCAACTACGTTAGGCACAGGTGGCTTCGCATTTGTTGGCAAGAGTTCTCACGCGATTCACAAGGACCTTGCAAACCCCGCGTACCAGCGGGATGTTTTAGGGAACCGTGGAGCCGCATTGCAGGATTTTGATTTCGTTCCTTTGCGTGTTCGAGGTGGTGACGATGCCAGTTGCAACAATCTTTTTCAAGCTAGCGAGCCGCAAGTCTTGGGCGTTGCTTCCAGAATGGATCAGATCGACCGGAACAAGGATAATCGCTCCGCATTCGGCTGGTTTGCGACAGGCAAAGTTCCTTTGAACCATACGCCCTGGGTGTTGCTTGAAGCGGAGGCGACCGGCTCCGAAGACGCGCCTGTGCCTGTCGTTCTCGATCAGAACACGGCGCTTTGGGCGTTGCACTTAGGTGGCTACTCAGGCGAGAGATTCGCATATACCTTCGATGATCGCAAAGTGCATTTCCAAACCGTGGGTGTATTGCAAAACACGATTCTGCAAGGAAGCTTACTCGTCGGCGAAGCGAATTTTGAACGACTCTTTCCAGCCGTAACCGGACACAAGCTGTTCTTGATCAAGTCGAAACCGAGCGCCGCTAGCGCGCCAGCGTCTCGAGAGCAAACCGAGGGGGCGAGAAAGATACTTGAGAATGGGTGGTCCGATTCGGGCTTGAGTCTTGCCTACAGCGACGATGTTTTGAGACAACTGCTTGCGGTGCAGAATACGTACCTAGGCGCGTTTCAAGTTTTGGGCGCCTTGGGATTGCTGTTAGGGACCATGGGGCTCGGTATCGCTCAATTGAGGAGCGCGATGGAGAGGCGAGGAGAGTTGGCAGCCATGCGGGCGATTGGGTTTACCAAGGCAAGACTCATTTGGCTGCTGACGCTCGAAAACGGATGGCAGTTGCTGCGTGGAATCGGGATAGGCGTCGGCTCGGCCGCTCTGGCAACGCTGCCTGCCATACTCAGCGGCCAACCCTACGCCGGACTGGCTTGGCCGGCCGCGATGCTAGGAGTGGTGATTGTCACGGGTTTGATTTGTAGCGTCGCGGCAGCGTGGGGTGCGATGCGCTGGCCTCTCTTACAAGCCTTGCGAGCTGATAAATAACAATCCCTGCGGGCTGTCGGCTGGTGCTTTGTCAACGCAAAGAATTAGGGTTCAGAAAATTAGCCGTTGGGCGCTAGCCAAATGGTAGTCATTTTTGAATTCTTTAGATTTAGCTTCAGGACAAACCTTCGTTCGGCACGGTAATTGCGCATGCGAATTGGCTTTTCCTAACTGCCAATAAGGAGCCAATCGTGCCAAATCAAGATGATTCAGGTAACCCAAGCCAATTCATCGCGCACTCGAACTGCTCAGGCAATGGATCGATATTGAAGAGTTTGACTCAATCCAGCCCCTCGGAAATGCTGCTGTCTACAAAACCAGTGTTGTTTTTTGGCTTATGCTTTTCCAACGTCTCAACCCAGACTCTAGTCTCAAGCAGCTGTTGAGCATTTCTTTGCAAAGGCGTTAAAGGGCAAGGACGCCAACAAACGACTTCGGGAAGGAACTCTTTCGACGAAGTCTAGCTCGTATAGCGACGCAAGAAAAAGACTCTCCATAGACGTGGTCGAGTGGTTTCAGAATCGGCTCACTTTCAAAAGGGCAAATGCAAAGAAAAACCTAGTGAAACAGACGAAAAACCGCTAAAGTAAGTGCCATTGGGCGTTAGCCGGCTGGAGAACTATGCAAATACTCAAGAAAATGAGCGGTCTGATGGAGAACACGACCGCCTACCGACTTTGGCAAGCTCCGTTTGCCGATGCAAAGATTGCGCCCATATTGCATCACAATGACTTTTCCAAGATACAACGCGTTCTCGACGTTGGATGTGGTCCGGGTACCAATTGCCGCTACTTCGAAAAAGCAGACTACACAGGATTCGATATCAATCCAAGGTATATCGACTATGCGTGTCGAAAGTACCGTCGAAATTTTGTGGTTCAAGACGTATGTACATTTGAGGCACCGATGGAACAACGATTTGATTTCGTCTTGCTCAACAGCCTCTTGCATCATCTCACCGATCCTGAGGCACATCGAGTGCTTGGGCGGCTCAGGCACTTGGTCAGCCCAGGTGGCTACGTGCATATCGTTGAGTTGGTGCTACCTGAATATCGCGGGATTCCGCGTTGGCTGGCAGTCAATGATCGCGGGAACTTTCCTAGATCGTTAACGGCATGGAAGGAACTCTTCAGTACGTATTTTCACACCGCCATTTTCGAACCCTATCCGATCAAACTTCTGGGAGTCGGATTATGGAATCTCGTCTACTTCAAGGGGGAACCGAAGGTATGAAAGGGGTGCCGAAGATTTCTGTCGCGGTGCCAGTTTATAACGAAGAGTCGATCGTTGAGGAATTGCTCAGGCGCGTTTTGGCTGTCCTTAATTCATTGCCAGGCGGTCCTCATGAAATAGTTCTCGCGGATGACGGAAGTTCGGATCGAACTTGGTCGATGATCGAACAGGCGGCCGCTCGTGACCCACGAGTCGTGGGGGTTTCTTTGTCGCGAAATTTTGGCCACCAAGCCGCCATCGGGGCTGCGTTAGACCACGTAACCGGGGACTACGTCGTCGTGATGGACGGTGATTTGCAAGATCCGCCAGAAGTGATTTCGGAACTATTGGCAGAAGCACAGAAAGGCTTTGATGTGGTTTACGTGATTCGTATTAAACGCAAGGAGAGTATGACGTTGCGGGTGTGCTACGCCGTCTATTATCGTCTGATTGCGTCGCTGGCAGATCTCGATTTACCTGTCGGTGCCGGGGATTTTGCGATCCTATCGCGTCGCGTTTGCGATTTGATTCGCCAATCTCCCGAGCGACAGCGTTATCTTCGCGGATTGCGGACTTGGTACGGATTTCGACAGAAGGGACTTGAGATCGAACGCGATGCACGGCACTCCGGGAATTCGAAGTACAGTCTTCGACGCCTGGTTCGACTCGCCTTGGATGGTGTCTTCGCGTTTTCCGTCCTTCCCATTCGACTCGCGACCGCTTTGGGTGCGTTCGTTGTCGCGTGTTCCGCACTGTTTGCCTTCTACTCCTTGATTGTCAAGGTCTTCTTCGGTCAATCGCCTGAAGGATTTACGGCGTTGATCTTGGCGATCACTTTTCTGTCGGGGGTTCAGCTATTATTCTTGGGAGTGATAGGTGAGTACATCGGCCGCATTTACGAGGAAGTCAAGCAGCGTCCACACTACGTCGTCAAGCAAGTCGTCAGGAAAACAGATAGTGGATCATGATTACGGGCAATCCTATGAGCGACTCTACCGCGAACACTGGTGGTGGCGCTCGCGTGAGGAGTTTCTGCTAAAGGTTATTCAAGGCCTGAAGTTACCGATCCAACCAAATATCCTCGACATCGGCTGCGGTGACGGCCTGTTCTTGGAAAGCCTCTCTGAGTTCGGTGGCATCATCGAGGGGCTTGAGTCAGATTCGAGCCTTATCTCGCGAGATTCGGCCAGTCGGCATCGAATTCACATCGGTCCGTTTGATCGCACGTTCAAGCCCAATAAACAATACGGGCTAATCCTAATGTTGGACGTACTAGAGCATTTGCCAGAGCCGGAAGCAGCCTTGAAGCAGGCGGTTGAATTGCTCGATTCGGACGGCCTTGTCTTGATAACCGTCCCAGCTTTTCCTTGTCTCTGGACCACCCACGATGACATCAATCATCATTATGTGCGATACACAAAGCAGACCTTGAATCGCCTTGCGACGTCGGCAGGTCTTCGAATCGATCTCATGCGGTACTTTTTTCATTGGCTGGTCCCGCTCAAGTTAGCGGTAAGGCTCAAAGAGATGATTATCCCAACGCATCCGAGGCCGCCGAAAATTCCAACACCTAGTGTCAACCGAGCCATGCTCGCGATTTCGCGTTTAGAACAACGCATTTGTGACCGATATCCATTTCCGGTTGGGAGTTCGCTCCTCGCGGTGGGAGGCCGGCAAGAACTTGCTAACAAATAGAATCTTGAACACACTTGAACCGCGCAGCGAATGGCGACAAGCCAGAGGGCTACCTGAATACGACAAGAAAATTGTCGATAGTCATTGAGTTGGGAAAACGAGTGGTCACCGCATCAATAAATGGCTGGGTCATTTTGCGTGAGTGGCTCGGACGCAAATTGAGTACGACCAGGGGGAGGTCTTGCTGAACGATGAATTGCAATCGCTTTGTGTCGTCCGGGTCGGGCTCGTCGAATAGTTCGAAAAGGGTCCGCGTCGGGTTCGTTCTTTCTGAGAGGAAATAGACCTCTGGACAATCCGGACCTGCATAAATACTGCTATTTGGTGTTGAATTCTGCTGTATTGCAGTCACAAGCCGATCGTATTTTTGCCTATCGCGTTCCGTCAGGAAGAGCCCGCCCCGAGGCAACTCGAGCAAGTTCACAGCGGGATCCATCCGCGCCAAATTCGGATCATCGAAGAACTGGAAATGATTGAGAATGGTGGCCCCGAACAGCAGACCAAACAGCAATAGTGTCCATTGTGTTCGAACGGCCGCGTGAGGCTGCGATGCGCACGTGATTTGTGAGGAAAGAATGACCAGGGGTACGACATAGCAAAAGTAAATTGGGGCCGAAAAAGGAAACTGCACGAGAGTCATAAATGAACTTACGGTCAATACAGTATAAATTTCAAGCTTTCGGCGATCCTCCAAGTTCTTATCGAAAAGGAGCATCCACGCAGCGATCACTGCTACTATTGGCATCAACAGCCGTACCATAGTGAAAACCAAATTGAACACGCTGAAGCTAAGCGAAAGAACCAGCCCAACGAGTAACAGAGGAATCAAAACAAGGCTGATGATTCGATCCCGTAGGCCAAGTGACGTTAACCCAAGCAAGAGTAGCGCTGCGACGGGCACTTCCAGCGCCAGATACGATGCGGGCGGCAATGAAAAAACAACGGCATCAACACGTACGAATGGCGTGACGAATACGCCTTGAACTAAGTCCATCAACGAACCAGACCTCGTGTATGGAATGAGGAAAATGACGATTGGAAGAAGGACTCCTAAAACGTAGATACTCAACTCGCGGATGACGCGGATCGGACTTTCCGTACCCGCCGTGCGTCGAAGAGACTCTGCAACAAGAACGGTTCCCATGGCCAGCGATGGCAGGATGAATTGAATGCAGATCATGAAAGTGGCATGGCGACGAACCATCAAACCAACCAGACTTAGCCACAGCGCGTTCATGGAGATCGCGATAGCAATCGTACTCCAAGAAACCGCCTTAGTTACTTCTGAATCTGAGTGTCCACGAATTTGCCCTCGGTAGACAATGACAAACGCGATGGCTGCAATGTAGTACAGCCCGACGATCTTGACAGTGACCGCCAGTCCACCGCACAAGCCTGCTAGCAATAGCCAGCGTCGAAGGTCGCTATCAAAGTATTTCAATATTGCGAAAATACCGAATGTCGAGAGGAATAGCGTGTACCAGGATGGCATCCCTTCGAAATAGTTAGGTAGGCTCCAAACAAGGCAAGTTAGCGCAACCAGGGTCGCGAACGTTGCGGACATGGTACGAGAAGCAATGCGATGAAGCGTCCAGACAAAACCAAGTGCACTTGCGAACAAGAGCGTTCGAATGGTCGCCATGTTCGTTCCAAGCAACCAAAAGCCTGCCGCATGAAAGAAACTTAGGCCACCCGTGTAGACATCATCAAAGTCTCGATGCGGCAATTCTCCATTCAATACTCTTTCCGCACTCTGTGCAAGCGTGCCTTGATCGTGAGGAATCCAGCCACTGTAAGCAAAAAAGGAGAGATACAATGCAGAGATGAGGGTGACGAATATCCCTTTCTTGCCCAACACTCGAAGAAGTTCCATTGGCTTTCCGTCTAGATCGGTAATTCGATGACAAACGTACTGCCACCTGAATTGCGAGGTTGATAGGTGAGCGTTCCTTTGTGGTCTTTAATGATGCCTCGACTAATCGCCAGTCCCATTCCAAGCCCCGTGGCTTTGGTGGTAAAGAATGCATCGAAGAGTCTTTCTAACTCTGATTCCTTCACCCCACATCCAGAATCATGAACCGCAATGGATATTCGCTGAGATGTTTTGGAAAGTTCAATGACAGCACGATTGTCCGAACCGTCATGGTCGACCATCGCCTCCAATCCGTTCAAGACCAAGTTCACGAGTACTTGTTGCAATCGAATGGGATCTCCTATAAACAAGGACTCATTAGCATTGTCGACAATTTGAATTGTCAATCCGCGTCGACGCGCTTCCCCTTTCAACATTAATGCCGTATCGGATACAAGTTCAGAAAGGTCCAGTTCCTCGGATCGGTGTGTTCCAGTAGAAACAAAGTCGCGTGTACGTCGAATGATCTTGGCCGCTCGAGCAATCTCTTTGTTCAGTTGTTTTAGTATGCTCGTAGCAGAATCCAAAACGGGCGATGTACTGAGAATTTTTTCCAAACTGCCTACGTAGTTTTGTATTGCATTGAGTGGTTGATTCAACTCATGCGCTAATTCGCCAGAAAGTCTTCCCATCACAGCGATTCGAGAAAAGTGGGCGAGCTCGGATCTTTTCTCTTCAAGCATTTCTTCCGTGTGACGGCGAGTCTCGATTTCAACCTGCAAGGATTCGTTCGCGCGCCTTAGCTCCATGGTCCGCTCGCTGACGCGTTCTTCCAGCACGAAACTATATTGCAGCAATTCGATCTCTGCCTGTCGGCGATCGGTGATGTCGATCAAATGCCCGGCCAAACCTATAGACCTGCCCTCCGTATCGTGAAGCTGTTGACAGTTGTTCAAGACCCACCGCCATTCACCCGCTCGGCCCACGAGACGAAATTCGAATGATACGGATCTTTTTTGCTGATCTAGCACGGATTGAAGTTGGGCTACAACGTTGTCCAAATCTTCCGGGTGAATGACATCCATCCAGTTGCGTTCAAGGGCTGTTGCAATGGGTTTTCCGGTTAACTCTTCCCAGTAGTCGCTTACAAAGATGCACTGACCTTCCTGCGACATTTGCCAAATGATTGCAGGCACGGAACTCGTTAAGTCCCGCATCAAATTTGCTTTCTCTCGCAGTTGAAGTTGGGATGCCAAGCGATAGGTCAGGTCCACTGCACTGCCAATGTAAGAGACCGTGTGGTTGTCCAAGTTGGCAACTCGGTTCAACGACAACTCAACCATGCATTCGTGCTTGCCTCGTAGCCGGCAATCAACGCGATCGTCACCTCGTGTTGAACCTTTCTTTTCAATCAATTGCTGGACGAGATACTGGTGTTCTTCTGCCACAAATTGGGTCCAATTTTGGCCTATAACGTCGCTCATTCGTAACCCCATAATGCGTTCCCATTCCGGATTCACATAAGTAATCTGGAGATAAGGATTGCATTCGAAAATACCGACTGGACAAGTGTCTGCCAAAGCCAAAAAACGTTCTTGATTTTGCTCAAATAGCAAATACGCCTGCTTAATCGCTGAAATGTTTTTGTAACCAGTCACAACACCTAGGATCGTACCATCCTTGCCGCGAATCGCAGAACGCGAAACCAAAAGCGTTCTTTGCTCGTACCCCAAGTCCCATGTTTCTTCGCATAACTCGGTTGCGCCCGTCTCGACCGTAATGCGATCTCGCTCCTGGATTTTTGCGGCAAGATCGGGCGGCAGTGCAGAATAGGCATCTCTCCCAGGTAATTCTTCGACGCTGCATCCGTAGAAATTGGCTACGCCTTGGCTGCCAAGCAGTATGGTCCCATTGCAATCTTTGATCAGGATCGACTCCGCAGACGATTTCAATGCCGCCGCAAGTATCTCCGTATTCAACTCGATCAAGGGTTGACGCTTACCAATTTCAGAGGCCAATCCGAGACTCCCAATCTGTTTCAATTTGCAACATTTAAGAACGAAGTTACGTCCGGGATTATACTCTACCGGCCGCGCGGTTTGCAGCCAATTGGTACTCGCTTTGGTGGCAAGGTGAGTGCATTGGTCTAACAACCGGGTGCTGGTCGAAATCATTTCGCAACCCGAATTGTTCAAGAAAGTTGACGTTTGCGTCATTTTAGACGATAACATGAGAAGAGTTCGAAAGCTGGAGTCAACCCAGCTAACGTTTCGTTCTACCCCACCTGACTGCCGTCCCATTCCGTAACCGGAAAGACGATCCCTCCTACCAAAACGTGCGACATGAGACTCGGCCAAAGCCTGTTGTTTCGTTGGTTGCTGACCCTCGGGTCGTTGCTCACCAGCCACCTGGGTATTCAGCCGTCGGCTCACGGACAAACAAGTCTATCAACGTCTATCGATGCCCTCGCAGATCGAGACTTCGATGCGTTCGTTTCCCCTCGCGAGTCCGACAGTCAGCTTTTTCGTCGATTATCGCTCGATTTGCGGCTTGTGGTCCCTTCTCAGCTTGAACTCGATGAATTCCTAGCTGACCTCGCGCCGGATCGTTGGCCGCGTTGGGTAAAACGCTTGCTAAACGACCCTCTTCACCGAGAACGAATGGTCGATTGGCTCGACAAAACTCTTTTGCAACGTCGACCTAACAAATACGTCGATCGGGCAAAGTGGCTGAGTTACCTCAGGCAGGTTGTCGACGAAAACAAGCCCCTCGACGCCATCGTTAAGGAATCGGTCGCAAGCGTATGGTGGAATCCCTCCCAGCGTGCTCAGCAGCGATTTTTTTTGGAACGCGAGGGGGACCCGCACGCCGTATCACGCGACATAGGCCGAGTTTTCTTCGGTCGAGATATGCAGTGTGCTCAATGCCACGACCATCCGAATGTGGATGATTATCTTCAAATCGACTATCACGGACTGCTTGCCTTTGTGTCCCCAAGCTTACTTGCGGAAGCGAAATTCAAAGACGAAAAAGGGGCCGAGCAAAAAATTCAAATCTACGCCGAACGCGCCGCTGGCGACGCAACTTTTGAATCCGTGTTCGACAAGGGTGTATTGTTTCGAACGGGAACGCGAGTCCCAGGCGGAACGGAACAAATCGAATCCTACCAAGTGCCGGATCAACGATATCAAGCAGCGCCCATGCCCGACTCGCTCGAAGGTGCTCCCAAACCACCATCCTCGAGCCGCCGAGCCTCCCTGGTGACTCAGTTGTCCAATGCAAACCAAGCGTTCGCGGAGAACTGGGCCAATCGCGTTTGGGCCATGATGTTGGGCCGAGGAATCGTGCACCCGCTTGACATGCATCATGCTGATAATCCGCCAACGAACCCCAAGCTCCTGACTGCACTTACCCAGTCGTTTGTCGCAACCGGATATGATCTGCGATCTTTGATCGAACAAATTGCCCTGAGCGAGGTCTATCAACGCGGCAGTCGATTGCCAATCGAATCATCGCTCCGGAACGGAACGGTCTTGAACTTGCCAAAGGATGCGGCCGATATCCTTACCAATGCAGTCAATGCTCGAAAACAATCGTTGGATTCGCAACTGCCGCAACTTGCTCTGGCTGCGGAAGCTGCTAATCAAGGGATGGATGATTCGAAAACCGCCTGGCGAGCAGCACAAAAGGAACGAGTTGCTATTCGTGCCGATCTCGACAAAGCCGAAGCGACTTTTAATGACGTTAAAAAGAAGCTCGATGAATCGAATGCGGTGCTCGCCAAAGCCAACAAGCTGCGAGCGGATTTGAATACCAGGGTTGCTCTCCTTGAGGAAGCGGCCAGCAAATTAGAGCAGGCAAAGGCGCTATCACCTGGCGACGATCCGGAACTTGTTCAGGCGATTACGACGGCAAAAGCGAAAGCCGATGCATCCAAACTGACTCTCCCAGCAAGCGAAAAAGGGGTCGCAGACGCATCCGCCTTCCGCGATACCCAAAATGTCGCTCTGGAAACCGAGCGAGGCAAGATCCAAGAAGTCGTCAACCGCTTGAAGCCGGCCGAGCAATCGCTCACCATTGCCGACCAAGCGTTCGTTGCGTCACGAGTGAAATGGCAAGCCGCTCAGTCCGAACACGTCTTGACTATCAAAAACACGGCAGCCCTATCTCAACTCCAATCTTGGATCGCTCTTTCGCAAAGTGTGTCTCAAGTAGAATCCGAGCATCGGCTTGCGGGGGAAGAGCGTGATCAACAAAAAGGTATGGTCGCCAATTACATGGCGCAGCAGTCCAAGCACCAACCGATTCTGGTAGAAGCGAAAGCCAACTTGGCCTCGATCCAGTCCAAAAAATCCGTTTCTCAAGAGAAGCGGGCGAGCCTCGCCGTTGAACTCGCATTGCTTCAAACCACATTCGAATCCCTTAATAAGTCGACATCTCTTGTTGCTACCGACTCGCTTGAATCGGCCAAACAAGCCGTTGCTGCCAGCCGAGAAACGCGCCAGGCGACCCAATCCGCTCTTGACAAGGAATTGACTTCTATCGACGCGGAACTCTCGGCTCAATCGCAGAAACTGGCCGCCTTGACCACCGAAGAGGCATCTATGGAAACCATGCGGGTCGCCGCAGAAAAATCAGTCGAACAAGCCGAACAAACAATCCTGATCAAGGCAACCGCTATTCAACAAGCGATCGACACATGTGGAATAGCATTTCAACAAGTGCTTGAAGACCGGCAGAAGAACTTGGCCGTCGCTACCTTTCGGTCGTTGTCTCCGGAACAGTTGGGGCTGAGCATCTTGCGGGCAACCAAGGTACTCGATAACTATATTGCAACCGAGGCGGCAGAGCTAGAAAAGCAAACTCCATTGGCGGCCGACGCAACGCCCGCGCAACGGGATGCCAGAACACTGCAAGCGACCCGCCAAGCGCTCGACAAGCTCCGTCCGAACGTGGACGTTTTTGCAAATCTGTTTGCATCGGGCGTTGGACAAACAAGCGATGAGTTTTTTGCGTCTCCGGATCAAGCGTTATTCATGGCGAACGGCGGATCTGTTTTTCAGTGGTCGGCTGCCAGCGGCAGCAACATTACGGATTTGATTGCCAAACAGTCCGACGCCATGGCAGCCGTTAAATTGATGTATCGATCCTTGCTGTCGCGTGAGCCTACCGCACAAGAACTGCAATGGGTTGGCGAACAACTTGCAAATGCTGCCGACAAAAAGGTGACTATTGCACAAGAGTTAGTGTGGGGATTGCTGACGAGTTCCGAGTTTCGAGTTTACCCTTAGTTTGCTTTCAGTGGAGACTGTCGAATGAGCCTAGCACATTATGCATGCGGTTCGCGAGAACATGGATTGAGTCGTCGTCAATTTCTGCAACGCTCTGGTTCGACCGCTGTTGCGGGCAGTGCCATCGCGGGTGGATTAGGCAGTCTCACGACCGGCCTTGCCGCAGAGCAACTCAAGACCCAAGATATGCGCATCGTTGTCTTCAACATGCATGGCGGATTGAGCCAACTAGAAAGCTGGGATCCTAAACCAGGCACAAAAACGGGTGGCCCCTGTCGTTCTATTCCAACCTCCGTTCCTGGCACCCATGTGAGCGATTTGCTGCCCTACACGGCCAAGCAGATGCATCACTTGTGTGTGCTGCGTGGTGTCAATACATCGGAGGACGATCACGGCAAGGGTGCTTATATGATGCTGACGGGGCGTCGCCAAACTGCGGCGGCAGAGTATCCGCAAATCGGTGCCGTCGCAGCTCGCATGCTCAACGACGAAAGCCGAGGGCTGCCCGGGCATATTGTGGTCACACCGGGTGGCGGCGGAGGCAAGGGAAACGAATCCGCATATCTGGGTCCAAAGTACTCAAGCATCTCGTTGGGTGGATCCAAGCCGCCCCCCAATACAACCAAACCGGATGGCATGAACGATGAGGCGGAATTGCGAAGACACGACTTTCGACGTCGGCTGAACGAAGAATTCTTGACGCGACGACGAACCGCCATCACCGACGCCTATACCCACAGCTACGAACAAGCCCTACGATTGATGGAACGCCGCGATGTGTTCGACGTTTCCAAAGAGCCACAAGCCGATCAAGACCGATACGGCAAACACGATCTTGGTCGACAGTGCCTCATGGCTCGGCGATTGCTGGAGAACGGCGTCTCGTTTGTTCAAGTAACGCATTCTAACTACGACACACACAATGAGAACTTTAACTTTCACATCGAGCAACTCGGCGAGTTTGATAGGGCGTTTGCTACTTTTATCTCGGACTTGTTCGATCGCGGAATGCTGGAGAAGACCCTCGTGGTTGTACTAAGTGAGTTCGGCCGAACACCCAATATCAATTTGTATTACGGTCGCGATCACTGGTCCAAGGCTTGGTCGATCGTGATGGCAGGTGGCAAGGTCGCTAGAGGGGCAATCTTTGGCAAGACGAACGATGAGGGGACCGAAGTGGTCGATGGGCAAGTCGATCATGGAGCCTTGTTTCATACTTATCTCCAGGCCGTAGGGGTCGATTCGACGCAATCGATTGCGGTCGATGGACGCGAGTTGCCGATTGCAGATCCAGCCGCTGCCCCTGTTTGGAAAGTGCTAACCTAGCGTGAATCTTCCCATCGATTTCACCAAGACGCATGTGGTTCATCAGTGGAAACACGACCGCCCCTTGATCGCATGTCGGATCTCGCCAGATGGTCAACAAGCCGTAAGCACATCCGAGGATTCGTCGTTGCAATTGTGGCGTATTCCAGGCGGAGAGAAAACCATTTTAAAGGGGCATGAAAGCTGGGTTCATGCGTTGTGCTATAGTCCCGATAGTCAACAGCTTGTTTCGGGTGGTTGTGAAGGTAGCTTGATGTGGTGGGCCGTTCGAACCGATGCGCCGTCTTTGTTGCGCAAGTCCGATGCGCATTCAGGTTGGATTCGAGGCGTTGCTATTTCGCCTGATGGAAGCACGCTTGCATCGGTTGGGAACGACATGCTGGTCAAGCTATGGAGTATGGCGAACGGCGAGAAAATCGCCGAATGGGGCGGGCATGAGCGACACATTTACAGCGTTGAGTTTCATCCAAGCGGAAATCAACTGATAACCGGCGATTTGCTTGGCAAGATTCACGTTTGGAACATTGCAGACCGAAAACTAGAGCGAACGATCGAGGCAACACCGCTCTATACGGAGAACAAAGGCCAGCAGGCAGAGTATGGCGGAGTTCGATCGTTGGCCTACCATGCGGAGCGAAAGGAGCTCATTGCAGGCGGAACCCACAAAGCCACGAATCCGTTCGGTGCGGTTCATGAACCGTTGATGCTGCGGTTTGGCTGGGATGATGGCGCGCTTCGCAAGTCGCATGCATGCGAAGGGATTCCCGGCGGACTCGTATGGCGCGTGCAGTGGCTAAAAGATGGGACTGCGGTCGGCGTTTCGGGTGGGTCTACTGGAGGCTTGTTATTGTTCTTCAACGATTCGCAAGAAAAAGAAATCCATCGATTCAATTTGCCTTCGTTGGCGCGGGACATGGACATTCATCTGGAGAGCAATATGGTTGCAACCGCTCACTTTGATTCGCATTTGCGAATATCCATTATGAACGCATAACGCGTCCGAGATCCCCGTCCCCCATGGCCTCATAAAACCGCTGCATTTTGTTGCAAGGTGCTGAGCTGTTCGTTTAACAGTTAGCCGTAGGCGTACTATCCCGCACAAGGCGGACTGAGAGCCGACGAACATCCAACCGGCTTCGTCGGTTACGCCAACTTACTGAGCCTTCTTATGAGCCATTCCATCGACAGACAGCCGACAATCATGGCCATCAACAGCCCCATCAGCCGTTGCTGAAATTCCTTGTCCGGGGCGCCTGGCAGATAGTTCGTTTGATCGCGTGGAACAATGGACTGAACCAGCGGCGAAAGCGTTGCGTTCGTTGCGTTGTTAGTTTCACTAGCTATGCCTGCAATCGAATCCATTCCGACCCAGTACTTACCACCTGTTCGCGTGGCCAGTTCGTTGAGCAAGGGATCGTTTCTTTGTGGCCTTTGGATTTCGAGTGCAGGCACACGCACCGAGACTTGTTGCGTCAGCAACTGCTGATCTGCCAACCCGCCTACAGGCAATTGCACTTCGTATGTGCCGGTCGCCTTGGTGAAAAACTGCCCGAGATAAACACCAGGTTGCGAAGGGTCTGGGATCGGGGCCAAGACAAGCGGTGTGCTTCGGCCTGACGGATCGACTAACTTTGCTTGAGCATCCGGCATAATTGTTGGTAGAAACTGAGCATCGCGCAACACGGCTCGCACCATGACTTGCTCCCCCACAATCGCTTGTTGTTTGTCCAAAAGCAAAATTCCTCGATCGGAATCTCGCAACAAACGACCTTGACCTGCCCAGCGAATGAGCTTGGTGTAATACGTGTCAAAGTATCCTTCGCCGACTTCACGCAATCGCCAAAACTCGCCGCCGCCCTGGAATGCAACACGGCCGGCACCGTAAAATTGCGTTGCCAAATAGATCGGTTGCTTGCTCCCTACCGAAGTCGTCGGGTCGGAAAAATAAGCGACCGGCGTTGCGCCTGGCTTCGGTTCGTAACAAGCGTAGAAACTATAGACCCCTCGAAAGCGTTCCCAAGCCCTGCGGCTGTCCTCAAGCGTCTTGGCGATTTGAATAAAGTCCGTTTGCCAAGCATCAGGAGCAAAGTTGAGTGGCCAAGCGGTCTCGGATTCAAAGCGACCGATCGAAACCATTCTCGCCCCACGGGTATTGACCACCAAAGGCGAAAGATTGCGAAGTATCTCGGCCTTGCGATTGCCGTTACCTTGACTTCCCGCCCATTTCGGAGTCGACACGGGGCCAGCGACGATGACCAGTCCACCTGCTTGTTCACTGATCCACTTCTCAAGGTTTTCTACTTGCTCCATGTCTAGCTTGGACCAATCGGCATCGAACCCGATTACGCAATCGTATTGGCTCATCTCGGCTCGCGTGCGAGGAAACTCAGCGAGTAATTTTTTGGCTTCTTGCGAAACGCCTGGTCCGCTCGATTGCAACAAGACGTGCGATTGAACCGTAGGGTCTCGGAAGAGCAAGTTGCGAACAAATTGATACTCCCGAGTCGGACCACCCGCCACAATCAAGACGGTCGACTTGGGCTCAACCACGCGGACTTCGCTTTCGAGCGCATTGTCGAGCGGGTTTGAATCTTGCTCCGGCGCCAACGCTTTCACCTCATAGATCCATGATCCGATTTCGCGAGGTTGGATGTCAAAGACCAAATTGGACATCGCGTCATCCGCGTCGAGCGTCACGACTCTTTCCTCTTCGATGGCCATGCCTGCATTCTTTTGGCCGCCCGGTCGCCGCCGCAATTGAATCGTGACTTGTTTTCCCTGCAATCCGGATGCCTGCAACAATGCAGTCAATCGAAACCGATCGCCGGGAAAGACGCGTTTCGGGGTTTCGATATCTACCATTCGGACGTTGAGGGGATTCTTGGATGTCCCCATTCCGACGGTGTGAATCGGGACCCCTTGCAACGTCGCTTCGGAAATCGTCACTAGGGGATCGAGACCCGCGTTGCTGCGTCCATCGGAGATCACCACGATTCCCGCCAATGGCGAGCCCCGCTCTTGTTCCAGGATACTGTTGATTGCATCGCCAATGCGAGACTCGGTTCCCGTGGCTGCGATTTGAATTTCCCAGGAAACTGCATTGGGTTCGATCGGTTGCGGGCTATCCGGGCTACCTCCCGTGGCGTCCTTGATTCCTTTGGTTACGTTACTCGCCGCAGGTGGCGTGAAAGTCCAGAGGCTCTGCCAAGGCAACTGATCGGCTCTCAAGATTGCAGTCGCGATGACCACAAAACCAGAAACCACTGCGATCACGGCCGCCATGAGAACGTATGGCCAAAACGATCGAACATCGCCGTAGACTCGAGCCAAGAGCGAGACTGCCATGAGTGCGCCGCCGATGATTCCAACGATCGTTCCGGCCCAGATCACGCGAGTCAGGAATCGCCACAAGACAAGTCGCGCTGAATCCGGATCGTTCCCCTTTCTTGTCTCCTTTGGTTTCGCGAACGAAGCGACTGCGCTCGGACGAGCACTTTGGTCAAATCGAAAGACACTTATGTCGTGTCGCTCTTGCAATTGCTTTAGCAGTGGGGAATTGGCGAATGTACTTTGAACGGCAGATATCCGGTTGGTAGACGATGCATTCGAACCCGCAAGTCGCTTCTCGGATTCGTCTTGCTGAGGCATTGTCATGCTCAAAGAAGTATCGACCAGCATCGCCAATTTGGAGGAACGCGTTACCTTTTGCTCTGTTCGTTTTTGCAAATCAAAAAAGAAAATGAGAATTCCAAGCAGTGCGAGCAGCCTGAGCATGAGGAGCGTCAAGCCAATGCCTTTAGGGACTTCCGACCAGTCCTTTCGATACCAGTAGACAACGTAGGAAATCAAGCCAGCCAGGATGCAAGCAAAGACAAACCAATGCAGCCATTGATCCATCTGTTCGATGCGCATCCACTGATAGAAGACTCGCATGTCTTCTTGGGCAAAGAATGGGAAATGGTCGATCGAGGGGTAATTCATGTTAGGACTATGAGCGTTTCATGGGCAAATGGTACGAAGCGCTCCAAGCAAGCCACTGCTCGAACATCAACAAACCTAGCAACAATGCCATCAACAGCATGTTTCGATTCGCAAATCCAGCCAAAGCCGAACTTGCACCCAGCGATTCGGCTGACTTGAAAGTGAATTTAATGCCACTCAGACTGCGATTCAAATCGACTTGGTTGATCTTTTCCAGTTCGCCTTCTATCGGAGGTGTGTTCCTGGCGATGTTCTTTACCACGCGTTCGCCTTGGGTGGTCGTGCCCCACCACTCAAAGTTTCCGGCAGCCATGATCGCGCGAATCGTTTCGTCGGTATCTTGATTGGCAGCCGAGTCGAGCGTTGCGCGGAACGCGGACTCACCTGCCGGCACCGCGTTGATGTTGAGTATGGATTTGACGTTGGATCCGGTGGGTGGCGGACAGAGCACTTGGATCGCGGGCAACAGCTCTTGCGACGAAAAATCCCATCGCATCGGCGTACCGGCGAATCGCGATGACTCGGGGATGCGGAACGACGAAAGGTAACCCACCATTTTTAAGGCAGCCACGACAAACGTTGGGTCCTGTGGCCAGTTCGTCCATTGTCGATCCAATGCTGTTAATGCAACCAAAACTCGTCCGTCACCGATGGCATGATCGATGATGATCGGCTGACCGTTTCGAAGCGATGCGACCGGCTTCCAATTGGCTGCATCGGAATTAGGACTGGAGGTAGCGGAATCGGTCGATTCCTTTTCTATTTCCAAGTAGCGCTGTATCCGAACGAACTGGAAAGGCGAGTTGCTCAAGCCGAGGAACGGCTCAAAAATCGGATGGTTATCCGCGATCAAGTCCGGTGTCGTATCGCCCGGCTTCATCGGCAAGTCTTTGGGGCCTTTAATCGAAAACGGTAATAACGGAATGGCGTTATCGGAACCTTTGATCGGCTTGGTCCAAAACGAGTTGTATCGCAAGTAGTCCGCATCCGACATTTGTTCGCCAAAGAATACGGCTAACCCACCACCGCGCGAAACATAACGATGCAGATTTTCCAGGGCGCGAGGGTCGAGCGATGGAACCGCTTGCATGATGATGCATGCATAGTTCTGAATGGTCGTCAGATCGGAATCGCGGAGGAACTCTGGACCCTCGCGAGACATGATCAATCCCGTCTTCGCGCTGCCACCTGGATTGAGTGCCGATTCAAAAAAGAACGAGTGCTTACCTGCGGCATCACCATCGATGAGAAGGACTCGAATGCCCTCTTGGAGATCGAGAACGCAGCGTGCGGAATTGTCCGACATCAACGAATCGGGTGGCAGTTGAGCTTCCACCACATGCGAACCGCTTCTCGGAAACAAGATTTGAACGTGCCTAGTGATCAACTCGCCTGGTTCCAAGCGTTCGAGAATGAGTGGAGGAAGCTCTGTCACCAATCCCGAGTGGGGGGCAGTCGGCTTTTGATCCGGCTGACGATCACCGTAATCGACCGCTAGAACTCGCACGGTAACGTTGCGAACCGGAGCCAGTCCATTGTTGCGAATCGCTATATTCATCATGGCAGGCACACCAGCCGCCAATACTTCTTGTTGGGGCGCGATCGACACTAAAGTCAAATTCTCATGTCGATCTGGAACACAATCGATTAACTGCAAGTCCAGATCGCTTCCGGGTAGCGATTGCAATTGCTGCTTAAGAAGTGTGGCATTGGTCCAGTCTTTGCTCCGGAAGTCGCTCATCAGATAAACGATCGGCTTTTCGGTCGAAGCCTGTTGGATCAAAGGCGAAATCAACTCCAACGAGTCGCCTAGTCCGGTATCGAGCGAGCTTGTCTGCGTCGAACTGATCTTGCTGAGCAATGCCGTAGGGTCGGATGGGATCGTCCGAGAAAGGATGTCCGCAACGGCATCGGCTTGCGGAGTTGTTGACGTTGACATTGGTGACGCGTCACCGGGCTTAGTTGTTTTCGAGGCAGCGGATTCGATGGCCTGCGCCTCTTTTGCACGCGCAGATGCGAGCGTCCCTCTCGAAGCGCGAATCACTGTGAGCAGGTGCGAGCCGTCCTGAGTGCTGGTGTTGGTTGCGATGGCTTGAACGGCTTTCAACGCCGATTGATAAGCCGAACCACTTGAGGAGGTGTCACCCATGGATGCCGAATCGTCCAAAACCACATAATGATGGGTCGTCGTTTGACTGATGAGCGAAAGCCAACGGGAGCCACTGACCCATTGGGCCAACATGGCAACTGCGATTGCGACGGCCAACATTCTCGATGCGATGAGCAAGGCTTGTTTGAGCCAGACCCAGCGACGATGCTTGCGGTAGCTTTCGAGCAAGAACTCCATGGCGGCCCATTGAGTACGTCGATGTCGCACGAGGTTGATCAAGTGGATCAACAACGGGAGCAAGACCAGCAAAAAACCCCATGCCAGCGGTTGAAATAAGAATTGCATCGTTTTTTACTTCTTCCTCATGTGAGCCATACGCGAGGTAAGGTAAGCGACCAAGGCGGCATCGATATTCTTGCTGGTCCGAATCAACTGATAGTCGATTTGAGAGCTTGCGCACGCGTGTCGCACTCGATCCAAGAAACGCTGCAACGACTCAAGGTAGCCTTCGCGGAGCGCACGCGGATTGCAAGTCAGGTGATCCATCGATTCCATACCTTCGAAGCGAGTCGGGTCGTTGAACGGAAAATCAAGCTCGTCATCATCCAGAACATGGAAAACCAAAATGTCGTGCCCCGCGTGCTTCAGCGCAGCCAACGATTTGAGCGTTTGTGCTTCGCTGCCCAAAAAATCGGAAGCGACGACCATCAATGAACGTTTTGGGTAGGTATCGCTGATTTCTCGAAAGACTTGCGTCAGGTTTGTTTTTTCGTTTGGAGTCGTTTGTTGCAAGGCTTTAAAGATACTCTGCAAATGGGAACGACTGGAACGCCAGGGCAGCCGCGACCTTATCTTTTGGTCGAAGACAGTCAGGCCAACCGCGTCTTGTTGGCGCAGCGTTAGGTACGCGATGCAGGCACAAATCGTGGCGGCATAGTCGAACTTGTTGAGCGGACCTCGCCCGTAGGACATGCTCTCGGAGGAATCTAGCAAAAGCGTGCACCGGAGACTCGTGTCCTCTTCGTATTGCTTGATGTAGAGTTTGTCTTGGCGGCTCCAGACTTTCCAATCGATGTGTCTTAAGTCGTCGCCGGGGACATACTGGCGATGCTGTACAAACTCGACCGATTGGCCGAAGTAGGGACTGCGATGCATGCCCGACATAAACCCTTCAACGATATTGCGTGCCCTCAGCTCCATCGACGCAATGCGTCGAATGGCCTCAGGATGCAAGTATTCTTTGGAATCGGGCATCGCGTAGCAATTCGTCTTGAGCGGTCGGTGTGGAGGAGATAATTCGATCGATGACAGCATCGCTCGTGATGCCGTCGCTTTCGGCGGCGAAATTCACAACCATGCGGTGTCGCAAGACCGGCTTGGCACAAAATTGAATGTCGGCAGGATCGACGTGTGATCTGCCGGACATTGCCGCGCGAGCTTTGGCACCGAGAATGAGAAATTGGACTGCACGAGGCCCCGCTCCCCATGCAACTTGTTCGCGTACAAAGTCCGGTACGCCTTCTTGTCCGACGCGTGTTTGACGAACGATGGCCAAAGCGTATCGAATCACGTTTTCGGAGACTTCGATGCCTCGAATGAATTCTTGCAGACTGAGAATTTCTTCGCCGGACAAGACCGCTTGGATTTCTGCGATACCCCGACCGGTGGTCCGCCTAGCTATTTCGAATTCGTCCGCAAAGTTTGGGTAGCCAACCAGGACCTTGAACATGAATCGGTCCTGTTGGGCTTCCGGTAGCGGGTACGTTCCCTCTTGTTCGAGCGGGTTTTGTGTCGCTAGCACGAAGAAGGGATCGGAAAGCGAGTGACGAACTCGACCGACGGTGATTTGGCGCTCTTGCATGGCTTCCAGCAGAGCGGCTTGGGTTTTGGGAGGCGTTCGGTTGATTTCGTCAGCCAGAACTACGTTGGCAAACAGTGGACCCTCCATGAATCGACGTTCGCGCGTGCCAGTCGATCGATTCTCCTCAAGCACTTCTGTACCTGTGATGTCGGCCGGCATCAGGTCGGGCGTGAACTGGATGCGGCTAAAGGAAAGGCTCAGCGACTTAGCAAGCGTGCTAATCATCAAAGTCTTGGCTAAACCAGGAACCCCTTCCAGCAAACAGTGTCCTCTCGCGAAAACGCAGATGAGGAGTTGTTCGACCACATCGATTTGCCCGACAATGGTTTTGGACAGTTGACCGATGATTTGTTCGCGAGCGCGTTGCAAGCGATCCAAATCCGCTTTGGCTGATCCGTCTGTAGTCATGCCGTTCTTTCTAAAAGGGGCAAATCCATGAAATTAATGTTAAAAGACTCGATGGGATAGACCGAATTGTATCATCCCGAGAAGTCTTTCGCAGGCAGGTGCTTTGCCAAAACGAAAAGTGTAGGATGGATTTGGGGAAGACTGCTAGCAGCGGTTCGCGCCGCTTGCTAAGCTTCTTCCACGGGTATCCGGAGTTAGCAGACGCTTTCCAAGTGCCGTCTGCCTGCGATTTTTGAAGAATGGCGAACGGCACATGGAGAGACGTGCCGTTGGGCGAACACCCCTAAAATGCTTGAGTGAAAAACACAAGATAACCCACGCGAATACCAGAATTGCAAACCTTTTTTCAAAGGAATCCAGATGACTGCGACGAAAGCTCGCACTGTTCGATTGGCGATGGTGCAGATGACCTGCTCGGAAAACCAAAAAGAAAACACCGACAAAGCGATCGATCGCGTGCGACAAGCTGCCTCACAAGGGGCCAACATCGTTTGCCTGCAAGAACTTTTCAACGCGCCCTATCCTTGTCAAAGCGAAGAGCACTTTCGATTTGAATGGGCCGAAACCATTCCCGGGCCGACTAGCCAAGCTATGAGCGACGTGGCTCGCGACTGCTCCGTGGTCGTCACCGGCTCGATCTTCGAACGCCGGGCGCACGGGCTTTATCATAATACTGCTGTCGTTTTCGACGCCGATGGAGCCCAGGTAGGCTTCTATCGCAAGATGCACATTCCAGACGACCCGCTCTACTACGAAAAGTTCTACTTCACACCCGGCGATACGGGCTTTACCGTGGCCAAGACCCGTTTTGGAGTACTGGGTGTCGGCGTTTGCTGGGATCAGTGGTATCCCGAAGCCGCAAGACTATTCGCACTTAAGGGAGCAGAAATTCTTCTTTATCCCACAGCGATCGGCTGGAGCGCACCCGATAAACCCGTCTTCGGAAAAAGCCAACACGAAGCCTGGGAAACCATGATGAGGTCCCATGCGATCGCAAACGGCGTTTTTGTCGGAGCGGCAAATCGTGTAGGTGTTGAGGACTCGATTGAGTTTTGGGGAGCTTCATTTGCTTTCGATCCAGCAGGCAATTTGCTGCATCGAGCCAGCCACAGCCACGAGGAAATGGTTATTGTCGATTGCAATTTGAACAAGATCAACACGCAACGAACCTACTGGCCGTTTATGCGAGATCGAAGAATTGATGCCTATTCGGATCTCACGAAACGATGGATTGACGAATGAGCGATGGAACGGAAAAAGGGGAAGCGATCGCTGGATCGGCCGTGGAGGGAGGCTATCGATGGGTTGCCGAATGGGAACGCCACGAAGCCACATGGATATCCTGGCCGCACAACTTGAACACCTGGCCTGGTCGATTTACGAACATCCCGTTGGTCACCGAGCGCATGGTTCGGATCCTTGCCGAAGTCGAGCATGTTCACGTTCTTGGAGGAACTCCGGAAGCGACCTCTCAAGCCCAACAAAGCTTGAGCGACGTTGACAATGTTACGATTCACGACGTTTCGACCAACGACACGTGGATCCGCGATTTCGGGCCGACGTTTTTGTTGAACAAAGACGGAACAAAATTGGGAGCAACACGGTGGCGGTTCAACGCTTGGGGGAATAAGTATCCACACGAGAAGGATGCAGCCGCGTCCGAAAAAATATGTAACTTGCTCAATCCAGCAGGAAAGCTGCGCACCGAGGGAGATTCACCTATAGAGTCGTTTGCCAGCAGTCTCATCGCAGAAGGTGGCGGGATTGAGACCGATGGGCAGGGAACCTTGATGACAACCAGCAGCGTACTGTTATCATCGACCAGGAACTTTCATTGGACACGCGAGTTGGTCGAATCGGAGTTGCGGCGAATGCTGGACGTTCGCAAAGTGCTCTGGGTTGACGGTGGTGCATTAGCTGGTGACGACACCGATAGCCACATCGATCAACTCGTTCGTTTTATTCGACCGGGGCTCGTATTGGCGGCGGTATCCTGCTCAAGCAACGATACCAATGCAGACAAATTGGAACTGCAACGCCAGAATTTAGTAGGCATGACCGATGCGCAGGGAAGACCGCTCGATGTGATTCCATTGATGACACCACCACCCCGCTTGATACAAGGAAGAAGGGTACCGGAGAGTTATTGCAATTTTTACATCGCGAACGAGATCGTGTTGATGCCCACGTTTGGTTACCGGGAAACGGACGATGCAGCAGCAGGAATCCTGCAAGACTTAATGCCGGAACGCCGGGTCGTATGCTTGGACGCTTCGGATTTCATCTTCGGGCTAGGCGCATTTCACTGCGCAACACAACAGCAGCCAGCTGTGATTCGCCCCTAGCTAGCTAGTGCTTTGTTAACGCCTGATTTTAGGGTAGTGGATCTTGTAAGATCCACTACCAACGACTTATAAAATCACTGTGGATACGGCATTAACTAGTGTTGATTAACTAGTGTTGCGGGCGGCAGAATTTGATCGGCATGTCGCTATCTGGGTCATCCAGAACCATGGCTAACTTGCCCGTCAACAATTCATCGAGTTCCTTACCCACGATTTCGGCTCGCCAGCCAACCGTTAAGCAAGGTGGAGACGAGCCGTCGTTGATCGGGTCGTGCCGATACTTGACAAAATCCCTCAGATCATCGGATGTTGCCACGATGGCAGGCGAGATGCGTTTTGTTCGACAGATATAGGCGAGGGCGGCCGACAGAAACTGCGTAAGCATTCCGGCGGGTTGCCCTTTTCCGTAACGGTTTTTCTTGGGCCATGTCGGCGGCGGTTGATTCATCGCGTCTTCGATGGTTTTTGCGAGCTCCGGTAAATACTGTTTCGTGTGACGATGCTCCATGCCTCGCAAGGATGTCATCCGCCGGACATCAGATGTCCCTCGCCGCGCCAGTTCGATCAGCAAGTCGTCGCGAAGGATCTTGCGAGGCGGGATGTCTCGTTCCTTGGCCTTGGTGTCACGCCAATTCCAAAGTCCTCGCACAATCGATAGCGAGTTACCTGAAAGGGCTTGAATGCCACTGATGCGATACCAGTTTTCATTGGTCTCGAATTCCGCCAGCTCTTCTTGCCGTTGCTTGGTCTCTTCTACAAGCCAAGGAAGACGATTCAGTTTTTCGATCTGCTGCTTAAGCGTCTGGAAAAGCTTTGGTAGATCGCGAACATCCTGGGCAGCGTACTGAAGCTGTTGATTGGAAAGTGGTCGATTTCGCCAATCCGATCGCGTTTCCTCCTTGTCGAGAATCATGCCGGTAAAGCGATGGACTAGGTTTCCGTACGAGGCAGGGTACTCGAATCCTAGGAAGGCAGCGGCAATTTGAATGTCGAACAGATTCGGGATCAGACTCTGGGTCGCCCGGTAGCAAAACAGCGTCTCTTCTCGTCCCGCATGAACAATCACCGTTGTGGCAGGATCGATCAGCGATTGCCAAAACGGATTCAAATCACCGCAAGTATACGGGTCGATGATTGCGATTTCATCTTCCGTCGCCACTTGAACTAAACAAAGTTCGGGTCGATACGAATCTTCTGCCACAAATTCCGTATCAAAAGCGACAAGTTTCTGGGCAGCTATCTTGTCACAGAGCTGATGAAGGGATTCCTGATTTGTGATATAACTGAAGTGTGCGTTCAACCTCTGCCCTGTCCCATAATCGATATCCGACTTGCAATCCAACTCGAAATGCTTGCAATCCAGCGATATTTGTACACCGAATCGTGTGCAACCACAACAACGGGTGGTATTGTGAACCCAGTTCTTCGAATGCCGGGGCTTTAACATCGAATGGCTAAGGTCTTGAAAAATCTCAACTGGATGCCAGATCCACCGAATTTGCTGGTCAGCGCCCGTTCGGCCATAGAGGCTGGGTGGGTCATAGAATCGGGGGCGAAGTGGCTCGACCTCAAGGAACCAGAGCACGGTTCACTTGGCCGACCAAAGCTCGAAACGATTCTGGAGTTGACCCGAATGGAGATTTCCAGCGACATTCACGTAAGCGTGGCGGGAGGAGAGCTCGCAGAATGGCCGTTCGAATTAGAAGAATCTTTGGCAGCCATTTTGCCTCTGCGATTTCATCTCAAACTGGCTTTGGCACATTGCAATGGGAAAAAATGGCAGGAAACTGCTGGACGAATTTTACACTCATTGAAACATCCTTCTCAGCTGATCTTGGTACATTACGCAGATACAACGGAAGCATGTTCACCCGATTGGATGGAAGTGGTAGAAGCCGCTCGTTCGCTTGAATGTCGCTACGTGCTGATCGATACCCACAACAAAAAGACTGGTGGACTGCTAGATCATTGTTCGATTGACCAACTGCAAGAATGGATTCAACTCGCGCACGATGTTGGGCTGAGTGTTGCATTGGCGGGTTCATTGAAACTGAACCAGCTTGAATTGTTGACTCACTTAGGGGCAGAATGGCTAGGCGTGCGCGGTGCCCTTTGCCAAACCAATGAGCGAACGAGTTCACTGTGCCGAGATAAATTGACGAAAGCACTGTCCTTGTTTTCGACATACTCAAGGAACGAGTCCCAATAATATGTCTTCTGGCAGCGAACGAGATCGACCTTGCGGGGTGCTTCGCCAAGGGACCAAAGTGGTCGGTTGCGTTTGCATGCCGGACGCGAGTGAGGTCTTTATCAAAGAGTTTAATCATTGCTACGGACAGCTTCGTTTGGAACTGACGCAGCCGATTTTAGAGAATTTGCCAACCAACGCGAATCTGCATACCTTTCGTTTGCCGATGTGGTTTCGGCATGTATGGCATTCTAGAAACTCAGATTCGCAGTAGTTCAGATTCGCAGTAGTTCAGATTCGCAGTAGTTCAGATTCGCAAAATCGCTAACGGCCTTTCGAGTCTCGCTTCGCTTGCGTCCGCTTTCCTTTTGAGGACACATGGCCGACGATTTTAGAGGTGACGTTCGAAATTGCGACGCGATTGGCTTTGGCTTTTCCACCCAAAGTTGCTCGCTGGGCTGCTGTTCCTGGTGCGGCTTGGCTGGTGGACTTCTTCTTGGAGGCGGGTTTCAATGGGACAGCCACCGAAACGGTCGTTCGTTTGGCCGCGCGGGCGCCGGCTGTCTTCACCAACGCCTGCTTGGTAGCGGAGGCTTTGGCAGAGACTTTCTTGGGTGCGGATGCTTTCGGCTTCGCTTTCTTCGGCGTGATCTTGGCAGCAGTCGCAGTCACGGAGGGTACATCCGCAGTTGGAATCGTTACCGAAGCGGCATTGATTTTTTGCTTTGTTCCCTGCAACTCTTTGCGAGTCGATTGACGCGTTGCCTTCGCTTCGGCGGCCCGCACAGTGGACTTGACGGGACGTTTCGAAGCAAGCATTGGAGGCTTGGCTGCGGTTGAATTGAGTCGGGCTTCAAACGCTTCCAATGCGGCTCGGAATAGATCGTGCTTCGCATGGGTGCGTCCGTCGAGATTCGGCGTGCCGCTCTTGCGGCCTTCCGTTCGCGCTTGAGCGCGTGACAAATCCTGCCACTTATCGACAAGTTTTCGGGCATTCACAGCATGCTTCTTCAACTCGGTACTGGACAGCGTCTCCAAAGCGGGAAGTTGGCTGGCCAACACCAAACTCAATTCCTGTTTAGTACAAAGCTCACGGATTTCCTGCAATGATAACGACATCGATACGGCTCCAAATGGAAAAGATCAGAAATTGCGGCTGGCCAAGC